>NZ_JBVVQF010000003.1:0-233333 GCF_055811815.1 Mesorhizobium sp. WSM4836
GAAAACCCGCAAAGGTCGCCATCACCGCATTGATGCGAAAGCTCATCATCCTCGCAAACGCTCTCCTCAAGGCGCAGAGAAAATGGGCCCCTAAAACCCCTTGATCAAAACGGATACTTTAGATTCTTGCTTTATGCATGTCGTTATCGCAAAACCGCTGCACACTTGCGCGACATGCATTAAGACCTCAGATCGGCAACAGCTTCAAAGCCAGAAATAAAAAAACCCGCCTCGACGGCGGGTCGATGGAGCCAATTAGCACCATACTCAAATTAGTAGCATAGCTGCCGGCACAAAGCAAGAACAAAATACGCTAGGGTCGCACAAATGCGATTTCCTTCACCGCCGCAAGGCTCAAACATGCCGAGCAGGCGCCATCGGCGAAGCCGTCAGCATTCCTCGCCGAAACGGGAAGCAACCAGTTGCTCCAGCGCATCGATGACCTCTTCCGCCTCCGGGCCGGTGGCGGTGACGCGGATCGAGTAGCCGGGGCTCGCCGCCAGCATCATCAGGCCCATGATGGAGGTGCCGCCGACCTTGACGCCGTCCTTCTCGACCTGGACCGTGGCGTTGAAGCCGCTGGCGATTTGAACGAATTTGGCCGAGGCGCGCGCGTGCAGTCCGCGCTGGTTGACGATCGGAAAGTCGCGAACGATCTTGTCCTTTTCCGGCAACAGCGCGCTCATTTGCTGCTCAGGAGTTGACTGGCGACATTGATGTATTTGCGGCCGGCAGCCTGCGCCTCATCCAGCGCGGCCGTCATGTTGTCGCCTTTGCGGATGCTGGACAGCTTGATCAGCATCGGCAGGTTCATGCCGGCAATGACCTCGATGCGGCCGGATTCCATCACGGAAATGGCGAGGTTGGAGGGCGTGCCGCCGAACATGTCGGTCAAAACGATGACGCCCGATCCCGTATCGACGCGGCCGACCGCGTCGATGATGTCGCGGCGGCGCTGTTCCATATCGTCGTCGGCACCGATCGCCACGGTCTCGAAATTGTCTTGTGGCCCGACGACGTGTTCCACGGCATTGCGGAACTCGGCGGCCAGTTGACCGTGCGTTACAAGCACGAGTCCGATCATTCTTTGGTGGCTCCCGTCATCGCCGCTTCACAGGCGCATTTTATGCTCGCCGACCATTCCAGGCGGCGGGAGCGCTATCTTGTCGACGCAAGGCCCGTTGACAAGCCCAAAATTGCGCCGGCCCAAGCCAATTTGACGCATTGCAGCAAAAAATCGAAAACGGATCACAGGAAAGGCGCAATCGACAGGCGCGACATCACTGCCGACAAGGCCGCCGCGACATTGCGCCCGGCAAGATCGATGCGCGGCACTGGTACGCCGACAACGAGTTCGCTGCAGTCTTCCTGGAAGCGGGCCATTTTGCCGGCTGGCACCAGCCTGATAACGAGGTCGATCACGCAGCTTGGCTCGAACCGTATCGGTTTGGGGCCGAATCCCGGCACCTCGACGAGGCCGGCTATGCTGGCTGGTGCGCGGCAGACCAGCCGCCCCTCGCAATCGGCGGCATAGAGCTGGTCATCGCCGATCAGCCGCGAAAACAGCCCGCGCTGGCTGCAATGATCGATCAAGGCCAGCGCCAGCGTCGTCTTGCCCAAGCCGGACGGTCCGGTGATGAGAATGCCGCGATCACCTATCAGGATCGCGGTGCCGTGAATGTTTTCAGGCTGCACGATCGGACCAGGCGTGATTGGAATTCATCGGTCAGCCTTCGGCTGGCAGGGTCACCACGAAACGCGCGCCCTTGATCTCGCCAGGCTTGGTGCCCGGGATGTTCTCGGCGCTCAGCGTGCCGCCATGGGCTTCGACGATCTGCCTGGATATGGACAGGCCAAGGCCCGAGTTCTGGCCGAACGCCTCGCCGGCCGGCCGGTCGGTGTAGAACCGCTCGAAAATGCGATCGATGTTATCGGCCCGGATGCCGGGCCCATTGTCGTCGACGGTGACGATGTTGAACTTGCCGGCGGGTGCCAGCGATATGGTGATGTGGCCACGTTCCTCGGGGACGAACGAGCGGGCATTCTCGATCAGGTTGGTGATCACCTGGCCGATCCTCAGATCATGGCCGACGACGAAGTAGCCTTTCACGCCCTGCGGCAGTTTGGCGACCTTGAATTCGATCTCGACCGCCTTCTTGTTGCGCGTGGCCTCGCGCGAGACGGCGACCAGATCAGTGATGAACTTCTTCAGGTCGACGGTTCCCGCGTCTTCCCGCGCCAGCTCGGCATCGAGACGGGAGGCATCGGAAATATCGGTGATCAGGCGGTCAAGCCGCCTCACATCGTGCTGGATGATATCCATCAGCCGGCTGCGCGAATTGTCGTTTTTGGCCAGCGGCAATGTTTCCACCGCGCTGCGCAGCGATGTCAGCGGATTCTTCAACTCGTGCGACACATCCGCGGCAAAACTTTCGATCGCTTCGATGCGGGCGTAGAGCGCATTGGTCATGTCGCGCACGGCGATCGACAGATTGCCGATCTCGTCCTGGCGGTCGGAGAAGTCGGGGATTTCCTCACGGTTCTTGACGCCGCGGCGAACCCTGACCGCCGCCGCCGAAAGCCGACGCAGCGGGTTGGCGATGGTGGAGGCCAGCAGCATCGACAGGATGGCGGTAACCAGGGCGGCGATGCCGAACACGCGCAGGATCGCCTTGCGCTCGGCCGCGACGATCTTGTCGATGTCGCCGCCTTCGGTCGACAGCATCAGCACGCCGAGAACGGCACGGAAGCGCTGGATCGGCACCGCCACGGAAACGATCTGCTCGCCCTGCTCCGAGATCCGCACGATCGTCGACGGACTACCGGTAAGCGCCTTGACCACTTCCGGAAACGCGGCACCATTGCCGCCCGGCTGCTCGCGATAGACCGGCAGCTGCTTGTTGCGGAAGAAATCGAAGACGAATTTCTGGATGCGCTCCAGAAGGTCCGGCTGCTCCTCTTCGACCGGCGGCAGGTCGTAGCGAAGGATCTGGCCGCGCGAATAGAGATGGCGGGAATCGAGCAGCAGGTTGGCATCGCGGTCGTAAATGCGGGCACGTGTGCGCGTCGGCGAGATCAATCGCCTGAGCACCGGTGCCACGCGCTCCGGATTGATCGGGAAATCGAGGTTGTCGAGCTGATCGGAGCCCGGGCCGAGGCTTTCGCCGGCCTGCAATTCGAGCAGCTTCTCCGGATCGATGCTGATCGAATCGGTCTCGACCGTCGCCGAGGCGGCGATCGCGCCGGCGATGATCTCGCCCTGGGTCATCAGGCTCTCGACACGGGCGTCGATCAGCCCGTCGCGAAAGGTGTTGAGGTAGAGAATGCCGGTGACCAGGACGGCAAGGCCGGCAAGGTTGAGAAAGAGGATGCGCCGCGTCAGGCTGGAAAAGATGTGATGGCCGAGAAACCGGCGCATCGGCACCGTGATTTTCGACACGAAGGCGGGCAGAATCCGCGGCGGGCGCCTGGCGGCGCCCGACCGTCTCACTCGCTCTACTTCCACTGCCATCGAATAGCAGCTCCCGCTTAGTAATTAGTGAGTAGGCAATAGGGAATAGAGAAATGGCTGGGTGAGATCGCGACGAAGCTGAGGGGCCGTTCGCACCATTCAAAACTGACTACCGACTATTCCCTACTGCCTATTGCCTATTTACGCTTCGCGGAACCGATATCCGACTCCGTAAAGGGTTTCGATCATTTCGAAGTCATCATCGACGGCCTTGAACTTCTTACGGAGTCGCTTGATGTGACTGTCGATGGTGCGGTCATCGACATAGACCTGTTCATCATAAGCCGAATCCATCAGCGCATCACGGCTTTTTACGACGCCCGGGCGCTGGGCCAGGGAATGCAGGATGAGGAACTCGGTGACGGTAAGCGTCACCGGCTCGCCCTTCCAGGTGCAGGTGTGGCGCTCCTGGTCCATGACAAGCTGGCCGCGCTCAAGCGACCGAGCCTGCTGGTTGGGCGCCTTGGTCGCCGCCTCGCGGGTGCTGGCGCGGCGCAGCACGGCGCGGACGCGCTCGACCAGAAGACGCTGCGAGAAGGGTTTGCGGATGAAGTCGTCGGCGCCCATCTTGAGGCCGAACAGTTCATCGATCTCGTCGTCCTTGGAGGTCAGGAAGATCACCGGCAGGTCGGATTTCTGACGCATCCGGCGCAGCAGCTCCATGCCGTCCATGCGCGGCATCTTTATGTCTAGGATGGCGAGGTTCGGCGGGCGCGCCGCCAGTCCCTCCAGCGCCGACGCCCCATCCGTGTAGGTTTCGACCCGATAACCCTCGGATTCGAGGGCGATCGAAACCGAAGTCAGAATGTTGCGATCGTCGTCGACAAGCGCGATTGTTGCCATTTCAAGCGGCTCCCTCATGAGCTGTCCCTTCTTTCGTCGAGAAGGGGCTTTTGCAGGACAAATTAGGTACAAAATGTGGCATAGACGCTATCCGCTGTCACGCGCGGCATGCCGGCGGCCACAATTGTACCTCGACACGGATTGGACGAATGAACATCGCCAATCCTTTGGGCAACCATCAGTGTTTTTGCACATATAAACGATTTAAACAACTTTCAAAATATTTAAATCGATTAATGATTTGATATCATTCGTCTTTTCTGGTTTTGACGTTTTTAGCTCCTGAAATGGGGGTTCCGGAATTCGCCGGTAAAGACGCGGTAAATCGAAGAAGGGACACCCATGTCGGAAGCCGGCAAACGCAATCCTGCATGTGCGATCGATCGGATCGGCCTGAGAACCACGGGCGTGGTGCGCTATAATTTCGGCGCGGCCGCGCTCTACGAGGAGGCAATCCGCCGTGGCGAGGCCCGACTCACCGCGCATGGCGCGCTTGCCGCCGAGACCGGGCAGCACACCGGCCGCTCGCCCAGGGACAAATTCGTGGTGCGCGACGAAAGCACGGCGCCGCATGTGTGGTGGGACAACAACAAGGCGATTTCGCCGATCCAGTTCGATACGCTGCTCGCCGATTTTCGCGCCCACGCGGCTGGAAAGGACCTTTACGTACAGGACCTGATCGGCGGCGCCGACGAGGAGTTGAAGCTGCCGACCAGGGTGATCACGGAGCTTGCCTGGCACTCCTTGTTCATCCGCAATCTGCTGATCCGGCCGGCAGCCGCCGAACTCGAGCATTTCATGCCCGATTTGACGATCATCGACCTGCCGTCGTTCCGCGCCGATCCCGCCCGCCACGGCACCCGCGGCGAAACGGTGATTGCCGTCGATCTTTCGCGCATGATCGTGTTGATTGGCGGCACCTCCTATGCCGGCGAGATGAAGAAGTCGGTGTTCACCGTGCTCAACTATCTGCTGCCGGCAAAAGGCGTGATGCCGATGCATTGCTCGGCCAATGAAGGACCCGCCGGCGACGCGGCCGTTTTCTTCGGCCTTTCCGGGACCGGCAAGACGACGTTGTCGGCCGACCCGTCGCGCACGCTCGTCGGCGACGACGAGCATGGCTGGGGACCGCACGGCATCTTCAATTTCGAAGGCGGCTGCTATGCCAAGACGATCAAGCTTTCGGCCGAAGCCGAGCCGGAGATCTTCGCCACCACCCAGCGCTTCGGCACGGTGCTGGAGAATGTGGCGCTCGACGCATGCCGCGTGCCAGATTTCGACGACGGCGGGCTGACCGAAAACACACGCTGCGCCTACCCGCTCCACTTCATTCCCAACGCCAGCAAGACGGGGCGCGCCAACCACCCGAAGAATATCATCATGCTGACCGCCGACGCGTTCGGCGTGATGCCGCCGATCGCGCGGCTGACCCCGGCGCAGGCCATGTACCATTTCCTGTCCGGCTATACCGCCAAGGTGGCAGGGACCGAGAAGGGCGTTACCGAACCCGAAGCGACATTTTCGACATGCTTCGGCGCACCGTTCATGCCGCGGCATCCGTCGGAATACGGCAATCTGCTGCGCGAGCTCATCGCCCGCCACGGCGTCGATTGCTGGCTGGTCAACACCGGCTGGACCGGCGGCGCCTACGGCACCGGCAGGCGGATGCCGATCAAGGCAACGCGGGCGCTGCTTGCGGCAGCGCTCGACGGCTCGTTGAAAGCGGCCGGCTTCCGGACCGACGCCAATTTCGGTTTCGACGTCCCGGTGACGGTTGTCGGCGTCGACCGCGCCATTCTCGATCCGAGATCGACCTGGATCGACAAGCCTGCCTATGACCGGCAGGCGGCAAGGCTGGTCGGCATGTTCGTCGATAATTTCGAAAAGTTCGAACCCCATGTCGACGCCACCGTGCTCGGCGCCGCACCACGCATGCAGGTCGCGGCTGAATAGCCGTCGCCCCTGGTGATGCTTCAAGGCCCGGCTTCGATCGGGCCTTTTCTTTTTTCGCCCGTCGCGCCATGACTGCGGCATGAACGCCGACGAAAAAATCATCATCACCGACGATGCGGTGATTAGTCCCGGCGACCTGCACGAGGACTTCATCCGTTCGTCGGGTCCGGGCGGCCAGAACGTCAACAAGGTGGCGACGGCGGTGCAATTGCGCTTCGATGCCGCCAATGCGCCGGGCCTGTCGGAGCGGGTGCGCGAACGGACCATCAAGCTCGCCGGCCAGCGCGCCACCAAGGACGGCGTCATCGTCATCGAAGCCGGACGCTTCCGCACGCAGGAGCAGAACCGGGCGGACGCCCGGGCGCGGCTGACGGCACTGGTGGCCAAGGCCGCCGAACCGCCGCCGCCGCCGCGCAAGAAGACCAGGCCGTCCAAGGGCGCGGTCGAAAGACGGCTGAAGACCAAGGCGGGTCGCGGCTCGATCAAGAAGATGCGCGGCCGGGTCGAGGATGACTGACAGCCGAAGCGGCTTTGGATTCCAGATCGCGGGTTAAAGCGCGCAGCCAGCGTCGGAGGCGGCTTTCGGGTCGCCGTTTTCGTTCGACGGTGGCATTCTGATGTCTCCAGACCAACGGATCAAGCGACGCGATGCTCGTACTGCCCAAAGGCGTCCGCCATATGCCCGGCTATCTGTCGCGCGCCATGCAGGAGGCGCTGGTGGAAAATATCCGGAAAGTCGTGGAGGAAGCCCCGCTGTTCGTGCCGGTAATGCCGCGTACCGGCAAGGAGATGAGCGTGCGCATGAGCAATTGCGGCCCGCTGGGCTGGGTCACCGACAAGGAGCAAGGCTATGGCTATCAGCCGACCCACCCGCTGACCGGAAGGCCTTGGCCGCCGATCCCGGAGATGCTGCTCGAACTGTGGCGGGACGTGTCCGGCTATGCGCACCCGCCGCAGGCCTGCCTGGTCAATTTCTATTCGCAGGATGCCAAGATGGGCCTTCATCAGGACCGCGACGAGAGTGATTTCTCCGCGCCTGTCGTGTCGGTGTCGCTCGGCGACGATTGCCTGTTCCGGGTCGGCCAGACGACGCGCGACGGAGCCACCAAATCATTCAGGCTGAAGAGCGGCGACGTCGTCGTGCTCGGCGGCGAAGGGCGGCTTTGCTTTCACGGCGTCGACCGTATCTACCTGTCGACCTCGGCATTGCTCAGGCATGGCGGCCGCATCAATCTGACGCTGCGGCGGGTGACGATGCCGAAATAGGCTGTCCGGGTGGCCGGTGGCCCCGGCGGACTAATCGTCGCCCGTTCCGCAAACCGAGACCAGCACTGGCGAATATCCAGTGGCGAAGCATCACGTAATTGACGAGTGGGATTACGAGGCATGTCGGCACGATCGGAATCTGCGCCTGCAAGCCCAAAGCGCGTTGCGTTCGACCGGCCTCATGCGACGCGCTTTAAGTTCTTGTTTTGATGCATGTCGTTGTCGCAAAACCGCTGCACACTTTTGCGCGACATGCATCAGAACCCCGGACAGCACGGCGGGCAGAACAAAGGACACCGCCAAGCCAGCGAGTGTGAGCACGAAAAAAACGGGGCGCCTCGAAGCGGTGCGCCCCGTTGGAAGCGAAGGTAAAATACTTGTGGCCGGCGTAGGAGAAGAGAGCGGCGACGACGTAAGAGAGCACCGAGCCCGAAGCGGGCCGCATCAATGGCGTTTCCCCCATCGAAAACGCTGCGGCGAGTAGCGCGTAGAGCATGGTAGCGGCAAGCCGATAATCAGAAAACGTGCCGGCCGTCTAGCAATTCGGGGTCCGAAACCGGCGTCAGACACGGCCGCTGCACATATATTGCGCCCCCAGCGGCAGGTGCGCGACCCAGCCCTCGACTTTGCGCGCGATGGAATTTGCAAAAGGAAAGATCAGAAAATGCCTGCTTTCGACCTCAGTCAGGCCGGCTGTCTCCATGAGATGCCCGGTTTGGCGGCGACTGATCAGGACAGCATTTTCATCGAAGGGGCAGCGGAAGACGGCCAGGCGTGTCAATGGATTGAACGGGTTGTGCTCGATCACCGAGACGACGCCGCCGGGCCGGACGACGCGTCGCATCTCCGAAACAAAGCTCGGCCAATGTTCAGGCGGCACATGATGGACGACACAAACCGCGAATGCGACGTCGAATGTGCCATCGGCATAGGGCAGCAGAGGAGCCGTGTAATCGGCATACGTGGCCCAGGGGTTTTCCTCACGCGCCCGGCCGATGGATTCCCGCGAAATGTCACAGCCATGAAGGTCTGAAAAAAGCGGCTTCACGTAGGGATGCAGTGCGCCGACCCCACAGCCAACGTCAAGCGCCCGAACGCAACCGTCACGCCTTGTGATACCACGCTCCGCGATCAGGTCGGCAAGGAGGACTGACTTGGCCTGCAGGAAGAAATCATGCTTCAGCCCGGAGAAGCTGATCGAGTCGTCGACCGTCCTGTTATAGGTGGTGCGATATTGATCAAAGAGTTCGGCCATCAACCAAATCTTCTGTCGCGTGATGCCGACAACATTGCCTCGGTGTTTCGATTGTCGACCTCCGCCCGGAGCGCGTCCTCGAAGCCAGTAAGGCGATCAATGACATAGAGCGGCCGGCGCTTGATCTCGGAGTGGATCCCGCCGACATAGAGGCCGACGATACCGGTCATGAACAGGTTGATCCCGGACAAGAAGGAAACAATAACAACTGTCGACGTCCAGCCTTGGACAACACCGAAACTGAATGCCCAGGAAGCCACGGCGAAGAGCCCGAGCAGCGCAGCCACCCCCGAGATAGCGAGCCCGGCCCAGAGCGCCATACGCAATGGTTTTTCCGAAAAGCCGATGATCCCGTGGACAGCCAGGCGGAGCATCTTCCAGAAAGGATACTTTGTTTCACCTGCGGCGCGCGCCGGCCGCTCGAATGAAACGGACGTCTGCTTGAATCCCATCCAACCGAACATGCCGCGCACGAAACGGTTGCGCTCCGGCATCTGCTTGAAGGTGTCGAGAGCCTTGCGGCCGATCAGTCGGAAATCGCCAACATCGCGCGGAATGTCGACGGAGGTCATCTTCTCCATCAGCCGGTAGAAGATGCTGGCTGTCAGCCGTTTGAACCGCGTTTCGCCTTCGCGCCGCATACGCCTCGCATAGACGATTTCATAGCCCTCCTTCCACTTTTCGACCAGTTGGAGAACGACTTCAGGGGGATCCTGGAGGTCGGCATCCATGACCACCACGGCGTCGCCGGCAGCCGCGTCCATGCCGGCCGTAATTGCAATCTGGTGCCCGAAATTGCGCGACAGTTCGATCAGCCGGAAGCGTGGCTCGTCGGCAACCATCCCACGCAGGTAGATCACACTTGTGTCGGTACTGCCGTCGTCGACGAAGATAGCCTCTGCCGGTGCGTCCAGCGCGTCGAGCAGGGCGACTATTCGCCGGATAAGGAGTGGAAGAACCGCTTCCTCGTTGAGGATCGGAATGACCAAAGAATAGCGGGGCTGCGTCCCACGAACTCCGGTACTGCTCGCGTTGATCACAAACTGCTCCCGACAGATCCGCTGGAATTGCCCATCGAATACTAGCCAGGATAGCCTAAGGCGCCGTTAACCGCGCCGTCACAGTTTCCTGAGCGCCACTTCCTCAACCAGATGGTTGGCGCCCTTGCGCAGGATGAGATCGGCGCGGGCGCGGGTCGGCAATATATTCTCGCGCAAATTCTTCAGGTTGATGTTGGTCCACAGGCCCTCGGCGATGGCGCGGGCCGCATCCTCGGAAAGTTGCGAATAGCGGTGGAAGAAGGAGGCCGGGTCGCGGAAGGCTGTTTCGCGCAGCCGCATGAAGCGGGCGATATACCAGTGATGGATCAGCGCCTCCCCGGCATCGATATAGATGGCGAAGTCGAAGAAATCCGACAGGAAAGGCACGATCTTGCCGTCCTTCGGCAGCTTGCCCGGCTGCAGCACGTTGATGCCTTCGAAAATCAGGATGTCGGGCCGGTCGATGGTCTGGAACTCGCCCGGGATGACGTCATAGGTCAGGTGCGAATAGACCGGCGCGCGGACATTGCGCTGCGCCGATTTGATGCCGGACAGGAAGCGCAGCAACGCGCCGACGTCGTAGCTGTCGGGAAAGCCCTTGCGCTCCATCAGATTGTTGCGGCGCAGGACTTCGTTCGGCAGCAGGAAACCGTCGGTGGTGACCAGGTCGACCTTGGGACTCGACGGCCAGCGCGCCAGCAGCTCCTTTAGCACGCGCGCCGTGGTCGATTTGCCGACCGCCACGGAACCGGCAATGCCGATGATGAACGGTGTCTTGGCCACGTCCAGCGCGTTGAAGAAGGCCTGGCGTTGCTTGAATAGGAGTTGACTGGCTTCGACATGGGCCGACAACAGCCGCGACATCGAAAGGTAGATGCGCTCGACCTCGTGGAGATCGACCGGATCGTTCAATGACCGCAGACGGTGGATCTCGTCCGCGGTCAGCGTCATCGGCGTATCGGCGCGGAACCGCGACCATTGCTCCGCCGAGAAGAACCGATAGGGTGAATACTTCTCGGTAGGAGCGAGTTGGTCCATCGAGTTCCTCCGCAGCGATCAGCCCCGGTCCAGCCGAGACGCCTTTTCGGCGATGCCCGAACGACCGGTGCGGCGTTCAAGCTCGTTGAGCACATCGCTCAGCGGAATGCCCGCTACGCCAAGAACGACAAGCCAATGATAAATGAGATCGGCGCTTTCCGAAACAAGCGCGTCCCTATCGGCGCCGACTGCTGCGATCACCGTTTCGACCGCCTCTTCGCCGAGTTTCTGCGCTGCCTTGCTCATGCCGCGCTGAAAGAGCTTGGCCGTCCACGAATCCGGATCGCCGGAACGTGCGCGTTCGCCAATGATCTTCTCCAGATCGGAGAGCGAGAACTCAGTCATGACGGCGTTTACAGCCTCTTTTTAGCCGGAAAGGCTCTAGGACCGATTACCGGGCGAGTCCAGCCGCATCGGCAGTCCGGCCTGAGCCATATGCAGCTTGGCCTCGGCGATGCTGTAGGTGCCGAAATGGAAGATCGACGCCGCCAGCACCGCGCCGGCATGGCCGTCCCGAATGCCTTCGACCAAGTGGTCAAGCGTGCCGACGCCGCCGGAAGCGATGACCGGCACGCGTACGGCGTCGGCGACCGCACGGGTTAGGGCTATGTCGTAGCCGGCCTTGGTGCCGTCACGGTCCATCGATGTCAGCAGGATCTCGCCGGCGCCGAGATCGACCACTCGCCGAGCGAACTCGACGGCATCGATGCCGGTCTTCTCGCGGCCGCCATGGGTGAAGATCTCCCAGCGATCCCCCTCGCTCGCAGCGGACACTTTCTTGGCATCGATGGCAACGACGATGCACTGGTTGCCGAATTTGTCGGCAGCCTCGGCGACAAAATTTGGGGTCTTCACCGCCGCCGTATTGATCGACACCTTGTCGGCGCCGGCCAGAAGCAGCTTCCTGATGTCGGCGACCTGACGGACGCCACCGCCAACGGTCAGCGGCATGAAACATTGTTCGGCGGTGCGGGCGATGACATCGAAAATGGTCTCGCGGTTTTCCGACGAGGCGGTGATGTCGAGAAAGCAGAGCTCGTCGGCGCCGGCCGCGTCATAGGCCTTTGCCGCTTCGACGGGATCGCCGGCATCGACCAGATCGACGAAATTGACGCCCTTGACGACGCGGCCGTTCTTGACGTCGAGACAGGGGATGACGCGGGCTTTCAGCATCAGATCCTCTCGATCTCCGCAAGAAAGTCGACGAGCATTTGGCCGACGACGGGCGGAACCTCGGCCTGGGAATCAAAGGCCGGGTCGTAGGCCGAGAGCGTCACGCCGACGATCGGGATTGACCTGGCCAGTGCGCAGGCAAGCTGCCGTAGCTGTTCCGGGCTCGGGCCGCCCGGATGCGCGTAGCGGTTCACCTGCAACACAGCCGGATCTAGAACATCCAGGTCAAGATGCAGATGTGCTTGGACGGCCCCTGCCGCTGTGAGCTTTCCGACTCTATCGAGTGCACCGGCACATTCGATGCGCACGATCGGCAAAGTTTCCAGCAGGCGCTTTTCGTCGGGATCGAGGTCGCGGGCATCGACCAGCATGCAGCGCGCCGGGTCTATCGGCCGGAACCCCGGAATCGCTGCCGCCATCGGACGCCAGCAGAGCCCGAGCGTCGCCGCCAGCGCCATGCCGTCGAGAAAGCCGTAGGCGGACGTCTCCGGCGTGTTGAGATCGCCATGCTGGTCGATCCAGATGATCGAATCCGCAACTTCGCCGGCGACCGCACCGGCGGCGGTCAGGCAATTTCCAGCAAGGATAATGGGGAAGCGTCCTCCATCGCGGGCGAGGTTAACCTTGGTCGCGACGGCGTTGCAGACGGCGAAGCCGGTTGCAATTTCGCGCCCCTGCTCGTCTCCGACCTTGCCGATATCTTCGACGGCGACGTCATGGCCAGCCACGGTCAGGGCTTCGACGAGCCCACGGCCGATGATGGCGTCCGGCCCCTGGCCACACCCTTCATGATAGCGCCCGCTGTCATAGGGGGCGAGGATAATCGAGACCTTCACGTTTCACGCCCCTGCCATCGGCTTGCCGCGCAGGATCGCCAGTGCCTCGGCCGGATCGATGCGGCCGTCGTAGAGCGCACGGCCGGAGATCGCGCCTTCGAGCTTCTGCGCATCGGGCGTGGTCATGCGCACGATGTCGGCGATCGAGGCGAGCCCGCCCGAGGCGATAACCGGGATCGACACCGCCTCGGCGAGGTCGATGGTGGCGTCCCAGTTGATGCCGGTCAGCACCCCGTCGCGGTCGATATCGGTGTAGATGATGGCAGCAACGCCGGCGCCTTCGAATTTCCTCGCCAGTTCGATGACGCCGAGGCTCGAGGCCTCGGCCCAGCCTTCGACCGCGACCTTGCCGCCCTTGGCGTCGATGCCGACGGCGATCTTGCCTGGGAACGCCTTGCACGCCTGCCTGACCAGATCCGGATCGCGCACCGCCACGGTGCCAAGAATGACGCGGGCCAGCCCACGGTCGAGCCAGTCCTCGATCTGCGCCAGGGTGCGGATGCCGCCGCCGAGCTGCACCGGATTGCTCGTCGCCTTGAGGATGGCGCCGACCGCGGCGCTGTTGACGCTCTGGCCCTTGAAGGCGCCGTTGAGGTCGACGACGTGCAGCCATTCGAAGCCCTGCTCTTCGAAGGCGCTCGCCTGAGCCGCCGGATCGTCATTGTAGATCGTCGCGGTCGCCATGTCGCCATGCTTGAGGCGCACGCATTTGCCGTCCTTGAGGTCTATCGCCGGAAACAGAATCACCTTCAGGCGCCTTCGACGATGACAAAGTGGCCGGTCGAGCCGGCGAGCCTGTACTTCAAGGCCTCCTGGTATTCAGGTGAGCCGTAGCATTCCATCGCCTTTTCGTAGGATTCGAATTCCACCAGCACGTGGCGATTGCCTGTCGGTCCTTCCGGGCTGGTATACCGCCCGGCGCGCACCGGGAACTTTGCGCCGTATTTCGCGAAAGCCGCGGCATTGGCCTCGATGTACTGCTTGTAGATCTCGGGATCGTGGACATCGACCATTGCCATCCAATAGCCCTTCTTGCTCATGGTTCAGGGCCTCCAGCCTAGGAAATTGGTGATCAGCGCCAGGCCCAGCGCCTGGCTCTTCTCGGGGTGGAATTGCGTTCCGGCCAGGTTGTCCCGGGCGACAGCGGCCGTTACCGGGCCGCCATAGTCGGCAACCGCCAGCACCTCATCCTCCTTGCGTGCATCGAGATGGTAGGAGTGGACGAAATAGGCGTGCAGTCCCTTGCCGCCTGTCGCAATGCCGGAAAACAGCGGATGCTTGCGCTTCAGGTCAATCGTGTTCCAGCCGATCTGCGGGATCTTCAGTGTCGGATCGGCCGGCGTGATCTCCTTGACGTCGCCGGCGATCCAGCCAAAGCCCTTCGTGACGGTCTTTTCCAGGCCCCGCTCCGACATCAGCTGCATGCCGACGCAGATGCCGAGGAACGGCCGAGCTTTGGCGATCGCGACCTCCTCGACCGCTTCCCACATGCCGGCGACCGCGCGCAGTCCAGCGGCGCAATCGGCATAGGCGCCGACGCCCGGCAGGACGATGCGGTCGGCGGTCCTGACCCGCTCGGCATCGGCGATGAGTTCGATCGCGGCGGCAATGCCGGCTTCATGCGCGGCACGTTCGAACGCCTTGGTGGCCGAGCGCAGATTGCCCGACCCGTAATCGATGATCGCGACCCGCATCTCAGGGCTTTCCCGGAATATGGTTCAGCCCCAGCGCCAGGCCCATCTGCGCCGGCCGGGCATGTGCCGCGTCCGGAACGATGCGCTGCACCGTCGGTTGTTCATCCGACTGGGCATCGGCTTCCACCACATAGCGGATGTCGGCGTCGTCGAGCCTGTCGGCCTCGACCACGCCCCATTCATGCCAGCCGCGACGGCGCAGGGCTGCGATCCGCAAGCCCTGCCCTTCCAGTCCGACAAAGAGCATGACAAGCAGGGATAAAAGCGAGCCGGTTGTTTCGAGGCCCAGCCTTTCGCCCAGCATCGACAGCAGGCCCATGGCGACAAACGCCAACGCGGCCTCGACCCACAGCCGTTGCCAGGCCAGCCACAGCGGCGGCACCAGGAAGCCGAGCCAGGCAAAGCCATCGCGGACAAAGATGGCGTCCACTTTTTGGCTGCGGCCTGGCGGCTCCATCACGACATAGATGGCCATGGCGCTACCCTTTCAGGGACCCCTTGGTGGAGGGAACCGCGTCCGGCTGGCGCGGGTCGCGCTCAAGTGCCGAACGCAACACACGCGCCACGGCCTTGAAGCAGGTCTCGGCGATGTGGTGGTTGTTGGCGCCGTAATGATTGGTGACATGCAGCGTGATGCCGGCATTCTGCGCCAGCGCGTGGAAGAATTCGCGCACCAGCTCGGTGTCGAACGTACCGATCTTCGGCGACGAGAAGGAAACATTCCAGACCAGAAAAGGCCGGCCGGAGACATCGATCGCCGCCCGCGTCAGTGTCTCGTCCATGGCGAGATCGATCGAGGCGTAGCGCATGATGCCGCGCCGCTCGCCCAATGCCTTGGCCAGCGCCTGGCCGAGCGCGATGCCCGTATCCTCGACCGTGTGGTGGTCGTCTATGTGCAGGTCGCCCGTGGCCTTCACGGTCATGTCGATCAGCGAATGGCGCGACAACTGGTCCAGCATATGGTCGAAGAAGCCGACGCCCGTCGAAATGGCGGATTTGCCCGAGCCTTCGACCTGAACCGACACGGCGATGTCGGTTTCCCTGGTCTTGCGGCTTATCTCGGCGGAACGGGGCGCCATGACCTCATCCTTATCTCAGATTTGCACGATTCAGGCGTTCACATGCCTGAAAACGAAAGCCTTCTAGCAGCATGATCCGGCGATTGCCAGTTACCGCTGCGGAGCACTATCCGGCCCGGCGGATGGCCGGTTTGCAATCGTCCGGCCTATGCATACATATGGCCGATCAAGTCACTCGTAACGCGCCGATCGCCTTGATGGGATCGGTGCTGATCGGAGCAGAAAATGTCGAATGAACTGACCATGCATGCCACGACCATCCTGACCGTGCGCAAGGGCGGCAAGGTGGTGATCGCCGGCGACGGCCAGGTCAGCCTCGGCCAGACCATCATGAAAGGCAACGCCAAGAAGGTGCGCCGCATCGGCAAAAGCGGCAACGTCATCGCCGGTTTCGCCGGCGCCACCGCCGATGCCTTCACTCTGCTCGAGCGGCTCGAAGCCAAGCTCGAACAATATCCCGACCAGCTGACACGCGCCTGCGTGGAGCTCGCCAAGGACTGGCGCACCGACCGCTATTTGCGGCGGCTGGAAGCGATGATGCTGGTGGCCGACAAGTCGGTGTCGCTGGCGCTGACCGGCACCGGCGACGTGCTGGAGCCCGAATTTGGCGTCATGGCCATCGGCTCCGGCGGCAATTACGCGCTGGCAGCGGCACGCGCGCTGATGGATAGCGACAAGGGCGCAGAGGAGATCGCCCGCAAGGCAATGCAGATCGCGTCAGACATTTGCGTTTACACCAACAACAGCTTCGTCGTCGAAACCCTCGATGCCGCCTGAGCGGAGCCTCCGCTACGGTTTTCGGCCGGTGACCGAGAGGGACCTGCCGATGATCGCCGGCTGGCTTGCCGAGCCGCATGTTGCCGAGTGGTGGGACGATCCCGAGACCGAGATTGCGGAGATTCGCGAGCATATCGACAGCATTTCGGTCGAGCCGCTGATTATCGAGCTCGACGGCAAACCCATCGGCTATCTGCAGTGCTACGATCCGCATCTGGAGGACGGCCATCCCTATAGCGACCAGCCGTTCGGCACGCTCGGCATCGACCTGTCGATCGGCGTGCCGGAGCTTGTCGGGGTCGGCCACGGCTCGGCTGTCGTCCGGCAGTTCGTCGGTCAGCTTTTCGAGGAAGGTGCGCCGCGCGTCATCATCGACCCGGACCCCGCCAATGCACGGGCTATCCGTGCCTATGAAAAGGCTGGGTTCAGGGCTATCGATTGCAGGAAGTCGGAATATGGCGATGCCGTGCTGATGGCGATTGATGCCCCGGAGGGTGATATCGAACAGGGTGACGCAGAAGAGGGGCAATAGCGGCATGAGCGTATCCAGCGACAAAACCGTCTCGGCCTACGAAGACAGCTGGCGAATGGGGCTTCTGCTGGTTCTCGGCCTGGTCATCTTCCAGGCCGGGGCCCTCTACGGCATGGGGCGGACGCCGATCTGCACCTGCGGCTACGTCAAGCTGTGGCACGGCATCGTGCAGAGCTCGGAGAATTCCCAGCATATTTCCGACTGGTACAGCTTCTCGCACATCATTCACGGCTTCCTGTTCTATGCGCTGGCGTGGTTCCTTTTCCCGCGCTCGCCGATCGGGCTCAGGCTGGCCTTTGCAGTGGTGATAGAGGGCGGCTGGGAGCTGCTCGAGAACAGCCCTTTCATCATCGATCGCTACCGCGCCGGCACGATCTCGCTCGACTATTATGGCGACAGCATCATCAATTCAGTGTCGGACACGCTGGCCATGGTGCTGGGGTTTGTCATGGCGCGAAGGCTTCCTATATGGGTGATCGTGACCCTCGCCCTCATCTTCGAATTCGGTGTCGGCTATCTCATCCGGGACAATCTGACACTCAACGTGATCATGCTGCTGCATCCGTTCGAGTCCATTCGGCAGTGGCAAAGTGGAATTTAGTGACATGAGCACCTTCTCTCCCCGCGAAATCGTTTCGGAACTTGACCGCTTCATCATCGGCCAGAAAGACGCCAAGCGTGCCGTGGCGATTGCCTTGCGCAACCGCTGGCGCCGCCAGCAGCTCGAAGGCCAGATGCGCGAAGAGGTGATGCCGAAGAACATCCTGATGATCGGCCCGACCGGCGTCGGCAAGACCGAGATTTCACGCCGCCTGGCACGCCTTGCCGGTGCGCCTTTCGTCAAGGTCGAAGCCACCAAGTTTACGGAGGTCGGCTATGTCGGCCGCGATGTCGAGCAGATCATCCGCGATCTGGTCGAGATCGCCATCGGGCTGGTGCGCGAGAAGATGCGCGAGGACGTCAAGGCGCGTGCCCACATCAACGCCGAGGAACGGGTGCTCGAAGCGCTTGTCGGCAAGACGGCGAGCCCGGCCACCCGTGACAGTTTCCGCAAGAAGCTGCGCGACGGCGAGCTCGACAACAAGGAGATCGAGATCGAAGTGGCCGATACCGGCAATGGCGGCATGCCCGGTTTCGAGATCCCCGGCATGCCGGGCGCCAATATCGGCGTGCTCAATATCAACGACATGCTGTCGAAGGCGATGGGCGGCAAGAAGACCAAGTTGCGCAAGACGACGGTCAAGGAGTCCTACGGGCTGTTGATCAGCGACGAGTCCGACAAGCTGCTCGACCAGGACGAGGTGGTGCGCAGGGCGCTCGAATCGACGGAGAATGACGGCATCGTCTTCCTCGACGAGATCGACAAGATCGCCTCGCGCGAAGGCGGCATCGGCGCTGGTGTTTCGCGTGAAGGCGTGCAGCGCGACCTGCTGCCGCTGGTCGAAGGCACCACGGTCGCGACCAAATACGGACCGGTGAAGACCGACCACATCCTGTTCATCGCCTCGGGCGCGTTCCACGTCGCCAAGCCCTCCGACCTGCTGCCCGAACTGCAGGGCCGGCTGCCGATCCGCGTCGAGCTGCGGGCGCTGGAGAAGGATGATTTCGTCCGCATCCTCACCGAGACGGAAGCCAGCCTGATCAAGCAGTATATCGCGCTGATGAAGACCGAAGGCGTCGACCTGGTCTTCACCGACGACGCGATTGACTCGTTGGCTGGCATCGCCGTCGACCTCAACGCCAGCGTCGAGAACATCGGCGCCAGGCGGCTGCAGACGGTGATGGAGCGGGTGCTGGACGAGATCTCCTATGACGCACCGGACCGCAACGGCACCGCGGTGACCGTCGATGCCGCCTATGTCGAGAAGCATGTCGGCGACCTCTCCAGAAACACGGATTTGTCGCGTTTCATCCTGTAGGAGACGCTCCATCCTCGAAGAGGCCGGGGAATTGCTCCCGGCCTCCGCCTAATTTGGTCCGGCATTCCCGATGTGTGGCCAAATGGAAGCATCCGGCAAGCTTTCGTCCCGTCAGGTGCAGGCGCCTCTCGACTCCCGGTGGAGCATTACCTAGTTTGCCGGCGATTATTTGGGCGGCGGCGCATGAAAAAACTGATCCTCGTCATTTTGGGGCTGACGCTGGCGGCAGCCATGTTCGCCGCGCAAGCGGCAACGATGGTGCCGCCGGGCAACCGCAACACCGAGCAGCCCGACATACCGGGCGCATCGAGCCGGCGCACCCAGGCGACCAACACCACCTTCCAGGCGAAATACCGCAAGGTCTTTGCGCTGCTCCAGAACGATGCCGAACTGCGCGGCAAGATCACGCAGGCAGCCGCGGCCTATGGCATCGACCCGATGCATATCGTCGGCGCCATCGTCGGCGAGCATACCTACAATGTCGATGCCTATGACCGGCTGCAGACCTATTACGTCAAAGCGATCTCGTATCTGTCGAGCAAGCTCTCCTTTGCCTATGATGGCGAGGACATCACCGATTTCGTGCAACGGCCGCAATTTGCGAAATGCGCAGGGAAGTCCGACAGCTACGATCTGTGGGAGTGCCGCGAACAGGTGTGGAACCGATCGTTCCGCGGCAAAACCGTCAACGGCGAGAGCTTTCCCAACGACCGCTTCGGCGCCACTTTCTTCCAGCCTTATTATGCCGGCCAGACTTTTGGCCTCGGCCAGCTCAATCCGCTGACGGCACTGCAGATGAGCGACCTCGTGCACAAGGTTTCCGGCCTGCCGCAGCTCGACGTCGGCGACCCGAACGCGGTCTACAAGACCATCATGGATCCTGACCTGACACTGCCTTATGTCGCGGCGACGATCAGGAAGTCGATCGACGCCTATAGAAGCATTGCCGGCTTCGACATCTCAGGCAATCCCGGCATCACGTCGACGCTCTACAATGTCGGCAATCCCGAACAGCGCGCCTATGCGCTGAAAGCCGAGAACGACAAGCGCCGCGCTGCGGGCGAGCCGGAAAAGCTGCCTGAGGAAAATTACTATGGGTGGCTGGTCAACGACAAGCTGCCGGAGCTGAAGGCGCTGTTTTAGGGCGAGCAAAGGACGCTCTCGGGCTCGTCCGAGCTTAGGGGCACGATAATATCAACTGGCACATTTTAGTTGGCCGACTTATCATAAACTGATATAATCCGATAAGTCGGGAAAGATGACCATGCCGTCAAGCTACAACATTGGCTCTCGTTATGAGACGCTGGTGCGCGAACTGGTCGCGAGCGGCCGCTATGCCAGCGCCAGCGAAGTTCTGCGTGATAGTTTGCGATTGCTGGAGGAGCGCGAGGAGCAGCGGAAAGCCAAGCTTGCCGCGCTTCGTGAGGACATCCGGGCCGGTGTCGAAAGCGGCACCGGTATTCCCGCCAACGAAATTTTTGACAGGCTGGAAGCCAAGTACAGCGGCAAAAGCCGCAAATAGATGGCGGTCATATTCGCGCCTGCCGCCGCACAAGACATTGAGCAAATTGGCGATTATATTCACGCCGAGAACCCTGCCGCTGCCATGCGCTTCATCGTAGCCCTCAGGGAACGGTGTGGCCGTATTGCCGACGCGCCGCGCGGCGGCGCTCCCCGCCCTGACCTCTGGCCCGGCTTACGGTCGGTTGTTTTCCGGAATCACGTGATTTTCTATACTGTTGAAGGCGATGCCGTGCGCATCGAGCGTATCTTCCATGGCGCCCGCGACATCGAAGCCATTTTTGACGAAGGGAATAGCTGACGGGCAAGGCAACTGCCGGCGCAAGGTGCCGACAGCCGCGCCCTCAGTTCAAGCCGCCAGCAGCGACTTTAGCTTGACGGTCTGCGAGCCCAGCGCTTCCGGCGCCGGCTTTGCCTGCTTTGCAATCAGCATCTCGGCCAGTCTTATGTCGCGCGCGACCGCGTTGCCGGGGCCGATCCCGCTTGCCGCAACCAGCCTGCCGTCCTCGGCGAGATGGAACAGGATGAAAGCGCCGTCGCCGAGATCACGGCGAACGATGCTGCGGCCTTCGTCCGACAGGCCTGATATCTGCAAGGTCAGGCCGTACTGATCCGACCAGAACCACGGCACCGCCGCATGGGCCTCGCCGGCGCCAAGCATGTTTTTTGCGGCGAGCGCGCCCTGCTCCTGCGCATTGCGCCAGGCTTCGAGCCGCACGCGCCGGCCGCCATAAATGGCGAGCGGAAACGAACAGCAATCGCCGGCGGCAAAGATGTCCGGGTCGCTGGTGCGAAGCTCGGCGTCGACGGCGATACCATTGTCGATGGTCAGCCCCGCCTCCGCGGCAAGTCCGGTCACCGGCATGGCGCCGATGCCGATCACGGCAAGATCGGCGACAATGTCGTGTCCACCGGCAAGCCCGATGCGCACTTCCGCGCCATTATCGGCGATCGTGGCGATGGCCTCGCCGCACAGGATTTTCACGCCTTCGGCTTCATGCGCCTGATGGATGACCTCGGCGATCTCGGCCGGCACGCCGCGCATCAGAATGCGCGGCTGCGCCTCGATGACTGTGACCTCCGCACCCAGTCTGCGTGCCGCCGCGGCAAGCTCAAGTCCGATAAAGCCGCCGCCAATGATGGCGATGCGATTGCCGCCGCTGAGATGGGCGCGAATGGCCAGCGCGTCGTTGAAGGTCCGGAGGTAGACGCAGCGCCCGCCAAGGCCCGGCATCGGCAGCTTGCGCGGCACCGACCCGGTCGCCAGCAGGAGCTTGTCGTAGGAAAGGGCCGAACCGTCCGCGAGGCGCACGACATGCGCCGCGCGGTCGATCGCCACCGCCTGAACCGAACGGACATGCCTGATCGATCTTTCGGCCAGGATCGCCTCGCTGGCAATCGCCTTGATCAGGGGCGCGGCGGCGACCATCGCGTCTTTCGAGAGCGGCGGCCGCTCATAGGGCAGATGCGGCTCGTCGCCGACCAGCGTCACCGGCCCATTATAGCCGAGCTCGCGCAGCGCCAGGGCGGCGCGCCCGCCGCATTCGCCAGCGCCAATAATGACCATTCCCTTCGTCATCATCAACCGATCCGGACAAGGACTTTGCCGGCGTCGAGTTTGACCGGATAGGTCCTTAGATCAACACAGACCGGCGCGCCCCTGGCACCCCCAGTCTTGTAGTTGAAGCGGCCATTATGCTTCGGGCACTCGATGATGTCGTCCATCACCAGCCCATCGGCCAGATGCACCTTCTCATGCGTGCAAAGCCCGTCGGTGGCGAAATACTCGTCGTCGGGGCTGCGATAAATGGCGAAGGTGCGGCCGCCGTGGTCGAAGCGCATCACGTCCTCTTCGTCGATGTCCCCGGCGTCACAGGCCTCGACCCAGTCGCTCATTTGCGCCTTCCCCGATTCTTGGTGCCCCGGCGTGGGCTTGTCATTCAGCAGCCATCGCAACAGCAGCGCTATCGCGGTGGAAATCCTCGCGATAGGGCCTCGCCGTCGGCGGCAGTTCGCGCTTGATAAAATAATCCTCATTGCGCAGCTGGCGCAGGAAGGCCGGTATCATCTCGCGGTAGCCGGCCAGGATGGACGGCGTCGGCGCCGGCAGATCGTGCTTGATCAGTTCATGCAGCCTGGGCAGCGCATGATAGGGCACCATGGGAAACATGTGATGCTCGACGTGGTAGTTCATGTTCCAGTAGATGAAGCGGCTTATCGGGTTCATGTAGACGGTGCGGCTGTTGAGCCGGTGATCGGTGACGTTTTCAGCCAGGCCGCCATGCTGCAGCAGGCCGACCATGACATGATGCCAGGCACCGTAAAGCCTGGGCAGACCGACCAGCATCAGCGGCAGGAACGAGCCGGTATAAACCGCCAGTGCGACGGCGGCGGCATAGATCGCCGTCCAGATGCGGGCAATGCGGATTGCCTTCGGCCGCTCCTGCTCGGGAATGAAGGTTCTTTCGGCCGGGCTGATGATACCGGCTGCATTGCGCAGCATGTCGCTCATCGCATGCCAGGCGTCGAGAATGCCGACGAAGTTGAGCACGACGCGCAGCAGATCGGGCGGCCGCATCACCGAGATCTCAGGATCGCGGCCGACGATGATGGTATCGGTATGATGGCGCGTATGGCTCCAGCGCCAGGTCACCGGATTGCGCATGATCATGAAGCAGGCGACCTGGTAGACAACGTCGTTCATCCACTGCGTCCTGAATGCGGTGCCGTGGCCGCATTCGTGCCAGCGAGAATCGGTGGAGGAGCCGTAGAGGACGCCGTAGACGAAGAAGAACGGCACGCACCACCAACTGCCCCAGAACCAGGCCGCGCCGGCGCCGCTCAGGATCAGAGCGCCGAGCCAGATGGTGGTATCGCGGATCGCCGGGCCGTCGGAGCGCTGCATCAGCTCCTTCATCTGCTTGCGCGGCCCGTCGGTGTGATACCACTCGGCCGCCGCCAGCCCGCTCTCGACGGCTAGCTTCGCGTCGCGGCCGATCAGGCTGTAGTCGCGTCGGGACGCTGCTGCGGAGGTCGTGTTCCCGGTTCGGAGTCCAATATCCACCATGGCGGAGGCCTCGATTGTGTTCTGCCACGTTCAAAATAACGCCGAGCCCTGATAGGCTCAATATCACAAAGATAGTTTCTATCATTTTCCATCAGAATGGTGTAAAGGAGCCGGACAGTAGAGCGAGGCAGCAATGGCGAAACGGCCGACGATCACCGACCTGGCACGCATTTCGGGGGTCAGCGTTGCCACCGTCGACCGGGTGCTGAACAACCGCTTGCCGGTGCGCGAGGAAACCGCACGCCGCGTCTATGAGGCCGCGATCAGCATCGGCTATCACGCAGCCGGATTGATCAAGCAGCGGATGCGCCATGAATTGCCGGAGTACCGGCTCGGGTTCCTGCTGTTGCGGCGGGAGGACGTGTTCTACAGTGAATTTGCCCGCGAGCTTGAACTGGCGGTATCGCAGTCGCCTCGCTTTCGTGGCGTGGCGACCATCGACTTCGCCGCTTCGCTGGCGCCGGACGAGATCGTCGAGCGGATGCGCAAGCTGGCCGCCAAATCCAGGGCCGTCGCCCTGGTCGGGCCTGATCACCCGACGCTGACGGTCGCCGTCGAGGCGCTCAAAGCCAATGGCGTGCCGGTATTCTCCCTGCTTTCCGACTTTGCGTCCGGTATTCGTGAGGGCTATGTCGGCCTGGACAATCGCAAGGTCGGCCGCACCGCTGCCTGGATGATCTCGAAGGCCGCAAACAGACCTGGCAAGGTTGCCCTCTTCGTCGGTAGTCATCGCTTCCATGGTCACGAGCTTCGCGAGATCGGCTTTCGCTCCTTCTTTCGCGAGCAGGCGCCGGAATTCACTCTCCTCGAGACCTTGGTCAATCTGGAAGCGAACCAGATCACGCATGATGCAATGATCGAGCTTCTGGCCCGCCACCCCGATCTCGCCGGTTGCTATGTCGCCGGCGGCGGCATGGAAGGCGCGATCTCGGCGCTGAGGGAGGCAAAGCCGGCTGAGATGCCGGCGGTCGTCTGCAACGAGATCACGCCCGACTCCCGCGCTGCGCTGGCGGATAATTTCCTGACGATGGTGATCTCGACCCCACTGGCAGCGCTGTGCCGCGAGCTTGTCGGGCTGATGGCGCATGCGATCGAGACCGGCGCCGCGAATGCGCCGGGCCAGACCTTTCTGCCCTTCGACATTTATCTGCCGGAAAACATCTGACGTCGCGGTCATGGCGGCAGACATGATGTAATCTATCAGAACGCTTTCAGGCCTCGCTTGCCTGAGCGCCCGTTTAAAAGCGCTCGAAATGCCGAAAATCCATTCCTCATGGCGAAATCTCGCTTGACGCCCACGCGAAATGGAATAAATATTTCACCAACTGAGCATTTTGGTTCTTTCGTTCCGGAAGATCTGTTTCAGGCAAATGCCTCCGGAACTAAAATGGCAATCGGGAGAGAATTCCCTGCGAGATCGGGGATTCCGGGTAGATCGGTGCAGCCGGACACCAATGTGGAGGAGAAATAAAATGAAAAAACTGCTTTTGGGCGTCGCGTTTGCGGCGCTGATGAGTTCGTCCGCCTTTGCTGCGAAGATCGGCGTGTCGATGGCGTTGTTCGACGACAATTTTCTCACCGTGCTGCGCAACGGCATGATCGAGCAGGCCAAGGGCATGGACGGCGTCGAGCTGCAGGTGGAGGATGCGCAGAACGACGTCGCCAAGCAACTCGACCAGATCAAGAACTTCGCCGCCTCGGGCGTCGACGCCATCATCGTCAACCCGGTCGACACCTCGGCCACCCAGGCGATGTCGGACGCAGCCGCCGCTGCCAAAATTCCACTGGTCTATGTCAATCGCGAGCCGGTCAACGTCGACACGCTGCCGGAAAACCAGGCTTTCGTCGCCTCGAACGAAGCCGATTCCGGCACGCTAGAGACCAAGGAGGTCTGCCGCCTGTTCAAGGAAGCCGGCAAGAAAGAGGCCAACGTCTATGTGATCATGGGCGAGCTGTCGAACCAGGCCGCGGTGCAGCGCACCAAGGACATTGACGACGTGATCGCCACGCCGGAGTGCAGCTTCATCAAGATCATCGACAAGCAGACGTCGAACTGGAAGCGCGAAGAAGCGCAGAACCTGATGACCAACTGGCTGTCGACCGGCAAGCCGTTCGACGGCGTCATCGCCAATAATGACGAAAGCGCCATCGGCGCCATCCAGGCGATGAAGGCCGCCAACATCGACATGAAGTCGGTTGTCGTCGGCGGCGTCGACGCTACCCAGGATGCGCTTGCGGCGATGCAGGCGGGCGACCTCGATGCGACGGTGTTCCAGGACGCAGCCGGCCAGGGCGCCGGCGCGCTTGACGCCGCGCTCAAGCTGGCGAAGGGCGAGAAGGTCGAGCACAAGGTCTACATACCGTTCCAGCTGGTCACGCCGGCAAATATCGACAAGTTTCTGAAGAAGAACTGAGGCGGACCTGTCCGATACGGAGCGGCGCGCCAAAGTAAGACAGCGCCGCTCCGCTTTTTCCCTCTCGGCCTGAACAGCGCCGAGCGGGGACCGTGGCTGACGGAGGAAGCACGATTGGCACAGACATCTCACGGCGTCGGCGGGCTCAGCTATGATGCGAAGCGGCGCGCATGGCCGGCCGAATTCAACGTCTTCCTGGCGCTCGTCATCCTGGTCGGCGCTTTCGAGCTGATCGGCCGGGTTTTCCTGGGCGACAGCTTCCTGTTCAATACCCGCGACAATATCGATGCGACCTTCAACGAAGCGCGCCTGCAGATCATCATCCTGCAGGTGTCGATCGTCGGCATCATTGCCATCGGCGTGACGCAGGTGATCATTACCGGCGGCATCGACCTGTCCTCGGGTTCGATCGTCGGCGCCACGGCAATGATCGCCATGAGCTTTGCCCAGGTGGCGACCGTCAACGGCAACCCGAACCCCAAGGCAATGTTCATCGCCCAGGGCTGGACCGACCTGCCGGTGATCGTGCCGGTGCTGGTCGCGATCGGCTGCGGTCTGCTGGCCGGCCTGGTCAACGGTGCGTTGATCGCCTACACCCGCATCCCACCGTTCATCGCCACGCTTGGTATGATGGTCACCGCGCGCGGCATCGCCAAATGGTGGTCGAAGGGGCAGCCGATCTCGTTTCCGACCGAGAGTTTCGCCGCCATCGGCAAGGGGCTGATGCCGGTCATCATTTTCATATCGCTGGCAGTGCTGTTCCAGCTGATCCTGAGCTACACCAAATATGGCAAGCATTGTTATGCAATCGGCTCGAACGAGGATGCCGCGCGCATGTCCGGCATCAACATCGCCAACCACAAGATCCTCGTCTACGTCATTGCCGGCGTGCTTGCCGCGCTCGCCGCCGTGGTGCTGAGCTCGAAAAATCTCACCGCCCAGGCCGGCATGGGTGTGATGTACGAGCTCGACGCGATCGCCATGGCGGTTATCGGCGGCGTCTCGCTGTCGGGCGGCCGCGGTTCGATTATCGGGACGGTGATCGGCTCGCTGATCTTCGGCGTCATCATCTCCGGATTCACCTTTCTGCGCCTCGACGCCTATTATCAGGAGATGGTCAAGGGCGTGATCATCGTCGGCGCAGTCGTTCTCGACCAGTGGCGCCAACGCCTGCGGGCAATGAGGGCTTGATCATGTCGGACATCGTGCTGAAAACCGAGAACCTGACCAAGTATTATGGCGGCGTCCATGCGCTGGAGGGTGCCAACTTCGAACTGCGCAAGGGCGAGCATGTCGCCATCATGGGCGACAACGGCGCCGGCAAATCGACCTTCGTGCGCCAGATTACCGGCGTCGAGCAGCGCACCAGCGGCAGGATGTGGTTCGACGGCAAGGAAGTGAATTTCGCCGGGCCGATCGAAGCCCGCGAGGCGGGCATCGAGACGGTGTTCCAGAACCTGGCGTTGGCCGACGACCTCGATGTGCCGTCGAACCTGTTCCTCGGCCGCGAGCGGGTGCTGTTCAATCTAGGACCCTTCTCGATCCTCGATCGCAAGTTCATGCGCAAGGCGACCGAGGCCGCCCTGGTCCGCACCGCCGTCAAGATTCCCAATCTTTCCAACACCATCCGCCATATGTCGGGCGGCCAGCGGCAGTGCGTGGCGATCGCCAGAACCGCGACCTTTGCCTCCAAGCTCATCATCATGGACGAGCCGACGGCGGCACTCGGCGTGCAGGAGACGATGCAGGTCGAAAACATCATCCGCACGCTGAAGGAGAATGGCGAGCCGCTGATCCTGATCTCTCACAATATGCGCCAGGTGTTCGATCTGGTCGACCGCATCGTGGTTTTCCGGCGGGGCCGCATCGTCGCCAATTTGCGCAAGCAGGACACCGACGGCAACGATATCGTCTCCTATATCACCGGCGCCAAGACCGGGCAGGCAGAACTTGCGGCGTAACGGCCAACGTCGTGCTACGGGCGCTGACACGGCTTCTCCTTCCAACCATTCTCAAAGGAAATTCTTCATGCCTCTTCGCTTTGCTCTTCTCGGTGCCGGCCGTATCGGCAAGGTCCATGCTCGCGCCGTCGGTTCCAATCCTGAGGCTAAGCTGGTTGCAGTTGCCGACGCCTTCGAGAAGGCGGCGACCGATCTGGCCGGCGCCTATGGCGCCGAAGTGCGCAGCATCGATGCCATCGAGAAGGCCGGCGACATCGATGCGGTCATCATCTGCACGCCGACCGACACTCATGCCGATCTGATCGAACGCTTCGCCAAAGCGGGTAAAGCGATCTTCTGCGAAAAGCCGATCGACCTCGACGCCGCCAGGGTGGAACAATGCCTGGCCGTCGTCGATAAGGCCGGCGCCACCCTGATGGTCGGCTTCAACCGCCGCTTCGATCCGCATTTTGCCGCCGTGCGCAAGGCGATCGACGACGGTGCGATCGGCACCGTCGAAATGGTGACCATCACCTCGCGCGATCCCGGCCCGCCGCCGCTCGACTATATCGGCCGCTCGGGCGGCATCTTCCGCGACATGACCATTCATGATTTCGACATGGCGCGCTTCCTGCTCGGCGAGGAGCCGGTGGCGGTCAGCGCGCATGCTTCGGTGCTGGTCGACAAGAAGATCGGCGAGGCCGGCGATTTCGACAGCGTCAGCGTCATCCTCGAAACTGCCTCCGGCAAGCAATGCGTCATCTCCAACTCGCGCCGCGCCACCTATGGCTACGACCAGCGCATCGAGGTGCATGGCTCAAAGGGCATGATTGCGGCCGAGAACCAGCGGCCGGTGTCGATCGAACTGGCCAATGAGAAAGGCTATACGCGGCCGCCGCTGCACGATTTCTTCATGACCCGTTATCTCGACGCCTATGCCAACGAGATCGCTGCCTTCATCGCGGCGGCGACGTCAGGCAAGAAGGCGGCGCCGAGCGGCAAGGACGGGCTGGTGGCGCTCAGGCTGGCAGATGCGGCGCTGAAATCTGCCAAGGAAGGCCGAACAGTGCGCGTCGACTAGTTCACGGGCGAGTGTTTTGAGGAGGTCAGGTTGTCGGTCGCAGGGTTTGGTGACTAGCCGGAACATCCATCACGTCGTCATCCTATGGCGAAGCAAGGAGCGAAGCGACGCGGCGCAGACCATAGGATCCATGCCGTTACATCCGAGCGATGCTAACGGTGCAGAATTCTGCTCCGCTGCTTTCTTCGGCCGGGGTCACGGCATGGATCCTAGGGTCTTCGCGACGGAGCTTCGCTCCTGCTTCGCCCTAGGATGACGATGCTGAGGAGCTTCGACCAGGTTCTCAACGTTGCCAGAAGGCACTGAAGAAACCGATCGTGACGTCAATGAATCTTTGGAAGTCATTAGTAATTCAAAATACAGGAGCAAGGCGATGAACGGTTCAGCCGGTCGCAATTCCGAAACACGCGCCATCGTCACCGGCGGCGCGCAAGGCATTGGCTTTGCCGTCGCCGAAGCGCTGGCCGATGAGGGCTGCCGGGCGCTGGCGCTGATCGGCCGCTCGCAGGAGAAGGGCGACAAGGCTGTCGCCGCTCTCAAGCGCGCAGGCGTCGATGCCATCTTCATCAGCGCCGACGTTTCAAAGGTGGCCGACTGCAAGCGCGCCATCCAAACCGCGATTGGCCATTTCGGCACCGTCAACGCGCTGGTCAACGCCGCCGCCACTTCGGCCCGCGGCTCGCTGGTCGAGACCTCCGAGGATCTGTTCGACCAGATATTCCAGACCAATGTGCGCGGCCCGTTTTTTCTGATGCAGGGGATGGTGGCGCATCTGCTGGCGCGCCAGGCACCTGGGTCAATCGTCAACGTGCTGTCGATGTCGGCGCATTGCGGCCAGTCGTTCCTGGCGCCCTATTCGTCGAGCAAGGGCGCGCTGGCGACGCTGACCAAGAATGTCGCCAGTGCCTATCGCGGCAATCGCATCCGCTGCAATGCGGTGCTGCCCGGCTGGATGGACACCGAGGGCGAGGCGATCGTGCAGAAGAAATGGCATGACGCGCCGGATGACTGGTTGGAAAAGGCCGAAGCCGCGCAGCCGATGGGCCAATTGGTGAAGCCGGCGCAGCTTGCCCGGCTGATCAGCTACATGATCAGTCCGCAGTCCGGCGTCATGACCGGGTCGCTGGTCGACTACGACCAGAGCATCGCCGGGGCGTCGCCGGAATAACGCCGGCAAGTCTAGCGGAACGCCGCCCATCCATTTCGTCATCCACGGGCGGAGCAAGGAGCGCAGCCACGCGGCGCAGACCCGAGGATCCATGCCGTGACATTAGGCGTCGCTACAATCCAGAATTCAGTTCCGCAGCACTCCTTGGCCAAGGCAACGGCATGGATCCCAGGGTCTCAGCGACGGAGCTTCGCTCCTGCTTCGCCCAAGGATGACGAAGTCAGGGGGGCTTCGGGCTATCCCGGATTGGTGGCAACAGGCCTCCAACCCGTCAGTCCTCTGTGAGCACTACACCTAGCACTATCAGGCACGTGACAAGCGCCTCCGCATCGACTATATCAGCCCTCATGATCAACCCGACCGCCACGTATTGGTACTTTATGAGCTCGCTGGCGGCGGGAGGATTGCGCTCGATCTGAAGATTGCAGCAACAACATCCGAACAGCCGCCAGACCTGGCGGCTTTTTTGTTTCAGCCGGCAGGTCTCCCCAATCAGGAGCAGGAAGCCGTGTTAACCACCACAGACGATCTTCGGGTCAAAGAAATCAGGGAACTGAGTACGCCGGACGAGGTGATGCGGGAGATACCGCGCACGCTGACGGCGACACGGACCGTTGCCGCGTCACGCAACGCCATCCACGCCATGCTGAGCGGAACCGATGACCGGTTGCTTGTCGTCGTCGGCCCGTGTTCGATCCACGATCCGGTCGCGGCCGTTGACTATGCCAGCCGTCTGGCGGCGCTGCGTGAAAGCCTGTCGGATCGGCTGGAGATCGTCATGCGCGTTTATTTCGAGAAGCCGCGCACGACGGTCGGCTGGAAGGGCCTGATCAACGATCCCGACCTCGACGGCAGCTTCAATATCGACAAGGGGCTGCGGATGGCCCGCAACGTGCTCTCGGCGGTCAACAATCTCGGCCTTCCGGCGGCGACGGAATTCCTCGACATGGCCACCCCGCAATACATTGCCGATCTCGTCGCCTGGGGCGCGATCGGCGCGCGCACGACCGAGAGCCAGATCCATCGCGAACTGGCGTCAGGCCTGTCCTGCCCGGTCGGCTTCAAGAACGGCACCGACGGCAATCTCAGGATCGCCGCCGAAGCGGTGAAATCCGCCGCCCAGCCGCATCATTTCATGGCGGTGACAAAAGGCGGGCGCAGCGCCATCGCGACGACCACCGGCAACGAGGACTGCCACGTCATCCTGCGCGGCGGTATTGTCCCTAATTATGATGCGGCCAGCATTGCCGCTGCCTGCGCGGAGCTCGGCCGGATCGGCGTGGCGCCGCGGCTGATGATCGATGTCAGCCACGCCAACAGCAGCAAGAAGCCGGAAAACCAGCCAGGGGTCGCCGCCGACGTGGCTGGCCAGGTCGCGGCAGGCGACGAGCGCATCATCGGCCTCATGATCGAGAGCAACCTGGTCGCCGGCCGGCAGGACGTCGCGCCCGGCAAGCCGCTCGTCTATGGCCAGAGCATCACCGATGGCTGTATCGACTGGGCAACCACCGAGACGGTGCTGCTCGGTCTTGCCGATGCCGTCGAGCGGCGCCGGTCAGCACGACGGAGCATGATAGACAGCCGACAGGGAGCTGCCTGAGAAAGCTCGCGCCTCCCTTCTCCCCTTGTGGGAGAAGGTGGCCGAACGAAGCTCGGTCGGATGAGGGGTGTTGGACGGATCGCTGCTTTCAAATCGTATTTGCCTGAATTGACTAGACATTTTTGACGTGGCGTTTCTTCCAGCACCCCTCATCCGTCTCGGCGCTGCGCGCCGATCCACCTTCTCCCACAAGGGGAGAAGGGGAGACCAGCGCCGGCGCTACCGCACCTCCATCCAGCGCTGTTCAGCGAACGAGCGCGCCATCGCGTGCACGGTGCGCTCGATCTCCAGGCCTTCGTCGAAGTCGATGATCCGCGCCGGCTTGCCGGCAAGCCGCGTCAACAGCTCCCGGCATTCGATAATCTTGAGATCATTGAAGCCGAGGCCATGGCCGGGCGCCGGCAGGAAGGCGTCATAAGGCCTATGATGCGGCGCCACCAGGATGGTGCGGTAGCCTTGCTCGGACGGCCGGTCGGCTGTCAGATAGAGTTGGAACTCATTCATCCGCTCCTGGTCGTACAGGATCGAGCCGTCGGAGCCGAAGATCTGGATGGCGATCCGGCCCTTGCGGCCCCAGGCCGAACGGTTGACCAGCAGCGTGCCGGCGATGCCGTTTTCGAGATGCATCAGGATGCTGGCGATGTCGTAGGTTTCCACCGCGCGGCGCCCGCCGGAGGCGACGCGGCGGTCGGCATAGGGTCTGGCCATGTCGCACATGACGCGGGCAACGCGGCCGAACAGTACGGTAATGAGCGACAGCGGATGCACGGCGAAATCGTCGAGCGCGCCGTAACCGGACGCCGCCTCGTGCTTCCAGAAGAACAGCGCCTCCGGATCGGCCATGAAGTCCTCGTCCATCTCGATACGCAGATGGTTGACCTTGCCGATGATCTTCTCGTCGAGCAGCGCGCCGATATGACGGATCGCGGGATTTTGGATGTAGTTATAGCCCAGCGCGGCAACCTTGCCGGACTTTTGGGCGGCCGCAGCCATCGCTTGCGCCTCCGCAAAACTTGGCGCCATCGGTTTTTCACACCACAGATGCTTGCCGGCTTCGAGGATGGCGATGGCCATTTCCGGGTGGAACTGGTTTGGCGTGGTCAGCGAGACGACATCGACATCCGGATCGTCAACGACGGCACGCCAGTCACCGGACGCCTTGGCGAAGCCGAATTCGCTGGCACGGCGTTTGGCAAGGTCCTCGTTGACCTCGCCCAGATGGACCAGCCTTGGCTTGGCCACATCGGGAAAGACGGTGCCGACCGAGTTCCAGGCAATGGCGTGGCACTTGCCCATGAAGCCCGTGCCGATAAGACCTACCCCGACCATCTGCATTGCCTCCCTGTGTGCAAACTTATGTGGATGAATTAGTCCATTTTGTTTGCAAATGGAACGCTTGTCTCATTTTTTATGGTGTTCTTGCACGCGCCCGCTATGATGGGGCACAGAGGGAACCAGACGATGAGCCTGGGCGGAGCGACGATGGACGAACGGGTGCCTCGCGATTTCGAAACGCTGCGGGCGACGATCCTGGAGCGGCGTCAGAGCCTGCCGAAACGTATCGCCCAGATCGCCGCCTATGCGCTCGACAACCCCGATGATATCGCCTTCGGCACCGCTGCCAGCATCGCCGCTTCCGCCGGTGTCCAGCCTTCGACCCTGATCCGCTTTGCCCAGCAGCTTGGCTTTGACGGTTTCACCAGCCTGCAGCTGGTGTTTCGCGAGCGCCTGCGCGAGCGCAACTCATCCTATGATGAAAGGCTGGCGGCATTGCGCGCCAAGGCCGAGGAAGGCGCCGGCCACCGCGCGATTTTCGACGGTTTTGTCGCCGCGGCCAGCACCTCGCTCAACGACATTTCGCGCACGCTGAACGAAGATCATTTCGAAGATGCGATCGCCGTGCTGGCCAAGGCGGAAACCATTTACGTGCTGGCCAAGCGGCGCTCCTACCCGGTCGCCTCCTATATCGCCTATGCATTGGGCAAGCTCAGGATTCGCAACCAGCTGATCGAATCTGCCGCCGGCCTGAGCGCGGAGATGATCGGCTTTGCCTCTCCAAGGGACGCCGTCATCGCCATCAGCTTTTCGCCCTATGCCCCGGCCACCATCGAGGAGGCGCGCGTCATTTCGGAGCAAGGCGTACCGATCGTGGCGATTACCGACAGCTCTTTTTCGCCGCTCGCCCAATTCGCCAGGGTCTGGTTCGAGGTCGCCGAGGCCGATTTCGCCGGCTTCCGCTCGCTGTCGGCGACGATGGCTTTGGCCATGGCGCTGACCGTCGCCGTTGGCGAGAAGCGGCGCGACAGCGGCCGCAAGCGCAAGGCCTAGACCCCCTCTATTGCCGTTTCGCCTTCTGTCAAAAGCCGCGCTGCGTCGCGGGCGGGCGGCGATCCGAACTGGCGGGCATACTCCCGGCTGAACTGGGAAGCACTCTCATAGCCGACAGCGAAGGCGACACGCGCCACGTTGCCCGGCTGGGCAATCAGCAGATGGCGGGCTTCCAGCAAGCGGATTTGCTTTTGATACTGGATTGGGCTCATGGCCGTCGCCGCCTTGAAGTGACGATAAAACGCAGCGCTGCTCATATGGGCGATTTCGGCCAGATCGCCGACCCGGACCGGCTGACGGGAATGCGAACGGATCCAGGCGATCGCCTGGCCAATCCGGGACAGATGGCCATCGGCGCGCGCAAGCTCACGAAGCTTTCCGCCTTGCGGGCCTTGCAGGAGCCGAAACAGCATCTCCCGCTCGAGCATGGTTGCGAGCACGGCAATCTCAGCTGGCCGGTCAAGCAGCCGCATCATCCGACGGAGCGCGTCGAGCAGGTCGTCATCAACGGGAGAGGTGGAGAAACTGTCGCCGCCGAGGACCGGCCCGTGCTCGACGAGGAGCGCGGCGACGGCTTGCAGGTCAAGGGTCAAGCCAATGGCCAGATAAGGACGCGCCGCGCTCGCTTCGACTATCTGGCTGATGGTGGGCGTCTCGACAGTGTAGATGAAATAGCTGGCCGGCTTGTAACGAAGAGCCCGGTCGCCGATCAGGACCGTTTTCGCGCCCTGCAATACGAATAAGATCCCCGACCCCCACACCCCTGGCAATGGCGGCGTGGCAACTTCGCTGCGGCCGATCGAAACGCGGGGAACCGCCGTTCTTGTTCGTCGCCCGCGCGCATGGCGGCTGGCGATCTCGATCAACTCCTGCAGCGCTTCGCTCATTGCGCCAGCATCGCGCATTCGCACCGGCCGCGCAACAGCGTGAGAGGATTAGGCAAGAGCCGGAGAATTTCTGGCACGCGGCGCCCGCTGCGCCGCGCCATTTGTGGGGTCTTCCACAAGAAAAATGGAGACCGATATGAGAACATCGAAAACGGCGCTGGTGACCGGCGCCAACAAGGGTATAGGCCGCGAAATCGCCCGGCGACTGGCGACCATGGGCTTCAAGGTCTGGCTCGGCGCCAGGAGCGCCGAACGCGGCATGACGGCGGCGCAGGCATTGCGCGCCGAAGGCCTCGACGTAGAGTGGCTTGAGCTGGACGTAACGCGGGATGACAGCGTGAAGGCGGCAGCCGACGCGTTCGGGCAGGCCAGCCCCTGCCTCGACGTGCTGGTGAACAACGCCGGCGTCGCCATCAATTACGACCTGCCGCCGAGCCAGCAGGGGATCGCCGACATCCAGGCCACTTACGACGTCAATGTCTTCGGCCCGATCCGCGTGACCCAGGCATTCCTGCCGCTGCTGCTGGCAGCACCTGCTGCCCGGATCGTAATGGTGAGCAGCTCCACCGGATCCATCAGCCGGGCGCTCGATCCCGCCACCGCGAACCACGCCGTCAACATGATGGGCTACGGCAGCTCCAAGACAGCCTTGAACGCCATCACCGTGGCCTTCGCCAGGGAGCTCGCGCCCCAAGACATCAAGGTCAACGCCGCGGCGCCCGGCTACACCGCCACCGATCTCAACGGGTATAAAGGTCACCGCACGGTGCAGCAGGCGGCCGAGATCGTCATTCACCTGGCGACCCTGGACGCCGATGGCCCGACCGCCGGGTACTTCAACGATGATGGCCCGCTTCCTTGGTAAATCAGCTGGTTTCAGTGGTAGACCCTTGACGTTCGTCTGACTTCAAAGTTTCTGAACGCGCGAGCCTTGCACAGCACTTTTCAGCCTTGGGAACGCTCGTTCCATATTGACTATGGATTGGAATTATTATTTCATATTGCCGGCGCCACGCTGCCGCTCGCGCGTGTTACCCAAGACAACAAAGCCGATGGGAGGTTCGAATGGGCGAAGCCGTGGAAGCGAGACATGCGCCGCTCGACGTCATCACGATCGGCCGCGCTTCCGTCGATCTCTATGGCCAGCAGATCGGCTCGCGCCTCGAGGACATTACTTCCTTTGCCAAATCGGTCGGCGGCTGTCCGGCCAACATCGCGGTCGGCACTGCCAGGCTCGGCCTGCGCTCGGCGCTGCTCACCCGCGTCGGCAATGAGCAGATGGGCCGCTTCATCCGCGAGCAACTGACCCGCGAGGGCGTTTCGGTCCAAGGCCTCAAGACCGATCCGGAGCGGCTGACCGCCCTGGTGTTGCTGTCGGTCGAGGATGAAGGCGTCTCGCCGATGATCTTCTATCGCAGCGACTGCGCCGACATGGCGCTTTCGGAGGACGACATCGACGAAGCGTTCATTGCTTCGGCACGCGCGGTCGTCGTCACCGGCACGCATTTTTCGCGACCCAACAGCGACGCCGCCCAGCGCAAGGCGATCAGTGTCATGAAAGCCAGGGGCGGCAAGGTGGTGTTCGACATCGACTACCGCCCTAACCTGTGGGGTCTCGCCGGCCACGCCGAAGGCTTCGAGCGCTATGTGAAATCCGACCGCGTCTCGGCCCAGTTGAAGACGGTGCTGCCCGACTGTGACCTCATCGTCGGCACCGAAGAGGAGATCATGATCGCCTCCGGCGCAGACGATTGCCTGAGCGCGCTGAAAACCATCCGCTCGCTGTCGGCGGCAACCATCGTGCTGAAGCGCGGCGCCATGGGTTGCATCGTCTATGACGGGCCGATCAGCGACGACCTCGAGGACGGTGTCGTCGGCAAGGGGTTTCCGATCGAGGTCTACAATGTGCTCGGTGCCGGCGACGCCTTCATGTCGGGCTTCCTGCGCGGCTGGCTCGGCGAGGAAAGCCTGGCGACGGCGGCGACCTGGGCCAATGCTTGCGGCGCCTTTGCCGTGTCGCGGCTGCTCTGCGCACCGGAATACCCGACTTTCGAGGAATTGCAGTTCTTCCTGAAAAACGGCAGCAAGCATCTGGCGCTGCGCAAGGACGAGGCGATCAACCACATCCATTGGGCGACCACACGTCGGCGCGACATCCCCTCGCTGATGGCGTTCGCCTGCGACCACCGCGTCCAGCTGGAGGATGTCGCGGCAAAAGCCGGCGCCGATCCGTCGCGAATCCCGGCTTTCAAGGTGCTGACGGTCAAGGCTGCGGCCAAGGCCGCGGCCCGCCGCGGCGGCTACGGAATGCTGCTCGACGAAAAATACGGACGCGAGGCGATGTTCGAATTCGCCCACCATTCCTTCGCCTGGCTCGGCCGGCCGGTCGAGCTGCCGGGTTCGCGGCCGCTTCGCTTCGAGTTCTCGCAGGACATAGGTTCGCAACTGACCGAATGGCCGGTCGACCACTGCATCAAGTGCCTGTGCTTCTATCATCCCGACGATCCGGCGGCGCTGAAGAGCGAACAGCAGCAGAAGCTGCGCGCTTTGTTCGAGGCCGCGCGGAAAGTGGGCAGAGAACTTCTGGTCGAGATCATCGCCGGCAAGCACGGCAAGCTCGACGACATGACGATACCGCGCGCGCTCGAGGAACTCTACGCACTCGGCATCAAGCCCGACTGGTGGAAGCTCGAACCACAGGCATCGGCTGGCGCCTGGGCAAAGATCGAGGCGGTGATCCTGAAGCACGATCCGTGGTGCCGCGGCGTTGTGCTGCTCGGTTTGGAAGCGCCGCAGGACGAGCTGGAAGCGGCTTTTGCTGCAACCGCCAAGGCGCCCATCGTCAAGGGTTTCGCCGTCGGCCGCACCATCTTCATCAACGCGGCCGAACAATGGCTTGCCGGCAAGATGTCGGACGATGAGGCGGTTGCCGACATGGCGTCGCGTTTCGAGAGACTGACCGAGGCATGGCTTGCCGCGCGCGGCCGCAAAGCAGCATAAGAAGGCGCGGCAACAAGGACTGCGGAGGAACCGACATGACCAAGACAATCCGCCTGACGATGGCGCAGGCGCTGACCCGCTTTCTTGCCCGACAGATGACCGAGATCGGCGGCAAGAAAGTTCCGATCTTCGGTGGCGTCTGGGCGATCTTCGGCCACGGCAACGTGGCCGGCGTCGGCGAGGCGCTTTACCAAGTGCGCGACGAGCTGCCGACCTTCCGCGCCCATAATGAGCAGGCAATGGCGCATGCGGCGATCGCCTACGCCAAGGCCAATTTCCGCCGCCGCTTCATGGCTGCGACCAGTTCGATCGGCCCCGGCGCGCTCAACATGGTGACCGCTGCGGCACTTGCGCATGTAAACAGGTTGCCTGTCCTGTTTCTGCCCGGCGACGTCTTCGCCAATCGCATTCCGGATCCCGTCCTGCAGCAGGCCGAGGATTTTTCCGACGGCACGGCGACGGTCAATGACTGTCTCCGGCCGGTGTCGCGCTATTTCGACCGCGTCACGCGGCCTGAGCAGATCGTGCCGGCGCTCAACCGCGCCATGCAGGTGCTGACCGATCCCGCCGAATGCGGCCCGGTGACGCTGGCGCTGTGCCAGGATGTGCAGGCCGAGGCCTTTGACTACCCCGAGCGTTTCTTTGCCGAGCGGCTCTGGAGGCCGCGTCGGCAGCGCCCGGACCGCAATGAACTGGCTGCCGCGATCGTGGCGCTCAAAGCGGCGCAAAAGCCGCTGGTGATTGCCGGCGGCGGCGTACTCTATTCACAGGCGACCGAGGAACTGGCCAAACTAGTGCAAGGCGCCGGCATTCCGGTTTGTGAGACACAAGGCGGCAAATCCTCGCTGCCGGACGATCACCCACTGAACATGGGCGCGGTCGGCGTCACCGGCACTTCGGCGGCCAACAGGCTGGCCGAAGAGGCCGACGTCGTGCTTGCCGTCGGTACCAGGCTGCAGGATTTCACCACTGGCTCCTGGGCGTTGTTCAAGAATTCCGGCAAGACCATGATCGGGCTCAACGTCCAGCCTTTCGACGCCGGAAAGCACCAGGCGCTGCCGCTGGTCGCCGATGCGGCGGAAGGGCTCGCAGAACTCGGCGAGGCGCTGAAGGGCTGGAAGGTGCCTGCCGCCTGGACCGACAATGCGATCAAGGACAAAAAGGATTGGCAGGCGGAGGCGGGCAAGGTGACTGCGTCGACCAATGCCGCCTATCCGTCCGACGCGCAGGTGATCGGTGCCGTACAGCGCGCCATGGGCTCCGGCGTGATATTGCTCCATGCCGCCGGCGGCCTGCCAGGCGAATTGCACAAGCTCTGGCAGGCGGGCGCGCCCGGCTCCTACCACGCCGAATACGGCTTCTCGACCATGGGCTACGAAATCGCCGGCGGGCTCGGCGTCAAGATGGCCAAGCCGGACGAGGAAGTCGTGGTGATGATCGGCGACGGCTCCTATCTGATGCTCAATTCCGAGATCGCGACGTCGGTGATGCTCGGCCTCAAGCTGACCATCGTGCTGCTCGACAATCGCGGCTATGGCTGCATCAACCGGCTGCAGATGGCGACCGGCGGCGCCAACTTCAACAATCTGCTGAAGGACGCTCGTCACGAGACCTTGCCCGAGATCGACTTCGCCGCGCATGCTGCGAGCATGGGTGCGATTGCCGAAAAAGTGGCGTCGATCGCCGGGCTGGAAACGGCGCTGGCGCAAGCGAAGAAGAATACGCGAACGACCGTGCTGGTCATCGACACCGACCCGCTGGTTTCGACCGAGGCCGGTGGAAGCTGGTGGGATGTCGCAGTGCCGGAAGTCTCGGCACGGCCGCAAGTGAACGCGGCGCGCAGGAAATATGAGGAAGCGCTGAGCGGGCGGGTTCTTTGAGCTATCCGCCAACGCCGCCCCGAATGTCAGAAATCGGAGTGACGACTTGAAAGCCAAACTGGGCATGTCCCCCATTGCATGGTGGAACGACGATCTTGCCGAACTCAGCGATGATGTGTCGCTAGAGGAGTGCCTGCGCCAGTCGCGCTCGGCTGGCTTTACCGGCATGGAAATGGGCCGCCGCTTTCCCAACGATCCGGAGATCATGCTGCCGATCCTGAAAGAGGCCGACGTGACGCTTTGCGGCGGCTGGTTCTCCGGGACGCTGGTCGATGAAGACATGGCGATGAACAAAGATCGCATCCAGCCGATGATCGACCTGTTCAAGGCGGTGAATGCGCCCTGTATCGTCTATGGTGAAGTCGGCCGCTCCATCCAGGGCGACCGCTCCAAGCCGCTCGCCAGCAAGCCGAGGCTTTCGGACGATGAGATGAAAGCCTACGCGAAGCGGCTCACGCAGTTCGGAGAATGGTGTGCCGAGCAAGGCATGCCGCTCTCCTATCACCATCACATGGCGGCAGTAGTGGAGACGGAGCCAGAGCTCGACGCCTTCATGCGCTATTCGGGAGAAGGCATTCCTTTGCTGCTCGACGCGGGTCACCTGGCCTTTGCCGGCGGCGATGTACTGCGCGCTATTGATAACCACCACCGGCGCATCAACCACGTGCATGTGAAAGACGTGCGCATGGAGGTGATCGATAAGCTGGATCGTAGCAGGCAATCCTTCCTCGATGCGGTGGCGCTTGGTGCCTTCACCGTGCCGGGAGATGGCTCGCTGGACTTTGGTGCCATCGTCCAGAGGCTCGCCGACCATGGCTATGAAGGCTGGTTCGTGGTCGAGGCCGAGCAGGATCCGAAGAAGAACCCGCCGCTCAAGATGGCGCAGGTCGGCTACAAGGAATTGATGCGGGTGATGACGGCGGCCGGCTACACGGTCGAGACACAGGGCTTTCCCAATGCTTGAGGGTTCGCGAGGAAAGGTGCTGATCCGGTGCCGGGGGTGATCCGATGAAAGACTCCGAGCACCCGTTTTTCAGGCCGCTGTGGCGCCGCCTTGCCGTTGTCGCGGTCTGCCTGGTCTGGTCGGCGATCGAATTCGCTACGGGCACACCGTTCTGGGGCGTGATCGCGCTCGGCTTCGCCGGCTATGCCGTCTGGCACTTTTTCTACCTCTACAAGCCGGCCGACGAGGACAAGCCATCGGTAGACGCCAAACCAAAGGAATGACCATGTCGAAGCTGCTCGTCAAAGCCAATAAGGGCCACGGCCGCATCGCTCATGTGACGCCGCAAAACGCCGGCTGGACCTATGTCGGCTTCGATCTGCATCGGCTGAGGCCCGGCGAGAGCGCTTCCGGGCAAACCGCGGATCGCGAGCTCTGCCTGGTGTTCGTCACCGGCAAGGGTAAGGCCAAGGCCGGCGGCAAGGAACTCGGCCTGCTCGGTGAACGCATGTCGCCCTTCGAAGGCAAGCCGTGGTCGGTCTATGTGCCGCAGGGGTTGGAGTGGTCGGTGCGCGCCGATACCGATCTCGAACTTGCCGTCTGCTCGGCGCCAGGACTGGGCGGCGGTCTGCCGGTCCGTGTCATCGGACCTGACGATCTCGGCCAGGAGGTTCGCGGCAAAGGAACCAACACGCGCTACGTCACCAACATCCTGCCGGAGGGCAAGCCGGCCGATTCCCTGCTAGTGGTCGAGGTCATCACGCCCGGCGGCCACACATCGAGCTATCCGCCGCACAAGCACGACCAGGACAATCTGCCGGCCGAATCCTATCTCGAGGAAACCTATTACCACCGCCTCAACCCGCCGCAGGGCTTTGCTTTCCAGCGCGTCTACACCGATGTCGACGAGAACGGCGCTCGTTCGCTCGACGAGGCGATGGCGATCGAGGACGGCGACGTCGTGCTGGTCCCCAGGGGTTATCACCCCTGCGCCGCCTGCCACGGCTATGATCTTTATTATCTCAACGTCATGGCCGGACCGAAGCGGACGTGGAAATTCTACAACGCGCCCGAGCACGAATGGCTGATGAAGGCCTGACCACTTCCCCTTCGCCCCAACCGCTGGTCCAAGCGAAAAATCGTCGGCTAACGACCGGCTGTGTAGTTTTGTTACCGAAAACGCCGCAAAGTTTCGTCAATTCGTCATGGAAATCACCTATGGCAGCGGGCTGACGAGGACTTTCGATGCGCTACGCTATCTATTTCACTCCCCGACACGACGAACCGCTGGCACGGATCGCCGCCAACTGGCTCGGCCGCGACCCGTTCGGTGCCGCCACAAAGCCGGTCGAGGCGGTGGCCGAGTTGTCGGCGGCGGAAGTTGCCTTCCATACCGCCTCGGCGCGCCGCTATGGCTTTCATGCGACGCTGAAGGCGCCTTTCCGCTTGGCTTCCAACGAGACGGAAGCCTCGCTTCGCGCCGCACTCGACGATTTTGCCGAGGCGACCCCGGTGGTTACGATCCCGCGGCTGATCGTCAGCCGGATCGACGGCTTTTTCGCGCTGGTGCCGGAAGCGCCGCTGCCGGCGCTCAACCGCTTCGCCGACGACGTGGTGCGCGACTTCGACCGCTTTCGCGCGCCGTTGACTGAAGCCGAGATCGAACGGCGCAGCCCCGATTCGCTGAAGCCCGACGAGTTCCGCAATCTCTGCCAGTGGGGCTACCCCTATGTCTTCGAGACCTTTCGTTTCCACATGACGTTGTCTGGCCGGGTCTCGTCACAGGAAAGCCCTCGTCTTCGCCTAGCAATCGACAGCCTGTTTGCGGACGTGCTGCAACGGCCGGTGCCGGTGGACGCGCTGACGCTGTTTGTGGAAACTGAGCCGGGCGCGCCGTTCATGGTGCTGTCGCATCACGCGCTCGGGCGCCGCCCGGCCAGACGAAGTGCCTGAGATGATCATTCGCTTTAACCGCCTTGTGCGACGCCAATTCATTTTCAATTGGCTGCAAAATGCTCCGAGGACTGCCTGAAATGACCGCCGAGACCGTTCTTGACAATGCCCGCATCGTGCTCGCCGACCGGATCGTCGAAGGCTCGATCGTGCTGCGCGACGGCATGATCGCCGACATTGCTCCCGGCGCTGGCCGCAGCGGCGAGGACATGGGCGGCGATTTCATCATCCCTGGCCTGGTCGAACTCCACACCGACCATCTCGAAGGCCATTACGCGCCGCGGCCGAAAGTGCGCTGGAACCCGATCGCCGCTGTGCTCGCCCATGACGCGCAGGTGGCCACCGCCGGCATCACCACCGTGCTCGATGCCTTGCGTGTCGGCATGGACGAGGATGCCGACCTGACGGCCGCCGACATACGCAAGCTGGCCGACGCGATTGAAGACAGCGTGCAGCAGGACCGGCTCCGGGCCGACCATTTCCTCCATCTGCGCTGCGAGGTCTCGGCGCCGGACTGCCTCACGGCCTTCGCCAATTTCGACGGCGACGAGCGGGTCAGGCTGGCATCGCTGATGGACCATGCGCCGGGACAGCGCCAGTTCGTCAATTTGGAAACCTACGCCTATTACTACCAGCGCAAGCTGAAGCTGACCGACCGCGATTTCCAGAAGTTCTGCGAAAAGCGAATGGCGGAATCGGCGAGGAACTCGAGCCCGAACCGCAGCTTCATCGCCGCTGCCTGCAAGGAGCGCGGCATCGTGCTGGCCAGCCATGACGACGCAACCGTCGGCCATGTCGACGAAGCGATCGGGCAAGGTGTGCGCGTCGCCGAGTTCCCGACCACCGAGGAGGCGGCACGGGCTTCAAAAGAGGCAGGGCTCGGCGTATTGATGGGCGCGCCGAACGTGATGCGCGGCGCCTCGCATTCGGGCAATGTGTCGGCTCGCACGCTGGCCGGCGACGGCCTGCTCGATATCCTGTCATCGGACTACATTCCGTTCAGCCTGATCCAGTCGGCCTTCTTCCTCGGCGACGTGGTCGAGGGCATTTCCTTGCCACAGGCGGTGGCGATGGTCTCGAAGAACCCGGCCGAGGCGGTCGGTCTCACCGATCGCGGCGTCATCGAGCCCGGCCGGCGCGCCGATCTGGTTCGCGTGCGCGTCGATGACCATGTTCCGGTCGTCCGCACGGTCTGGCGGCAGGGACGACGGGTCGCATGATGGCGTCGGCATCGGTCGAGCGTGAATTGTCCGCCGCGGGATTTCCGATCCGCGACGGTGTCTTCGTCGCCGTCGTCGGGCCGAGCGGTGCCGGCAAGGACACGGTGATCGGCTACGCGCGCGCCGTGTTTGCCGACGAGAGCCGGCTGGAGTTCGTGCGCCGGGTCATCACCCGGCCGAGCGATGCGGCCACCGAGGATCACGACACGCTCGCCGACGCGGCCTTCCTCGAAGCCGAAGCGGATGGCGCCTTCGCCATTTCCTGGGAGGCACATGGCCTGCGCTATGGCATCCCGGCCGAAGTCGATTGGTCGGTCTCCAACGGCCGTGTCGCGGTCGCTAACGTCTCGCGCGCGATCATCCCGGCGTTGCGGGAGCGCTACGCCAATCTGGCTATCGTCGAGATCACGGCTACACCGGAGATTCTGGCCGAGCGGCTGGCCTTGCGCGGGCGCGAGTCGCGCGGCGAAGTGCTGGCACGGCTGGCGCGCAATGCCAATGTGGCGCTATCCGGACCGGGTGTCACCTCGATCGACAATAGCGGCCCTCGCGACGCCGCCGGCGACCGCTTCGCCGAGGTGCTGCGCAAGGCCATGGCCTTCTCCGACACGTCGGGCCGTATCTAAAGTAGCGCCCATCCGATGCACTCGGGATGGGCTTTATTTTTCCAACCGATATTGGAATCCGGTATCCAGGTCTATTATGGCTCAGGCGGCGTGCCGGTCCCGACCTGCGTGGCGAGCGTCAGTCGTTGCCGAAGGCCGCGCCTGCGCATCGGCTGGTGTATCCAGAACTGCAACGTGATGCCGATACACCATCTCCCAACCCTTCCAGCCGGTAAACAGCAGTATGCAGACCACTATGAACGACAACAGCGCGCCCCATGGTCGGACTGCCGCTTCGGCGCCTTGGGCATAGCGAAGATAGAAATTGATCAGCGCCACAACGACCGCGTTCAGATTGCCCAGCATGTGATACCAGGCGTCGGACAAGGCGCGAATGCGCGGCTCGTTGAGGAAGTCGATAAACCCGGCTGTCGCACCGAGAAGCGCCATTACGATGGCTGCCCCGATCAGCCACATCGATGCCCGTGCCCAGAAGACATCGGCAGTTCCCCAGAAAACCAGGTCGGTGACAAAGGCACCGACAAGAAACGCGACAGGAAAAGGTATAAGCATCGGGTGGAGAGGGTGAGTTCCTACCTTTGCGGTACTTACTGGATTCGTGGGCATGGGACGCCTCCGCGTAGCAAAGCTTAAATAAACGCTCAGATACGGGTTTCGTTCCAAATAGAGACCGACCTGAACTGCTGTCGCGAAGCTCAGGCTGACTCTTTCACGCCACCCGCCATGGCAGTTGGCGTATTTCATCCAGCTATTTTTGCGTTATTCCGGCAGCACCCGCCACGCCCTTACGGGTAGCTTCCAGCATCCGCCGCCGCGCCCTGAACACGCCCCATTGCTGGTCGACCAGCACGCCGATGAGGATCACCCCGCCCATCACGGCGAAGTTGAGCGAGGACGGGATGCCGAGCAGGTTGACGAGGTTCTGCAGCTCCTGCAGCAGCACCGTGCCGAGGAGGACGCCGATCAGCGAGCCTTCGCCGCCGCGCAGCGAGAAGCCGCCGAGCACCGCGGCCGCGATGGCATAGAGCTCGTAGAACTGGCCGTGGCTCGCCGGCGAGATCGAGCGTGTGTACATGGCGAAATAGATAGCCGACAGCGCCGTCAGCACGCCGCAGATGACATAGGCGGCCATGACGATGCGGCCGGTGCGGATGCCGGAATATTTTGCCGCTTCCTCGTTCTTGCCGATGGCGTAGAGATAGCGGCCGAACACTGAGCGGTGCAGTACCACCCACATCACGACGGCGATGACGATCAGCGCGAAAAAGCTGTTCGGCACGCCCCACGACCGGCCGGCGGTCAGGAATTCCAGCTCCGGAAAGTTCTGGCCGAAGGCGAAACCGGCGGTGCCGTCGGCGGTGTAGAAGCGCGCCACGCCGCGATAGATCAGCAGGCCGCATAGCGTGACGACGAAAGGCTGCAGTTTGAGCCTTGTGATCAACCAGCCATGCACCAGCCCAATGACGGCGCCAAGCGCGATGATCAATACGAAGGCAAGCGGCCAGTCCAGCTCGCGCACGGCGATGAAGTCAATGAAAAGCGTCCCCAGCAGCGCAACCACCGAGCCGACCGACAATTCGATGCCGCCGGTGATGATGACGAAGGCCTGGCCGATCGACAGGATGCCGAACAGCCCGATTAGGTTCGAGGTGTTGGCGAGATTGATCGGCAGCAGAAAGCGCGGGTTGATGATCGCCACCACCGCGCCGACCACCAGGATCAGGATCAGCAGGCCGAGATCTTTCTTGCTCATCGTCTTCTCCCAGTGCCTGCGAATTACTTCGGCTGCTTGCCGACGGCCAGCAGCAGCACGTTTTCCTGGCTGAACCGGTCCTTGTCGAGAATGCCGGAGATCTGGCCCTCATGCATGACGGCGATCCGGTCGGAAACGCCGATCACCTCCTCCATGTCGCTGGAGATCATCAGCACGGCGACGCCGGCATCGGCCAGCGCCCGCATCAGCCCGTAGATCTCGGCCTTGGCGCCGATGTCGATACCGCGCGTCGGTTCGTCGAGGATCATCACCTTCGGCTTCATCGCCAGCCACTTGGCCAGCACGACCTTTTGCTGGTTGCCGCCCGACAGCGTGCCGGTACGCGTCTGCACGGAGGGCGCCCTGATGCCGAGATCCGTCTTCTGCTTCTCGGCGGTGCCGGCCTCGGCGCTGGCCGAGACCAGGGAGCGCCGCGAATGCGCCGGCAGATTGGGCAGCGAGATGTTCTGCGCGATCGACAGGTCGAGCAGGATGCCGGTTAGCTTGCGATCCTCGGGGACGAGGAAAATACCGTTGGCCACTGCGTCGGCAGCCGAACCAAGAACCAGATCTTTTGCGTCAAGCTTCAACGAACCGCCAAAGCTCTTGTCGATGCCGAACAGCACGCGCGCCAGTTCCGTCCGGCCGGAGCCGACGAGGCCGGCGAGACCGAGGATCTCGCCATGCCTGACGTCGAGGTCGACCGGCCGGTCGGGATAGGCGGCGGTGCGAATGGCCTTGACCGACAGCGCGACCGAGCCCGGCGGGCGCGCCGATTCCGCGGCCTTCTCGCGCTCCTTCAGCATGCGGCCGATCATCAGCTTGACCATCTGGTCGTGATTGATGGCGCTCTTCGGCAAGGTGCCGGCGAGCATGCCGTCCCTGAGCACGACGACGCGGTCGGCGACGCGCTCGACCTCGTGAAGGCGGTGCGAGATGAAAATGACGCTGATGCCGTCTGCCTTCAGCGCCTTGATGACGCCGAGCAGCTTGTCGGTTTCTGCGATCGGCAGGCTGGACGTCGGTTCGTCAAGGATAACCAGCCTCGCCTCGATCGACAGCGCCTTGGCGATCTCGACCATTTGCTGCTGCGCCAGCGACAGCGCCGACACCGGCGTATCGGCCGAGAAATTGGCGCCCACGCGTTTGAGCAGCGGCGCCGCCAACGCGCGCAGCATGGCGCGGTCGACGAGTTTGAGCGGGCCGGCGCGCAGCGGTTCGCGGCCGAAGAAGATGTTGGCGGCCACGTCGAGGTTTTCGAAGAGGTTCAATTCCTGGTGGACGAAGGCGATACCAGAACCGATGCTGGCCTCGACGGTCAGGCTGTCATGGGCGACGCCGTCGACGGTGATGGTGCCGGTGTCCGGCCTGGTGACGCCGCCGAGGATCTTCATCAACGTCGATTTGCCGGCGCCGTTTTCGCCGACCAGGCCGATGACCTCGCCGGGCCTGACCTCGATCGAGAACCCGTCCAGCGCGACGACGCCGGGATAGGTCTTGCGCACACCGTCGAGGCTCAGGAACGGAGCGTCCGTGGATGCAACGATGGATGGGTCGGAATAATTCATCACGCCTGACAGCAGCCGGTGAGCCGTTTGGTCTCAGACTGACGGGCCTCGCGAAGCCCGTCAATAGAACGCCGGCTCAAGGCGAACCTTGAGCCGGCGCAACCTAATTCGCTCACTTTCCAGACATCGCCTTGAGGCTGGCGGCGTAGGCGTCGACATCGTCCTTGCCGATGATCTTGGTCGGGATGATGATCAGACCATCGGCGGGAATGCCCGACTTGTCGCCCTCGAGATAGGCAGCCATCAGCTTCATGCCCTGATAGGCCCATTCGAAGGGTTGCTGCACGACGGTGGCGGCCACGGTGCCTTCCTTGACGCCGCCCAGCGTGATCGGATCGTCGTCGAAGCCGACGACGGTGATCTGGCCGAGCTTGCCGGCGTCGCGCAGCGCTTCATAGATGCGCGGCGTGTTGTAGGAATAGAAGCCGACCATGCAGGTGACGTCGGGGCTGGCGACCAGCGCGTCCTCGACGTTCTTCTTGGCGCGAGCCTGATCGATGTCGTCGCCACGCACGTCGACCAATTCGATCTTGGTGCCTGCGAGGCCGTCCTTCATGCCCTGAATACGTTCCTTGGCATTGTCGGCGCCGAGCAGGCCAACGAAGCCGAGACACTTGCCGCCGTCAGGCATTGCCTTCTTGGCGATCTCTGCCGCCTGCTTGCCGGCATCGACATTGGACGAGCCGATATAGGCGACACGCTTGGTCTGCGGTGCGTCGCTGTCGGTGGTGAACAACGCCGTTTCCGAGGCGATCTTGTTCAGCCCGTCGGTCGACGTCTTGGGATCGACGGCCGAGACCATGATCGCCTTCACGCCGGCCGTCACCAGATCGTCCATCAGGCGCTGCTGGATGGCGACCGAGGACTGCTCCGGATATTTGAGTTCCAGATTGTAATTGGGCAGTTCGGCTTGAGCCTTCTTGACGCCGGCTTCGGCCGCCTTCCAGAAATCGGAAGCGCCGTTGACGACGAAGGCCAGTGTCGGCTTGTCGTCGGCCCGCGCGATTGCGCTGACAGACAGGCCGAGCAGCAGGGCCGCAGCCGCGACGGACGCATTTCGTATTACAGATTTCATGTTCAACCTCCCATTTGACTCAGTGATTTTCGCTGATGATGAACTTGCCGGCGCGGTTTGGACGCCCTCCTCCTCAAGGGTTCCGGCAGCGAAGAACGACGCCATTCCAGCCGCGATCATCGACTTTAGAGACTCGTTCGCCGTTCGTAAATAGTCCGATTTGTCTGACATTTCCCGGAACGGCAGGCGAGCTTCGGCTGACGGGAACCGTTCGATACCAGGCCGGCTTGCGTTCCGAACATGCGCGGTCCGATGTCGCCCGAGCATGATGGATTGACGTTATAGAGATGCCGGATATTAGTAAAGAGTATTAGTTTGATCGGAATTCTCGCCAGCAAGGAGAGGCCTTTCCAGTCCCTGCCATTTCGAATTGGCGACTAGATCGCCTACTAAGGCCGATTATATTTATTAGCAGCGCTTTGCCTTATAAATGCGAGATTCGAGGACCAGTGACATGAACGAACCACTTCGGGATGCGGTCCTTCAGGGTACCAGACGGCGCAAGCTGTCCGGGGAAAACTCCAAGGGCCGGGTTACCATGACCGACATCGCCAAGGCCGCCGGCTGTTCGCAGGCGACGGTTTCGTTCGTGCTCAACAACACGCCGGGCATCAGGCTGTCGCAGCAAACGCGCGAGCGGGTGATCGAGGCGGCGCGGGCCCTCGGTTATGCGCCGCCGGTGTTTTCCGCCCTGCGAGCCCCGGTTGCCGCATTTGACGGGGTGGATGGCGTCATCGGCTTCGCCGTCGATCAGTTGGCGACCAGCCCGGAGGCGGTCGTCGCCATCGAAGGGGCGCGGCAAGCCTCGTGGAACGCCGGCAATGTGCTGCTGGTGGCGCAGACCATGGGCGACGAGGTGATGGAGCCCAGGGCCATCGCGGCGCTGACCAAGCGGGGCATTTCGGCACTGATCTACATGACCATCTTCACCCGAGAGATCGTCGCGCCGGACTATCTCTACGGCCTCGACATTCCGGTCATCCTGCTCAACTGCTACACAGCCGACTATGCCTTCCCCGCCGTGGTGCCGAGCGAGATCGCCGGCGGGCAGAGCGCGGCCCGACACCTGATCAGCCATGGCCACAGACGTATCGCCACCATCACCGGCGAGCCCTGGATGCAGGCGGCGCAGGACCGCCTGAAGGGCTACCGCCGGGCGCTGGCGACGGCCGACATCCCGTTCGACCCGGCGCTGGTCGTCGAAGGCGATTGGTCGGCGAGCGCCGGCTATGCCGCGACCGTCAAGCTCTTGGCGGTGAAGGACCGGCCAACCGCCATCTTCTGCCAGAACGATCGCACCGCGATCGGCTGCTACGAGGCGCTGAAGGAGGCCGGCCTGCGCATCCCCGGAGATATTTCGGTGATCGGTTATGACGACGAGGAGATCGCGCGGCATCTGTTCCCGCCGCTGACGACGTCGATCCTGCCGCATATGGCGATGGGACAATGGGCGATCGAGCAGCTGGAAGCCCCCGCGCCACCCGGTCGCGGCCGCTATGCCGTCACCAAGCTCGAATGTCCGCTGGTGGAGCGGGAATCGGTTGGCGCTGTGGCGGGCTGAGGCGAGGCCGCGGCGATCGACAATGGCACAGGCTTGACATCGGGCCCGGCATATACCCGATTGATTTCATGAGATTGCAAAGCTGCTATAATTTTCAGGACTTCCGCCGGCTGGCCAGACAGCGCCTGCCAGGCCCGATCTTCAACTATATCGATGGCGGCGCGGACGACGAGACGACGCTGCGGCGCAACACGGCGGCTTTCGAGGACTGCGATCTCGTCCCCAACGTCCTTGCCGGCGTCGGACAGGTCGACATGTCGGTCACCGTCATGGGCCAGAAGCTGGCGATGCCGGTCTACTGTTCGCCGACGGCTCTCCAGCGGCTGTTTCACCATAGCGGCGAGCGCGCCGTCGCCGCGGCGGCGGAAAAATTCGGCACGATGTTCGGCGTCTCGTCGCTCGGCACGGTCAGCCTGGAGGAAGTCCGCAAGCACAGGACGCCGCAGGTCTATCAGTTCTATTTCCACAGGGATCGGGGCCTGAACCGCGCCATGATGGAGCGCGCCAAGGCGTCCGGCGTCGAGGTGATGATGTTGACGGTCGACAGCGTCACCGGCGGAAACCGCGAGCGTGACCTGCGGACCGGCTTTTCGATCCCCTTTCGGCTTACGCTCGGCGGCATGATGCAGTTTGCGATCAAGCCGAGATGGGCCATCGACTATTTGACGCACGAGAAGTTCAGCCTGCCGCAGCTGGACGGGCATATCGATCTCGGCGGCGGCGCGCTTTCCATCAGCCGCTATTTCACGGAACTCCTCGACCCATCGCTGGATTGGAAGGACGTCGAAGACATGGTCCGCTTCTGGAACGGCCAGTTTTGCCTCAAGGGGATCATGAGCGTGGCCGATGCCAGAAACGCCGTCGATATCGGCTGCACCGGCATCGTCCTTTCAAATCATGCAGGCAGGCAGCTGGACGGCTCGCGCAGCCCCTTCGACCAGCTGTCGGAGATCGTCGACGCGGTGGGCGACAAGATCGACGTGATCATCGACAGCGGCGTCCAGCGCGGCACGCATGTGCTGAAAGCCCTGTCGTTGGGTGCCAAGGCCGTCGGTGTCGGGCGCTACTATCTCTTCCCGCTGGCAGCCGCCGGACAGGCCGGCGTCGAGCGGGCGCTCGGCCTGATGCGAACCGAGATCGAACGCGGCATGCGGCTGATGGGATGCAGGTCGATAGCAGAGCTTTCCAGGGCGAATGTGCGGTTTAGGTGAGGCGGCGGGGAAGTGGCGCACGGCGTAAGCTTTTCGAAGTGCGAACACTATACCGATCGGCCGCCGCTCCTGCCGTCCGTGTCGAAGACGGCCTCGCCGGAAACAGCATCCGTATATCCGCCTTCAAGCTGCTGCTGCGTGTAACGCGCTGTTAACGCCGTTCGCGGCTGACAGGATGTTCGCCGCAGTTGAAAGGTGTAGCCTGCGTCGCGCCGTCAATTGCGGAGGCGAAAAATGAATTTGCTTCGGATTGCGCTCTTGTGCACGGCCATGATCGGACTTGGTTTGACGGGCGTTCGCGCTGAGGATCGGCCCGTGTCGCCGAACAACGAAGCCGCCAAAGCGCAGCCGCCCGTTCATTGTGAAGGCCAAAACTGTCTCCCGCCGGCGAACGATCCTGTGGAGGAATGCACCGGCCAGAATTGCACGCCAGTTCCGCCACTGAACCAGGTCCAGAGGTTAAGCAGGCCGACTGAGCAGCTTTAGCCGACCACCGCTCTTTTGGCAGGTATGGCGCCCAGCTGAACTCAAGCTACCACTGCCAGGCCCGGCGAAGCACGCAAGCGGGCTATGTCGCGCGCCGGTGGTTCTCCAAAGTGGCGGCGATATTCGCGACTGAACTGCGACGGGCTTTCGTAACCCACGCGGAAGGCGGCGGTCGTGACGTCAATGTCCTGGACCAGCATCAGGCTGCGCGCGTCCTGCAGCCTGAGCTGCTTCTGGAATTGCAGCGGCGTCATCGCCGTCACGGCGCGAAAATGCTCGTGCAGGCTCGACGGACTCATGCCTACTTCCGCGGCAAGCCGCTCGATGCTGTACCGTTCCCGGAAGTTCTTCCCGATCCAGGCGATGGCGCGGCCGACCTGGGCTACCCGACCCTGGCTGGAGGTGATGTGGCGCATCCTGGCGCCGTCCGGACCGGCAAGCAGGTGATAGAGAATTTCCTGCTCGGCAAGCGGCCCGAGCACGGGCAGCGCTGCCGGATCGTCGAGCAGGCGCAGCAGGCGTAGCGCCGCATCGAGCAGACCAGCGCCGGCGTCGGACACCGTCTTGCCTATGGGCGGAGAGGGCGCTCCCGGCGGCGGCGGCACGCGCAACGCCAGGTCCCCCAGCATGACCGGATCGAAATCGAGGTACAGGCAGAGATAGGGCTTGTCAGGCGTCGCCTCGACCACCTGGCCGGTCACCGGCAGGTCGTAGGTCACGACCCCATAGCGCCCCGGTGCATATCTGAACAGGCGGTCGCCCAGCGTGACCTCCTTGTGGCCCTGCGCAACGAGGCACAGTTGCGGCCGGTAAACATTCGGCATCGGCATCGTCACCGTGGAGGATCGCACAAGCGTCACACGTTCGATGGGGGTGGCGTGGAAGCCATCCTTCGAGACGTGCCGGGCAATCACGGCCGCGATTTCAGTCAGTGTTTCCATGAATCTGACCATCGCACGCGCGCGGAAGCGCGGCAATGCAAACCGCAGCTTCTGGAGGATTAGGCAGGAATCCCGGCGCATCAGGCTAACGGTTCGGCGTCGCCGCGCATCATAGTATCGGCAGCGCCTGGGTCACAGCAACCTAGCAGCAGAACAAGTATGGAGCGAACATGACAATCGATTATCCGAAGATCCCCACGGTCGCACTGGGGACCTGGGCTTGGGGCGACAGTGGCGAGACTGGCGACGGCTACTTCGGCAGCCCCCTGACCCGGGCTGGCCTGGAAGAGGTCGCGGACAAGGCGCATGCGGCCGGCTTCAACCTGTGGGATACCGCGGCAGTGTACGGCATGGGCCGTTCAGAAACCGTACTCGGGGAGGTGCTGAAGCGCTACGCCCGCAGCGAGTACCAGCTCTCCACGAAGTTCACCCCGCAGGCCGCGGGGACCAGCGATGATCCGGTGGCGAACATGCTGGAGCAGAGTCTGGCCCGGCTCGGTACTGACTACATCGACCTCTACTGGATTCACAATCCAGCCGATGTAGCGCGGTGGACTCCGCACCTGATCCCGTTGCTGAAGAGGGGGAAGGTTAAACATGTCGGCGTCTCGAATCATAACCTGAGCGAAATCGAGCTCGCCAACCAGATTCTCGGAGAAGCCGGGTTTCGGGTCGAAGCCATCCAGAACCACTATAGCCTCCTCTACCGCAGCTCTGAGCGTGCAGGCATTCTGGACTACTGCCGCAAGCACGGCACCCCGTTCTTCGCCTATATGGTGCTTGAACAGGGCGCCCTGAGCGGCAAATACAGCCCGGAGAACCCGCTGCCGGAAGGCAGCAGCCGGGCGCAGACTTACAATGGCATGCTGCCTCAGCTGAAGGCGCTGACGGACGGGCTCGCCTCGATCGGCCAGAAGCAGGGTGCCGCAGTTCCCGACGTTGCGACCGCTTGGGCTATCGCCACGGGCACGACACCCATCATCGGCGTCACCAAGCCCAACTACATCGATGGTCTGGTCCGGGCCACCAGCATGACGCTCTCCCGCGACGATATTGAAGAGCTGGAAGCTCTCGCTGACGCCGCTAACGTGAACACCCGCGGTTGGTGGGAAAAAGAGATGCAGCTCTAAAACTTCGCCCCGCGAGCGCCAGCAGCGGTTCGAACGGGCCACAGAGAAGCCGAAGGACGAGACGTGGCACTGACGCGCACGGCGTTGCCGATCACGCCGACAGGGCGCATCTGAACCTTAGATCCGGTTGGCGCGTGCGCGCTCCTCAAGCTTCGCCCGAGCCTCAATTCACCTTTTCAGACCCCGGACCCGTCCAGCCTTCAACCGGATGCCTTTCGGTGTCGCTGTTATGGCCTTTGGCTACCATGATCTTCCCGTCGCCAAAGCTGGGAAGATACCAGCGAGGCGCGGACGGCCAACCTCTTGCATTTCTTGGAGAAAATGGCGCGCCCGAAGAGATTCGAACTCCTGACCCCCAGATTCGTAGTCTGGTGCTCTATCCAGCTGAGCTACGGGCGCGCAACAGGCCATGCTTTGCATAGCCGGCGATCCGATCCTGGCGACCGGCCGCGAATGTGAGCTGTTCCCTAGCGACTGAATTTGCGAAAAGCAAGCCGATCCTGGCCAAAAGTTTTGCCGTCATGCTTTGCCGGCATGCGCCGGCCGGCGAAGGCAGGATCACTTCACGCGGCGGCCGAGCCGATAGGTCCGTAGTCTTGGATCAGTCATTTGCCATCGGAACGGTCCGTAACGAAACGAGCCGTTGCACGGCGGCCGAGCCGATGGCTCATAGTCTCGCACCAACCCTTTGCGGATTGAAACGATCGTAACGAAACGGCCCGTTACGCTGGGCGGCGCAGCCCATTGCGAGCCTGGTCGAGCCGGACCGGCTGGTCGGGAATGGTGACGGCGAATGTGGTGCGGCCGCCGATGCTTTCGACCAGCTCCACCGTGCCGCCATGGGCGCGGATCAATTCATGGGCGATCGCCAGGCCAAGGCCGGTGCCGCCGCTGCGGGCCGAGCCGCGAAATGCCGCGAACAGGTTTTCTCGCGCCTTTGGCGGCAGGCCGGGGCCGGTATCGGTGACGACGATGCGGCTGACGCTGCCGATGCGCTCGGCCGATATGGTCAAGCGACGCACCACGGCGCTCTCGGTGTCGGCCGCCATCGCCTGCACAGCGTTGCGGCAAAGATTGGTGAGTACGCGGAATAGCTGGTCGGAATCGGCATCGACCTCGAGCACCGGATCGACGGCGTTGACGAATTCGATGCCGCATTCGATTTCGAGCAGGCCCTGGACGTCCTCGACCAGCTGGCGCAGCCGCAGCCTGCGGCGCGACGGTGGCGGCTCCTGGGTGCGGCCATAGGCCAGCACGCCCTCCGAGTAGGACACCGCACGGTCGAGCGCGCGCAGCAGTTTTGGCGCGAAGGCCTGCACGGTCGGGTCCTTGACCTGGCGCAGGCGATCCGACATCAGCTGCGCCGAGGCGAGGATGTTGCGCATGTCGTGGTTGATCTTCGACACGGCCAGGCCGAGATCGGCCAGGTGCTTCTGCTCGGTCAGCATCTTTTGCAGCCGCTCCTGCATCTGCGACAGCTCGCGTTCGGCGACGCCGATCTCATCGGCCCGGGCGGCGGGGTGAATGATGCGGCCGGGATCGTCGGGCGCCTCGGAAAAGGACAGCATCGAGCGTGTCATCGTCCTGATCGGGCCTATCATGATTAGGTCTATCGCGGCGTAGACCAGCATGGCGGTGAACAGCGAGATCAGCAGCGAGACGAAGGCGACGTTGCGCGAATAGATCAGCATGGCATTGCGCAGGCGGTAGTCGGGCATGATCAGCTCGAATTCCTTGTCGCTGTCGCCGACCGGCCCAAAAACGCGCAGCATGCGGTTGCCGCCGAAAAACAGCGTGTCCAACGCGCCGGTCATGCCCTTGATCATGCCGACATTGGCGATGTCGATATGCTCGTCGACCTGCGGCGGCATCTCGGCCACGACCAGAAGCCGCGAGACGCCGCCGTCGCGCACCGCGATCGCCTTGGCGCCGATCGCCATCAGCACGTCGTTCTGGGCGGCACGCGACAGCGAGGCGGGTTCGCCCTGCACTAGGACGATGGAAACCGCGGCGGCGGTGCTCAGCCTCTCCTTCAGCCAACTCAGCCTATAGCTGGCGATCCAGGGCACGAAGATGAGGATTTCGGCCAAGAGCACGAAGACGATGGTGAGCAGCAGCAGCTTGGTCGACAAGCCGCGCGCCAACGGCACCCTGCGGGTGGCGGCCTTCGCCTGGGCGATGCTGTCCTCGGTTGCTGGGACTTCACTCATGCTCGTCGTCACGGCTGCCTGTCATCACGGCTGCTTGTCTCAAGGACCGCTTGTCTTCACGATCGCTTGATCGGGTGAGATTAGGCGATTGCGGCTTTTTTGCCAAATTCATCCTTGGTCGAAGCCGGACAAAGGGCCGCAAGACCTCTCTGCGAGCCCGGCAACACCGGCCCCACGCGCTGGATTGACTTCCAAAACCCTTCTTTCTATAAGCCCGCTCACGCTCGGGCCATTCGTCCCGGCGCGGTTTCGATCGCGCCAAAACCGGCCCGGCAAAGCTCCTGTTACAAAGTGACAGAATCAAGAAGGGCCGCACCCCGCGGTATTTAAACAAATGAAGCGTACTTACCAGCCGTCCAAACTCGTCCGCAAACGCAGGCACGGTTTCCGCGCCCGCATGGCCACCAAGGGTGGCCGCGGCGTCGTCGCAGCCCGCCGCAACCGCGGCCGCAAGCGTCTCAGCGCCTGAGCACCAAGCGAGAGACAAGATCGTTGCCCGCAACCGGCAAGCCAACGGGTCCCCATCCCAAGCGGCTTCTGAAGCGCGCGGAATTCCTGGCCGTCCGCCGCGGCGAAAAGCGCCGCGGGCGGCTTTTCCTCGTCGAGGTTCTAGGCCGCGGCGACAGCGAGGCGCCGCGCGTCGGCTATACCGTCACCAGGAAGGTCGGCAACGCCGTCGTTCGCAACCGCATCCGGCGGCGGCTGAAAGAGGCCGTGCGCACGCATGCCGCGGATGACATGGTGCCGGGCAATGATTATGTCATCGTCGGGCGCGAAGACGTGCTTACCACTCCGTTCGGCCAGTTGAAGGCCGAACTCTCCCGCAGACTGCGTGGAACACGATAGGCCAAGGGCTTCGATGGAAAACAACCGCAATTTCTTCATCACCATCGCACTGTCGGTGCTGATCCTGGCGCTTTGGCAATATTTCTACGTAATGCCGCGCAGCGAGATGCAGCGCGAAGCCGCCCGCATCGAAGAACAGCGCGTGGCGGAGCAGAAGAAGGCCGCCCAAGGCACCAGCCCGGGCGCCAGCGAAACACCGGTGCAGCCGGGCGCCATTCCGAGCGCGCCTGGCGGCGACGCGGTGACGCCGGCCGGCCGCGACCAGGCGATTGCCTCAACCAGCCGCGTCAAGATCGACACGCCGAGCCTCGAAGGCTCGATCAACCTCACCGGCGCGCGCCTCGATGATCTCAAGCTCAAGCACTACACGGAGACGGTCGACAAGACCTCGCCCGAGATCGCGTTGCTCAACCCGGCGTCCCTGCCAAATGGCTATTTCGCCGAGATCGGCTTTTCCGGCACACCGGATGTCGGCAGGCTGCCCGGCCCAGACACCGTCTGGCAGACCGACGGCAATGCGACGCTGACACCGGCGACACCGGTCACGCTGACCTTCACCAACGACAAGGGCCTGACCTTCAAGCGCACCTTCTCGGTCGACAGCCAATATATGTTCACCGTGTCCGACACGGTCCAGAACGGCGGCTCGGCGCCCGCGACGTTGTCGAACTATGGCCGCGTCACCCGTTTCGACAAACCGGCTATCGCCAGCACCTATGTGCTGCACGAGGGCCTGATCGGCGTTACCGGCAGCGAAGGCCTGCAAGAGTACAAATACTCCAAGGTCGAATCGGAAAGAGAATTCAAGCCAGGCAAGTCGACCGACGGCTGGCTCGGCATCACCGATAAATACTGGGCGGTGACCCTGGTGCCGCCAGGCGGCCGCGAATTTCAGCCCAAATTCTCTTATTTCGAGTTCAAGAGCGGGCCCCACCCGCATAGTTACCAGTCCGATTTCCTGTCCGATCCGGTCACGATCGCTCCCGGGCAGTCAACGACCGTGGAGTCGGAGATATTCGCCGGTGCCAAGGAAGTTTCGACGATCAACGCCTATGAAAAGGACCGTCATATTCGCCAGTTCGACCTGCTGATCGACTGGGGCTGGTTCTATTTCATCACCAAGCCGATGTTCTGGCTGATCGACACGCTTTACAAATTCTTCGGCAATTTCGGGCTGGCGATCCTCGCCACCACCGTCATCGTCAAGGCGCTGTTCTTCCCGCTCGCCAACAAGTCCTATGCATCGATGGCGAACATGAAGAAGGTGCAGCCAAAGATGCTCGAGATCCGCGAGAAATACGCGGACGACAAGATGAAGCAGCAGCAGGCGATGATGGAGCTCTACAAGACCGAGAAGATCAATCCACTCGCCGGCTGCTGGCCGGTGGCGTTGCAGATCCCGGTGTTCTTTTCGCTTTACAAAGTGCTCTACATCACCATCGAGATGCGGCACGCGCCGTTCTTCGGCTGGATCCAGGATCTGGCGGCGCCGGACCCGACATCGATCTTCAATCTGTTCGGGCTGATCCCGATCACCTTGCCGCATATGCTGATGATCGGCGTCTGGCCGCTGATCATGGGCGTGACAATGTTCCTGCAGATGCGCATGAACCCGACGCCGCCGGACCCGACGCAGGCGGCGATCTTCACCTGGATGCCCGTGATCTTCACCTTCATGATGGCGGGTTTTCCGGCCGGTCTGGTCATCTACTGGGCCTGGAACAACACGTTGTCGATCCTGCAGCAGGGCGTGATCATGAAGCGGCAAGGCGCCAAGATCGAATTGTGGGACAATCTGGTCGCGCTGTTCCGCAAGAAACCATCGCCGGCGGAATAGCCGGCGCTCCGATGATGCGAAACCAGAAAGCCCCGGTTCGTCCGGGGCTTTTTGCACAAGCTGCCGGCCCGGATTAAGCGATTGGTACTGCCGGACGGATCGCGCTATTTTGACCTGGCTGGCAGTTGCTCGACGGAGCTCGACATGACCGGACCCAATCCATCGATCAAGCATCCGATCCTGCTGCACACGCGCGTCGGCTTTCTGAAACCGATGGTGACGGGGCCAAATATCGAGATCGGCGACTTCACCTATTATGACGACCCTGACGGACCCGACAAATTCGCCGAAAAATGCGTGCTGCACCATTACCCGTTCATCGGCGACAGGTTGGTCATCGGCAAGTTCTGTGCGATTGCCGAGGGTGCGCGCTTCATCATGAACGGCGCCAATCACGCCATGTCCGGCTTTTCGACCTATCCGTTCAACATCTTTGGTCATGGCTGGGAGGAAGGCTTCGACCCGGCAACGTGGTCGAAGGAGGTGCGTGGCGACACAATCGTCGGCAATGACGTCTGGATCGGCATGGAAGCGGTGATGCTGCCGGGCGTCAAGATCGGCGACCGCGCCATTGTCGCGGCAAAGTCGGTGGTGACGCACGATGTGCCGGCCTATGCGATCGTCGCCGGCAATCCGGCCAAGCTGGTAAAGATGCGCTTCGATGACGGAATTATCCGGCGGCTGCTGGCACTGGCGTGGTGGCACTGGCCGGTTGAAAAGATCAGCCGCAATCTCGATGCCATTCGCGGCAGCAACATTTTTCTTCTGGAGACAGCGGTTTGAACGCGTTGAGCAAGACCACGATCGGCATCGAATTGTTCACGCGAGCCTGGATCTTCATCCGCGGCGTGCCGGCGATGAAATTCCTGCCGCCGGAGGGTCCACCCGAGATCGCCTTTGCCGGCCGCTCCAATGTCGGCAAATCGTCGCTGATCAACGCGCTGGTCAACCAGAAGGGGCTGGCGCGCACCTCCAACACGCCGGGCCGGACGCAAGAGCTCAATTATTTCGTGCCGGGCGGATTTTCGGGAGAGGGCGCCGATCTGCCGCCGATGGCGCTGGTCGACATGCCGGGCTATGGCTACGCCGCGGCGCCGAAGGAAAAGGTCGACGAATGGACGAAGCTCGTCTTCGACTATCTGAAGGGCCGGGTGACGCTGAAGCGCGTCTACGTGCTGATCGATGCCCGCCATGGCATCAAGGCCAAGGACGACGAGGTGCTGTCGCTGCTCGACAAGACGGCGGTGTCCTATCAGATCGTGCTGACCAAGACCGACAAGATCAAGGCGGCCGGGGTGCCGCGGCTGATCGAGGAGACGCTGGCGAAAATCAAGAAACGCCCGGCGGCCTTTCCCTTCGTGCTCGCCACGTCGTCGGAAAAGAGCGAGGGCCTCGAGGAATTGCGTGCGGCGATCGTGCTCGCCGCCAACGGCGGATAGGCAACGGACTCCGACGGCTGGTCAGGCGGGGCTGGAGGCCCGTTCCTGCTCCGCAAGCTGTTCGGTGCCGTAGGCCTTCAGGAACACGTCGACGCCCGACCTGACGATATGTTCGATCTCGGCAGCACTTGGCGCCTTGGTGCGATAGGCGAATATGCACTGGCGGAAAAGACCGGCCAGGCACAGCTCGGTGAACTGATAGGCGGCAAGCTCGACGTCGTCGATCTTCAGCAGGCCGCGTTCGATAGCCATGTTGAGGAAAACGACGACCCTGTCATGGCCGCGCTTCGGGCCGCGTTCGTAGAACCGGGCGCCAAGCTCCGGAATCCGTTCCGACGCGCCGATCACCGTCCGCTGCGCCAGGATGACCCTCGCCGAAGTGATCTTCATGGACAGCACGATGCCGAACTTCACCAGCGTCTGGCGAAGGTCGCCGATCTGGTCGAGCACCTCGTACATGTTCTTGAAGATCGTGCCGCGCTCTTCCTCGATCAGCGCTTCGAACAGCTCTTCCTTGTTGGCGAAGTAGACATAGATGGTGCCCTTGGACACGCCGGCCTCGCGGGTGATGTCGTTCATCGACGCGGCTTCGAAACCCTTGTCGATGAAGACACGGCGCGCACCGTCGATGATCTGACTGCGCTTGACCGGGTCTTGTCCCGCGGCCGGGCGCCCGCGTGGCAGACTGTCCAGCAGATCGCACTGGTCCTTGCCAGCGCTGGGCAATGAGCCTGATTCAGGCACAGCAGCGGCCTTGGGGGCATCGGCCATAATCGCACCTTCGTAAGATAATTCGAACCATCCGGTTCGATTGCTCTTGATATGGGCCTCTTTACGCGCTAAGTCAACGTCGAGATCGAACCGAACGGTTCAGTCTGACGAAATTCAGCGCCAGTTAATTTAGAGAGATATCATGTCCTCGAACGCGCCCACCAGTGCCGAAGTCCGCCCTTTCCCCAGTGCCAAGGTCCAGCCTGCGATCGAAGCGCCGGAAGCCCCTCTCAAGCCCGCCGACGTCCCCCCGCTGGCTCCCGCCAAGAAGAAGCGCTCGATGCGCTCCATGTTGTTGCCCATCATTGGCCTGGCCCTGCTGGGCGCCGGCGCCTGGTATGGCTATGATTACTGGACCGACGGCCGTTTCATGATCACGACCGACGACGCCTATGTCCAGGCCGACACGGCGTTCATCTCGCCAAAAATCTCGGGATATGTCGACCAGGTCAAAGTGACCGAGAACCAGCAGGTGAAGGCCGGCGACCCGCTGCTGATCGTCGATGACGGTGACTACAAGATAGCCGTTGCCCAGGCCGAGGCGCAGATCGCCACGTTGAGCAAGACGCTCGAGCGCATCGATGCCCAGACCGAGGCGGCTCGCGCCTCGCTCAAGCAGGCGCAGGCGCAGAAGATCGCCGACCAGGCCGCGGCCGACAATGCGAAGCGGGTTCAGGTTCGTGCCGCCCAGTTGCTCAAGACCCGCGTCGGTACGCAGGCCCAGTTGGACGATGCCCAGACCGCGGTCGAGCAAGCCAATGCCGCACTAGCCGGCGCCGACGCGCAGATCGCGGCGGCTCAGGCCAATATCGGCGTGCTCCAGGCGCAGCGCGCGGAATCTGCCAGCTCGCTGGCCTCGCTGCAGCTTGCCCACGACAAGGCGGTGCGGGACCTGTCCTTCACCGTCCTGCGCGCACCCTATGACGGCGTGGTCGGCAACCGCTCGGTCGAGCAGGGCGACCTGATCAGCCCTGGACAGAAGCTTGCCGTCATCGTGCCAATGGACAAGCTCTACATCGTCGCCAATTTCAAGGAGACGCAGCTTGCCCGGCTGGTGCCTGGTGAAAAGGTCAGGGTGTCGGTCGACGCGATCGACGGCCAGGACTTCGAGGGTACCGTGTCGTCGCTGGCGCCGGCTTCGGGAGCAGTGTTCTCGCTGCTGCCGCCGGAGAACGCCACAGGCAATTTCACCAAGGTGGTGCAGCGCGTTCCGGTTCGCATCGATGTGCCCGCGGATGTGCTGAGGACGGGTAAGCTGCGCGCCGGCCTGAGCGTCGTCGTCGCCGTCGACAGCCGCACGGCGCCTTCGGCATCGAAGTAAAGCGGAACCGGGAGCAAAGGTCATGGCGACCGCAACCCTAACTGCGGGATCGGTGCCGGCGCCAGCCAGGCCGGTGCCGACCGACCAGATATCGACACGCCGCGTCATCGCCTTCCTGGCAATGGTGTTCGGCATGTTCATGGCCATCCTGGACATCCAGATCGTCTCGGCCTCGCTGGCCGAGATCCAAGCGGGCCTGAGCGCCAGTTCGGACGAGATTCCGTGGGTGCAGACGGCCTATCTGATTGCCGAGGTTGTGATGATCCCGCTGTCGGGCTTCCTCAGCCGGATGCTGTCGACGCGGGTGCTGTTCACGATCTCGGCGGCAGGTTTTACCGCGGCCAGCGCGCTGGCGGCGACCGCAACCAATATCGACCAGATGATCGTCTACCGTGCCGTGCAGGGCTTCATCGGCGGCGGCATGATCCCGAGCGTCTTTGCAGCCGCCTTCACCATCTTCCCGCCGTCCCGCCGCGCCGTCGTTTCGCCGATGATCGGCCTGGTGGCGACGCTGGCGCCGACCATCGGCCCGACTGTCGGCGGCTATATCAGCCATGCCATGTCCTGGCATTGGCTGTTCCTGGTCAATGTCGTGCCCGGCATTCTGGTGACAACGGCCGCTTGGTCGCTGATCGACTTCGACAAACCCAATCTCAAGCTGTTCAGCAAGTTCGACTGGTGGGGGCTTGCCGGCATGGCCGCCTTCCTGGGCTGCATGGAATATGTGCTGGAGGAAGGTCCCAACAACGACTGGCTGCAAGATCAGGCGGTGTTCATCTGCGCTGTTATAATGAGCTTCGGCGCGGTGCTGTTCTTCTGGCGCGTGTTCACCGCCGAGGAGCCGATTGTCGATCTGAGGGCTTTCAGTAATATCAATTTCGCCTTCGGTTCGCTGTTCTCCTTCGTCGTCGGCATCGGCCTCTACGGTCTGACCTATCTTTATCCGGTGTTCCTCGGGCGCATCCGCGGCTACGATTCGATGATGATCGGCGAGGCGCTGTTCGTCAGCGGCCTGGCCATGTTCTTCACCGCGCCGATCTCCGGCATCCTGTCGAACAAGATGGACCCGCGCATCATGATGATGATCGGCTTCTTCGGCTTTGCCACCGGGACGTGGTGGATGACGCATCTCACCGCCGACTGGGATTTTTATGAGCTGCTGATCCCGCAGATCCTGCGCGGTTGCTCGATGATGCTCTGTATGGTGCCGATCAACAACATTGCGCTCGGAACCCTGCCGCCGGAGCGGCTGAAGAATGCGTCGGGCCTGTTCAACCTGACCCGCAATCTCGGCGGCGCCGTCGGCCTGGCCGTCATCAACACAGTGCTGATCGACCGTAATGCGTTCCACTACGCCAGGCTCTCCGAGCACGTGCAATGGGGCAGTGCCGCGGCGCAGCAGAAGCTGCAGAACATGACGCTTAACTTCGAGCAGACCGCCGGGCTCGACGCCTCCAAGGCGGCCATCTCCAAACTGTCAGGCATGGTCCAGCAGCAGGCATCGCTGCTGTCGTTCATGGACGTATTCTTCATGCTGACGGTTTTGTTTGCGACGCTTGGGCTCTTCACCCTGGTGATCCGCAAGCCAGGCGCTCAGGGCGGCGGTGGCGGAGGCCATTGAGGCGCGCTGGATCCCCGCCTGGCGCCCTCGCGCATGACCCCGAAAAGCGATTTTCGGGGTCATGCGCAAAAATCAACCATTACGAAGTCTTGGAGCGGCGGACATTCCACCGCTCCAACTTTTTGTTTGAGCATCTGATTTTCCCAAAACCGCTTCGCACTTTTGGGTCCGATGCTCTAGCGCGCTCCGACAAAGTCAGGCGCGCAGCCATCCTCAGGCCGTCGCCGGCTTGAAAGTCAAGGCGACGCCATTGATGCAGTGTCGCAGCCCGGTTGGCGGCGGACCGTCGTCGAAGACGTGGCCGAGATGGCCACCGCAGCGGCGACAATGGACCTCGGTGCGGGTCATGCCCAACGACCTGTCCACGGTCTTGCCGACAGAATTCGGGATTTCCTGCCAGAAGCTCGGCCAGCCGGTGCCGGAATCGAACTTGGTCTCTGACGAATAGACCGGCAGGTCGCAGCCGGCGCAAGCGAAGATGCCTTTGCGGTGCTCGTTGAGCAGCGGACTGGTGCCCGGATATTCCGTGCCCTCCTTGCGCAGCACATTGAAGGCCGCGTCGGACAGGATGGCGCGCCACTCGGCCTCGGGCTTGGTAACCTCGAAAGTCTCGGCTGCGCGTGCATCCTGGGCTCCGCCCATGCGCAGCGCGGTGGCGCCTGCGACCACGCCAATGGCTGCCGCACCACTCAAAAGAAGCTCGCGACGGTTCATGGCCATTCCTCCTGTTACTGCTTGTGCCAAATTCGACCGCCACACGGAAATCAAAAGCCGGTGACGATCGCTGTCCTCAAAACGGGGGACTCCGCGCCTATCCACATCTTGCGTGAACGGCGCGGAGTGTGCGCAGGGAGGCCCTTAGCAATATCTTCGCCGGCAGCCTGCGTTTGTTACATCTTCGGCAGGAGAACCTTGTCGACGACGTGGATGACGCCGTTGGACTGCTCGACATCGGCGATCGTCACATTGGCGACGTTGCCGTTCTCGTCGGTCACTGTGACCTTGCCGCCGTCGGCCTTGAGCGACAGTTCGCAACCACCGACCGTCTTGACCTTGTGGGTGCCGCCGTCATCCTTGACCATCTTGGCGACGTCGGCGGCCATCGCTTTGGCGCCGATGACATGGCAGGTCAGGATCTTGACGAGTTTGTCCTTGTTTTCAGGCTTGAGCAGCGTCTCCACCGTGCCGGCCGGAAGGGCCGCAAAAGCCTCGTTGGTCGGCGCGAATACGGTGAAGGGGCCGGCGCTCTGCAGCGTATCGACCAGGCCGCCTGCCTTGACGGCAGCGACCAGCGTCGTGTGGTCCTTCGAGTTGACCGCATTTTCGACGATGTTTTTCTGGGCATACATGGCGGCGCCGCCGACCATCGGATTTTGGGCATAGGCAATGGTGGCGAGCGCGGAAATGGCGACCGTGCCGGCAAGCAAAAGGGTGGCGAATTTACGCATGATTTCAATCTCCTTGGTTATCGTTCCCCTCATTCGGGAACGCAAGGAGATACGCGGCAGAAATGCCTGAGTTTCGCTCTCTCCGCAAAGATATTGTGTCGCTGCAATTTGCCACAGCGCGGATCTGTCGCCGCCAACAAGCTTTGCAGGCGTTTAGATCGCGGGAGATAGATTTCAGGTCTGCTTCCAGAGCCAAGAAGCGGTCAGACGCTCTTCAGATCGCCTGTTGCGACTACCGGTCCTGTCGGCTGGCCGGTGGGCGAACCGCCGGCTGGCTCGACGCTGACCGCAAGCACGGCGCCTTGCGCCAATCTTTCCTGGACGGCGGGCGGGACGGCCAGATGCACGCTCGCACCGGCCGGGATGACACCCATCGACACCGGCGCATTCTTGCCTTCGATCATCCACAGCTCGAAATCCTTGCCGGCGGCACGCTCGCCGGAAACGTGGGAAAGACCGATCTCTTGACGGGCGGCATCGTAGACGACGAGATATTTGACGTCGCTGCCTTCGGCCGCCAGCGAGGCGACAAGCCGCGGCGGTTCGGTGGGCGGGCGGAAGTAAGGCACGGCTATGTAGATCGCCAGCGCCGCAATGGCGGCCGCCGCAAGACCGCGCCAGAAGCCAAGGCTCGACCACAGGCCGGCGCGCGGCTCCGCTGCGAACAGCCGGCGGTCCAATGCTTCCTTGACCCTGATCGGAGGCTCTGTCTCCGGATAGGCGGCGGCCATCGGCGAAAGATGCGCCTCCCAGCTATCGACAAGGCGCGCGAAGGCGGCGTCCGCATCGATGCGGCGCGACGCGATCTCGCGTTCGTCGGCGGCCAGCACGCCAAGGACGTATTCGGCGGCGAACAGGTCGTCGCCCCCACCTTCCGGTCCATTGTCGTCTGCCAGCGTCATCTTTCCAGGCATTCTCTCAGTTTCAACAGGCTGCGCCGCAGCCAGGTCCGCATCGTGTTCAGCGGCACGCCATAGCGCTCCGCCAGTTCGGCATAGCTTTTGCCATCCAGATAGGCGCCCCGGACGGCCGCCGCCCTGTCCTTTTCCAATTCATCGAGACAATGGTAGATGCGTCCGGACTCGCCGCCCGCCACGGCCATGGCCTCCGGCCCCGGCGCCGGATCGGCCACGTCGAGCGCGGCATCGATATAGGCGGCCGGCTCTCGCCGCGCCCTGATCCGATCGATCGCATGATTGCGCGCGATGGCCACCAGCCAGGAGATCGGGCTCAGATCCGAAACGGCGAAACGGTCCGCCTTCGTCCATATCTTGACGAAGACCTCCTGAAGCGCCTCTTCTGCATCTCCCCGGTCCTTCAATACACGAAGGCAGACGCCGAAAAGTTTCGCGCTGGTCTGCCGGTAGAGCAGATCGAACGCAGCCCGGTCCTTAATCGAGGTCCGGACAATCAGGTCGCTGATGTCCTGTGGCGTCATCGGGCGCCAAATTAGGCGATTGCAATGTATTTGCAACGACTGAAATGGTCTGGGCGCACCGGCAGCGTCGGCGTCGATTGCCAAGGAAATCGCCGCCCGCTAGCTTGCCATGAGCGGAGGGCGACCATGTCGATTGAGCGGGTTCTGTGGGAGCATGACGCAACCGGCCAGGCCGCACTCGTGCACAAGGGGGAGATCACACCGCAAGATCTCGTCGATGCGGCGATCGCCCGGGCCGAGGCCACCCGGCCGGAGATCAACGCCATCGCCGAACCGCTTTATGAGGCGGCGCGGGCGCGGGCGAAAACCGTCGACCGCAAGCTGCCGCTTGCCGGAGTGCCCTTTGCGCTGAAGGACCTCGGCGTCGCCATGAAGGGCGTGCCGACGCATGGCGGCAGCCGCATCCCAGCCTACACCCCCGATTTCAACTCGGTGATGACGGAACGCTATCTGGCCGCGGGCCTGATCCCGATCGCCACCAGCACCGCACCCGAACACGGGCTGAGGCTGGTGACCGAGTCAGTGGCTTACGGCGCCACCCGCAATCCATGGAACACCGCGCACACGACCGGTGGTTCCTCCGGCGGTTCGGCTGCGCTGGTCGCGGCCGGCGTCGTGCCGGTGGCGCATGCCTCGGATGGCGGCGGCTCGATCAGGGTGCCTGCGGCCTGTACCGGGCTGGTCGGGCTGAAAACCTCGCGCGGCCGCGTGCCCTTGACGCCACTCGTCACCGAAAGCTGGTACGGCTTCGTCGTCGACCATGCGTTGGCCCGCTCGGTGCGCGACACGGCCCTGCTGCTCGACCTGACCCACGGGCCCGACCCGCTGTCGCCCTACGCCGCACCGTCGCCGAACGGCAGTTTCGCTGCGGCGGCCGGGCGCGATCCGGGCAAGCTCAAGCTCGCCTTCTATCGAAAATCGCCGCTCGGCCTGCCGATATCGGAAGAGACGTTGAAAGCTCTGGATGCGGCGATTGCGCTAGCACGTGAAGGCGGGCACAGCGTCGAGGAGATCGACCTGCTCTATATCGATCGCGATTTCATCGCCGATTTCGCCAGAACCGTCGCCGCGGCGGTGGCCGGCACGATGCGTGGCGAGGCCTTGCGCGTCGGCCGCTCCATCTCAGGTGACATCGAACGCGCCACCCGCGTGATGAGCCGGTTCGGTGAAATCCTCTCGGCCGGCGAAATCTATGCCGGCCTGCAGCGGCTGCACGCCGCCTCGCGCCGGCTTATCACCGAAACCGCGCACTATGATGCAGTGCTGATGCCTGTCATCGCGCACCCGCCGCTCGCCTGCGGCTCCATGGACCCGAAAGGCGCCGACGAATTCATCGAGAATGTCCTGGACAGACTGCGCCTCGCCGGCCTGCTGAAGTTCAAGCCGCTATTCGGCCAACTGATGGACAAGAGCCTCTGGTTCACCCACTGGCCGGCGATCCAGAACGTCAGCGGGCAACCGTCGATCACGCTTCCGGTCTACGTCACCGATGCCGGCCTGCCGCTCGGCGTCCAGGCCGCCGGCCGCCCCGGTGACGAGGAAACGCTTTTGTCGTTCGCCGCGCAGATGGAAAAAATCTCGGGCTGGCTGGGACGGCGGGCGCCGCTGCAGGTGCCGGCATAGACCATGATCCCGAAAGGTGGGAACCGGATTTCGGACAAGATCATGGTCAAACAAATAGTAGTACGATTTGATCGATCATGACAGCAAAGCCGTTTGCCCGCTCGTCCAATTCCCGCTAAGACGCCGCCGTTCATGCCAAGCTGGGAACCACGCCGATGACGGACGTTGCCGCCACCGCCGAAATGCAGGCCGCGCTGCTTTCGAGAGCGCTGCCATATATGCAGCGCTACGAGAACAAGACGGTCGTGGTGAAATATGGCGGCCATGCGATGGGCGACGTCGCGCTCGGCAAGGCATTCGCCCGCGATATCGCGCTTTTGAAACAATCCGGCGTCAACCCGATCGTGGTGCATGGCGGCGGGCCGCAGATCGGCGCCATGCTCAGCAAGATGGGCATCGAATCCAAATTCGAGGGCGGCTTGCGCGTCACCGACCAGAAGACCGTCGAAATTGTCGAGATGGTGCTGGCCGGGTCGATCAACAAGGAGATCGTCGCGCTGATCAATGCCGAGGGGGAGTGGGCGATCGGGCTGTGCGGCAAGGACGGCAACATGGTGTTTGCCGAAAAGGCGCGCAAGACCATGATCGATCCGGATTCCAACATCGAGCGGGTGCTCGACCTGGGCTTCGTCGGTGAACCTGTCGAGGTCGACCGCACATTGCTCGACCTCCTGGCACGATCCGAGATGATCCCGGTGCTGGCGCCGGTGGCGCCCGGCCGCGACGGCCATACCTACAACATCAACGCCGATACTTTTGCCGGCGCCATCGCCGGTGCCTGCCAGGCGAGCCGGCTGCTGTTCCTCACCGACGTGCCCGGCGTCCTCGACAAGGACAAGAAGCTGATCGACGAGTTGACCGTGGCCGAGGCCAAGGCCCTGATCAAGGACGGTACGGTCTCGGGCGGCATGATCCCCAAGGTTGAGACCTGCATCGAGGCAATCGAGCGCGGCGTTGCAGGCGTCGTCATCCTTAACGGCAAGACGCCGCATGCGGTGCTGCTTGAGCTGTTCACCGAACACGGCGCCGGCACGCTGATCGTGCCGTGAGGCCGGGTGTCTGAGGGGCTCAAGCGATTGGCGAAATAGCGGTCCGGGACCTACGCGACAGGCGTTCGACAACCATCGATTCCTCTTCCTCGTCTTGCGGCGCGCCCCAGAATTCGGCGAGCGTCGGGGCGTGTTTGCTAGCGGACCGGACACGCGGCGGCAGATGGTCGTCGGACAGACGACTGCCTGGTGCAGCCTTTCCGCAGAAATGCCTATCGTCTGAGATGTGCAAGCGGGACATGGCCAGGCCCCTTGATGTTCTGCAGCACAAGCTGGGTGTGGACATCGCGCACGCCTTCGAGCCGCATCAGCCGGTGCATGACGAAGGCATTGAGCTCGTCGACCGACGGCACCATCACGTGCAGCAGGAAATCATGGTCGCCGGTCATGGTCCAGCATGAGGACACCTCGTCCATGCGCTGGACGGCGGCAATGAAGCTTTCCGGCGAGCCGTCGCTGTGGCTGGTCAGGCGCACCTGGATGAACACCTCGACCATCAGCCCGACGGCGCGGCGGCTGAGCACCGCGGCGAAGCCCTTGATGATGCCCGCCTGCTGAAGAGCCTCGAAGCGCCGCGCGCAAGGTGTCGTCGACAGGCCGATCTGCTGCGCCAGTTCCGATACCGGCTTGCGCCCGTCGCGCTGCAGGATATCGAGCATCTTGATCTCGAATTCGTCAAATTGAGGCATTTTCACTCTCCCAGAGCTCGATCGTGGAGTCTTTTACCTCCAACCTCGCATTTGAGCCACCATCAAAGCTGATTTGCCTCGCACCATCAGGCTAGAATTTGCAGCAACCCGCTGATCATGATTCCAGGGAGAGCAGCCATGACCATGAACGTTGCCGACTATGCCCACGAATGCGCGGCGCGAGGCCTTCGCGGCGATTATTCGGTCTGCCGTGCCGATTTCACCGTGGCGCAGGGCTACAATTATAGCGACGAAGAACAGGCGGTGTGGCGCACGCTGTGCGACCGCCAGACGAAGCTGACCGGGAAGCTCGCCCATCATTCCTATCTCGATGGCGTTGCGGCGCTCGGCCTTCTCGACAAGATCCCGGATTTCGGTGAGGTCAGCGAGAAGCTGCGCAAGCTCACCGGCTGGGAGATCGTCGCCGTGCCGGGGCTTATTCCCGCCCAGCCGTTTTTCGACCACCTCGCCAACCGCCGCTTCCCGGTCACCAACTGGCTGCGAACCCAAAAGGAGCTCGACTACATTGTCGAGCCGGACATGTTCCACGATTTCTTCGGTCACGTGCCGATCCTGACGCAGCCGGTCTTTGCCGACTTCATGCAGATGTATGGCAAGAAGGCCGACAGCGTGATTGCGCTCGGCGGCGACGAGATGATCACCAGGCTTTACTGGTACACCGTCGAATACGGGCTGATGCGCGAACCCGGCCAGCCGCTGAAGGCTTTCGGCGCCGGGCTGATGTCATCCTTCACCGAGCTTCAGTTCGCGGTCGAAGGCGGCGAGGCGCACCATGTCCCCTTCGACCTGGAAACCGTAATGCGCACCGGCTACGAGATCGACAAGTTCCAGCGGGCCTATTTCGTGCTGCCATCGTTCGACGCCCTGCGTGACGCTTTCGATACCGCCGATCTTGCGGCGATCGTGGCGCGTCGCAAAGGCGAGCCAGCGCTCGACCCGGCGAGCCTATAGGCTGTCGGCTGTTTCCAACGCCTCGGCCTTCAGCCGGGCCAGTTGGTCGCGCTGAAGGTCGAGCGACGCCGTAACGAAGCGCAGGATCGTGGCGAGCTCCGTGTCGCTAAATGTGGCGATCATCTTTTCTCCCTGCTGCGCGATCGCGCCATAATAGCGCGCCGATAGTTCTCGCGTGAGTTCCGTCGCCTCTATGACCACCTTGCGCCTGTCCTCGAGGCTGCGCGTTCGTGTCAGCAGGCCGCGCGCCTCCAGCCGGTCGATCAGCGCGGTGACCGCAGCCGGCGTCAACCCTGTTGCGGCCGCGACCTCGCCAGCCGATCGCGGGCCGCCATAGAGCAGCGCCAGGCAATGGCGTTCCGCGATACTCAGCCCAAGCCTATCGCCCACTGCCTCGTCATAAGCCTGCGTCGCGTCCTGCCAGCCCATAATGGCAAGGCTGATGGCGGTCTTCATGTCGGCCCGATTCATGCTTGACGAGTTTATTTCGATCATCTAACTATCAATCTGCCTAACATTATAGCCATTATAGTAATATGCTGCATCAGGCGCAAGGCAAGGCCCATGCGGCTTGCAAAGAGTGAAAAATGAACCAGACCCCAACAGGCGGCCCACTCACACCGGCCGAGGAGTTCAGATACGCCAAGCTGGCGATGGAGTGGTATGGCTGGGGCTCTCGCATCGCTCTGGTCGCACTGGCGGCCGCCGCCCTGCTATTCCGCATCGCCATCTTCGGATTTTGACAGTCTGGCCTCGGCGCGGGTTGAATGCAGACAGGGTGGAATTCTACCGGCAGAAGCTTTCGGGCCGAGCTCAGGCGGCTTCGGAAATATCGCGGTCGACGATCGACAGATTGCGGCCGCGATGCTTGGCCTCGTAAAGTCGCTGGTCGGCGGCGCGCATCAGCTCCGACACTGCGGCGTCCCTGCCGCAGGTGATGCCGCCAATACTGACTGTCAGCGGAACCGTTCGTTCGTCGACGGGCCGGAACCGGATACGCTCGACCTCACGCCGGATGCGCTCGGCGACGCGCCTGGCCTCGTGTTCGGTGGCACCAATCAGAAGGGCGCAGAATTCCTCACCGCCGATGCGCCCAAGTACGTCGCCGCTACGCACGCCACGCTCTATCGCGTTTGCAATCAGGAGCAGCGCATCGTCGCCGATCAGATGGCCGTAGCTGTCGTTGATGGTCTTGAAATGGTCGGCATCGATGATCAGCAATGCCCCGCGATCGGATTTACGCCGGGAGCCGTCGAGGGCGGCAAAGAAACTTTCGCGGTTGAGCATTCCGGTCATGTCGTCGCGGCTCGCCTTTTCCGCCAAGCGCCTGTGCGCGGCAGCGAGTTGGGCATGGGCTCGGGCGAGCTCGCGATGCGCGCTCTTCAACCTTTCGCCCTGCCAGAACGTATACGCGCCGACGCCCCAGGCAAGGGCCAGCGGGCAGACGGTGGATGTCAGCCAGATGGTGCGATTGATCGGAAAACCCATTGCCGGCACGACGATCAGCGTCAGCAAAAGCGAGACCGCGACAGAGGCGAAAGCGAGGGCGGCAGACTTCAGAACTATGCGATTCATCGCTTGCTCCCACTGGTCCGTCTTGGTCCCAGCAAGCGCTGAATGTCACCTTTCGGCGATGCCTAAGATTTTAATCATCGCGCCATTTTCACCACCCAGAGCGCGCATAGGTTGTGGATAAACCTCCTGTTAGAAAGATCGTTTCGTGCCATAAGGACGGTATGACCACGCTTCCCGACCCCGCCCGCTTTGCCCATGTCACCGACTGGGTGTTCGATCTCGACAACACGCTTTACCCGCATCATTCGAATCTGTTCTCGCAGATCGATGTGAAGATGACCGCCTATGTCGGAGAATTGCTGACGCTGCCGCGCGAGGAAGCACGCAAGCTGCAAAAGGAGCTGTACCGCGAATACGGCACGACGCTGAACGGATTGATGACGCGCCACGGCATCGACCCCGATGATTTCCTCGAGAAGGTCCACGACATCGATTATTCCTGGCTGGTGCCAGATCCCGTCCTCGGCACCGCCATACGCCAGCTTCCCGGCCGTAAATTCATTTTCACCAACGGCGATCGCCGGCACGCCGAACGCACCGCGCGGCAGTTAGGCATTCTTGAGCATTTCGACGATATTTTCGATATCGTCGCAGCTGGACTGAACCCCAAGCCGGCGCGGCAATCCTACGAGAAATTTGCCGAACTCCACGCCGTTGCCGGGCAAAATGCGGTGATGTTCGAAGACCTCGCCCGCAACCTGTCGGTACCGAAATCGCTGGGCATGACCACGGTGCTGGTGGTGCCGCGCAATTTCGAGCCGACCTTCTCGGAAATTTGGGAACGTGACCCGGCCAACGAGGACGATGTGGACTTCGTCACCGACGATCTCGCCGGCTTTCTCACGGCGATACTCGTAAGAGTAGGGGAGTAGGGGAGTAGGGGAAATTGGTTTGGAAAGCGGAGACTGCAAACGCCTTATTGTCCTACTGCCCTACTGCCCTACTCCCCTACTCCCCTAAGTCATAGAAGCGGCTGACGATTGCCCAAGCCTCGTCGGCGGTGTCGACGAAATCGATGATATCCTGGTCGCCGGGCGTGATCGTGCCTTGCTCGGCGAGGAAATCGAGGTCGATTGCCCTTGCCCAGAAAGCCTTGCCGAACAGAATGACCGGCACGCGTTCCATGCGGCCGGTCTGGATCAGGGTCAGCGTTTCGAAGAACTCGTCCATCGTGCCGAAGCCGCCGGGAAATACCGCGACGGCCTTGGCACGCATGACGAAATGCATCTTGCGGACCGCGAAATAGTGGAAGTTGAAGCAGAGTTCCGGCGTCACGTAGGCGTTTGGCGCCTGCTCGTGCGGCAGCACGATGTTGAGACCGATCGACGGCGCGCCAACATCGTCGGCGCCGCGATTGCCGGCCTCCATGACACCCGGCCCGCCGCCGGTCACCACCACGAATTCGCGATAGTACGAGGTGGCCGACTGCTGTGAGCAGAGGCGGGCGAATTTGCGCGCCTCGTCGTAATATTTGCTGTTTTGCTCGAGGTTCTTCTTCTGCGTCTCGTTCTTGGCCGCCCAGGCTTCGCCGCCGGGCTCGGGAATGCGGGCGCCGCCGAACAGGATGACGGTCGATTGGATGCCGCGCTCGGCCAGGATCATCTCCGGTTTCAGCAGTTCGAGCTGCAGCCTGACCGCGCGCAACTCGCGCCGCGTCATGAAGTCGGGATCGTTCCAGGCCAGCCGATATGTCTCCGCGCGCGTTTGCGGCGTGTCCGGCACGCTTCTCGACCGCTCCAGATCCTCGTCCGAATGCGGCAGCGGCGTCCATCCCGCCTTTTCCATGGGAGTCATATTTGCTTTACCCGTCCAATCATTCACTTGCGCCGTCCCGTGACGCTGCCGCGATTGACCCTCCCCAAGCCTTCACATAGGGTCCGCGCGACTTTCAAACAGGTTAAGGCGCCGGCCCTTAACAGCTTGGTAATGGAGCGAATTCATGTCGAAGCCCGATCTCGCGAGCCTCGAAGAGATTATCGAGAACGCCTTCGAGGAACGCGACACGATTTCGACCGCAACCCGCGGCGAGACGCGTGAGGCCATCCAATCGGCGCTCGACCTGCTCGACCGGGGCGTCGCCCGCGTCGCCGAGCGGCAGGCCGACGGCAAATGGCACGTCAACCAGTGGCTGAAGAAAGCGGTGCTGCTGTCTTTCCGGCTCACCCGGATGGAGATCATAAAGGGCGGTCCCGGTCAGGCGGTATGGTGGGACAAGGTGCCCTCGAAATTCGACGGCTGGAGCGCCGTCGATTTCGAGAAGGCCGGCTTCCGCGCCGTGCCGTCGTCGATCGTGCGCCGCTCCGCCTATGTCGCGCCCGGCGCCGTGCTGATGCCGTCCTTCGTCAATGTCGGCGCCTATGTCGACAGCGGCACCATGGTCGACACCTGGGCTTCGGTCGGCTCCTGTGCCCAGATCGGCAAGAATGTGCATCTGTCGGGCGGCGTCGGCATCGGCGGCGTGCTGGAGCCGATGCAGGCGGGTCCCACCATCATCGAGGACAATTGCTTCATCGGCGCCCGTTCCGAAGTGGTCGAAGGCTGCATCGTGCGCGAAGGCTCGGTGCTCGGCATGGGCGTCTTCATCGGCCAGTCGACCAAGATCGTCGACCGCGCCACCGGCGAGGTGTTTTACGGCGAGGTGCCGCCTAATTCCGTCGTCGTCGCCGGCTCGCTGCCGGGCAAACCTTTTGCAAACGACGAGCCCGGCCCCAGCCTCTACTGCGCCGTCATCGTCAAGCGGGTCGACGCCAGGACCCGTTCCAAGACCTCGATCAACGAATTGCTTCGCGATTGATCTTTCTCAACGAATACGGACGGAATTCGCTTGTCTGACAGATCAGACCTTATTTGGCTTTTCTTCAAAGCTTCGGGCCGCGTCAGCCGCGCGGCCTATTTTCTTGGAGGACTGCTGGTGGCCATCATACAGGCCTTCCCGCTCTACCGTTTCACGCTGGTGCCGGAAGGCACCACCGAGAGCAACATGTGGTCGTTCATTTTCCTCATCGCCTTCATTGCCTCGCTTTGGTCGAACGTGGTGCTGGCGGTGAAGCGATTGCACGACCTCGACAAGCCGGGCGTTGCGGCGCTAGTGCTGTTCGTGCCGGTTGTCTCGATCGTCGCTTTCCTCGTGCTTTGCCTGTTTCCGGGGCAACCCGGCCCCAACCGCTACGGCAAGCGCACCAACGCACCGGCCGAATCCTGAGCGCCATCGGGTATTTCGTCATGCGCTATTTCGCGAAGCGGCGGAGCGGGTGGTTCTGAAAGCCCTGTTTTGCGCCGGATGCTCTAAGCGAATGTTAATCACCCTGGCCCAGCATGCCGGCGAAGACTGTGTCGGCCGGCACGGGGCGCTCGACTGGAAAGCGCCGTCGGCGACGTGCTGCTGCGCAAGGTGGCCGAACGATTGAAGCGTGGCTTCAGTCCGGGGGACGTGGTCTTCCGTATCGGCGGCGACGAATTCGTCATCCTTTTGCCCGCAACCTCGGAGATCGAGGCCACCTACCTGGCAAAGCGGGCCATCGAAAAGGTCTCGGTGCCTTTCGACCTCGGGGTCGGCTCCGCCATCCATGTCGGCTTGAGCGTCGGCAGCGCATTCGCACCCGCCGACGGCGGCGATCCGGAAATCCTGCTCACCTGTTCCGACCATGCGCTCTACGAAGCCAAGCGCACCGGCAAGGGCCGTTACTGGGCACCTGTGCGGGCTACGATCTGAGCGTCGCGACGGTTTCCGGCGTCAGGCCGGGCGATCCGCGCCTCTCCTGCTCGGCCGCGCGCACCAGTGCCGTGACATGCTTCAGCAAAGGCGCCGGCGTGCCGGCCTTCTCGGCCAAACGCAGGGCCGCGCCTTGCAATTCGCCGATCTCCGTCGGCCGGCGGCGCTGAAGGTCATCCCACATCGAGGAACGCGCGGCCGAATCGATGGCAAGCATCCGCCGCGCCAAGACCTTGAACAGCCAGTCGGGCAAGCGAAGCACTTTCGGCAGCAGTGCCGGACGCAGGCCGGCGACGCGAGCGGGTTCGATGCCTGTCACCGTCATTGCCGCCAACGCTTCGTCGATCTGGCCGGCCAGGATCAGCCGCCAGCGGCGATCGGCAAGCTCTGCCGCCAGCGGCAGGCCGGAAAGCGCCACCAGCGCGTTGTTGAGGTTGAGCAGCAGCTTGCCCCATAGCACCGCTTCGATGTCACCATGTGTGGCGACGTCAAACCCGTCGACGTCGAGCAGTTCGTCAAGGCCTGTCGGACCCTGTTCCATCATCACCTTGCCGCGGCTGGCGCGGTGCAGACGAAGCGGCAATTCGCCCTCCGGCGATTGGACCACGTTGAACGGCACCATGCCCGCGAGCACCCGCCGGGCGGTGAGAAGGGCTCGCAATTTATCGGCATTGTCGACGCCGTTCTGCAGACTGAGTATCACCGCATCCGGTCGGGCATGGGCCGCAATAAGCCCGGCCATGTCTTGCGTCGCGCCGCTCTTGACCGTTACCAGGACGACATCGGCACCGGGGAATGCCGCGGCAGGATCGGTGGTGACCGACAATGCCTCCGGCTTGACGGAACGGTCGCGGCCATCAGGGTCGGTGATGCGCAATCCACCTTTTTGCAGGGACTGCTCAATGCGCGGTCGCGCCAGCAGAACCACCTTCCGCCCGGCAAGTGCCAGGCAGCCGCCGGCATAGCAGCCGATACTGCCGGCACCGGCGATTGCGATTGTCTTGCCACGCGTGACCATGCGATGGCCCTGTCCTGGTCGAGAGGCCTTGCCGCAACTATACGGCATGAAAACCATAATGTCGGCGGCATGGCTGGCCCTTATGTCTGGCCGTGACAGGCCTTGCGCTTTCGACTATCGCTTTTGCCCATGACGCTGCCTACCGATCCGGCCAGAAATCTGGCTGCTCTCATCCGCTGCGCTTCCGTGACACCCGCCGAAGGCGGTGTGCTGAGCGCGCTGGAAGAAATGTTGAAGCCGCTCGGCTTTGCCGTCGAGCGCCCGGTGTTTTCCGAATCCGGCACACCTGACATCGAGAACCTTTACGCACGGCGTTCCGGCAACGGCCCGCATCTGATGTTTGCCGGCCATACCGATGTGGTGCCGGTGGGCGATGAAACAGCCTGGACGCACCTGCCCTTTGCTGCCGATATCGCCAATGGCGAGATGTTCGGCCGCGGCGCCGTCGACATGAAGGGCGGCATCGCTTGTTTCGTCGCAGCGGTAGCGCGGCACATCGCGCAGAAGGGCGGCCCGAAAGGGTCGGTCTCGCTGCTGATCACCGGCGATGAGGAAGGGCCGGCGATCAACGGCACGACGAAGCTGCTCGAATGGGCGGCTGCCAAGGGCGAAAAATGGCATGCTGCGATCGTCGGCGAGCCAACCAATCCCGACGCGCTCGGCGACATGATCAAGATCGGCCGGCGCGGCTCGCTGTCGGGCACGGTCGTCGTCAACGGCCGCCAGGGCCACGCCGCCTATCCGCAGCTAGCCGACAATCCGGTGCGCGGCCTGGTGACGCTGGTCGACGCCTTGCTGCATCCCGTCTTCGACAACGGAACAAGGGATTTCCAGCCGACCAATCTTGAGGTGACCTCCATCGATGTCGGCAATCCTGCCACCAACGTCATCCCGGCGAAGGCAGCAGCTACCTTCAATATCCGCTTCAACGACACATGGACCGCCGAGACGATCCAGGCCGAGATCCACAACCGCCTCGACCGGGCGGCGAAACGCAAGAAATATCGCGCCGGCAAGAAGTCGCCGGTCGACTACGAGATCGCTTGGCGCGACGGGCCGAGCCATGTTTTCCTGACACGCGACGACAGGTTGATCGAGACGCTTGGCGGCTCGATCAAGGCGGTGACCGGCAGGAACCCGGCGCTCTCCACCTCGGGCGGCACCTCCGATGCACGCTTCATCAAGGATTATTGTCCGGTGGTCGAATTCGGCCTTGTAGGCAAGACCATGCACATGGTCGACGAACGCGTGGCGATTGCCGACCTTGAGACGTTGACGCAGATTTATCTGCGCTTCGTTGAAGACTGGTTTGCGCGGGACATATCCTAGTGATGCTTTCAGCGGATGAAACCTACGCTTCGCTTGCCGGTGCCTGGCGGCTGATGCTCGGCAAGGCCGACGGATTTCGCCTGCTCGACCTTTCGGCGGACGGTTTCTGGAACTCCTTTTTTGCTATCGTCGTCGCGGCCCCGGCACTGATCGTCGGCTGGGTCGGTATTGCCAACGAGATCGGCGACCCCAATGCATTCGTCGGCCGTTTCAGCATGTTGATCCGCCTGGCCACTGTCGACATCGGCGCATGGGTGCTGCCACTCATAGGCCTCGCCCTGGTGGCGCCGCGGGTCGGTGTCGGCGGCCGTTTCGTGCATTATGTCGTGGCCAGCAACTGGGCCTCGGCGATCATCGCCTGGATGATGCTGCCGGCGGCGTTGATCCGGCTTTTCCTGACGTCGGCCAACGAAGTCTCCGGACTGGTGTCGCTGCTGCTGTTCGCGCTGTCAATGGTACTGACCTGGCGGATGACCAATGTCGCGATCGGCAGGGGTGCGGCTGTCGGCAGCGCTGTTTTTGCCGGTATGTTCGTGGCGTCGCTGATCGTCCTGTTCGGCCTGCAGGCGCTGCTCGGGATCAGCGTGCCGGATCAGCCAGGCGTCGGATAATCGACGCCAACGAGAAACAGCCCGTCGGGCGGCGCCACCTGACCGCAGGCCGCACGGTCGCGCGCCTCGAGCGCCGCCTTGAGGTCGGCGATGGTCCAGCCGCCTTCGCCGACACGTTTGAGCGAGCCGACCATCGAGCGCACCTGGTTGTGCAGGAATGACCGCGCCGAAGCGCGGACCTCAATCAAATCGCCCGACCGGCTGACCTCCAGCCGGTCGAGCGTGCGGACCGGGCTGGTGGCCTGGCACTGGGTCGAGCGGAAGGTTGTGAAATCATGCCGGCCAAGCAGCACCTTTGCCGCTTCGTGCATGGCACCGGCGTCGAGCTGCTTCGGTACCCACCAGATCTTGCCCTTGTCGAGCGCCGCCGGCGCGCGGCGGTTGACCATGCGGTAGAGGTAATGGCGACCGATCGCCGAGAAACGCGCATCGAAGCTATCCGGCACGATGGCGGCCTTCAGGATGGCGATGCGCGCCTTGGCCGCTTGCAGATGCGCGTTGACGGCGTCGCGCACCTTCTCGCTGGGCCATGCCTTGATCAGATCGACATGCGCCACCTGAGCGGTCGCATGGACGCCGGCATCGGTGCGGCCGGCGGCGCGCAGCGAAACCTGCTCACCACAGAACTTCTCGATCGCCTGCTCGATCGCCTGCTGCACCGAAGGCTGGTTGGCCTGGCGCTGCCAGCCGGCGAAGAGACTGCCGTCATATTCGATGTCGAGGCGAAAACGCGGCATTCCCGGATCGAGGCGAAATCAGGCGGCGAGGGCTGAGCCGAAAGCCGAGGCGTAGACCAGCCTGCCAGTTTCCGGCGCCTCGCCCCAGGCAAGCGCCTGCAGAGCCTCGCTTTGATACTCGCTCTCGAATTTCGCGGCAAGGGCGCGGGTGTAGCCGAAACGTCCATAGTAAGCCGGATCACCGAGCACCACGGCGAGCGTCTCGCCAGTAGCCTTCAGGCGGATATGCGCCTCGCGGACCAGGGCACCGCCGATGCCGGTGCCGTGGAACGACGGCTCGACCGCCAGAGGCGCCAAAGCCACCGCCGGAAAGCTCTTGCCGCCATTCTGCACGAAGAGCCGTGAAAACAGGATATGGCCGACTACCTGCCCGTCTTCGTCCGCCACCAGTTCGACGACGGCATCACCGCCGGTGACCAGCGCGTCGACCAGTCCGGCCTCCGTCTGCTGGCCGAATGCGTGTTCTTCGACAAGGCGGATCGCCTCGCGGTCCCGCGGCGTCGCCGCCCGTATGGACATCATGCTCATGACAGTTTCATTCCTTCTTCGAGCTTGGCCCCGCGCAGAAACTCCTGCGCGGCAATGGGCCTTCCGCCCGCACGTTGAACTTCGACCAGCCTGATCGCGCCTGACCCGCAGGCGACCGTCAGCCGGTCATCGAGAATTCCTCCCGGTTCGCCGGCGCCTTGCGAGAGCGTCGAGCGAAGCAGTTTCAGCCGTTCCACGCGGCCGCCGATTTCGGCCTCGCACCATGCACCGGGAAAGGGCGACAGGCCGCGAACCTGGTTGTGCACGTCGCCGGCAGGTCGCAGCCAGTCTATGCGAGTCTCCGATTTATCGATTTTCTTGGCGTAGGTCACCCCCACCTCCGCCTGTGCGGTAAATGTCAGCGTATTCCGCTCCAGCCGTTCGAGCGCTTGCACCATCAGCGCAGCACCCAAGACCATCAGCCGGTGGTGCAGATCGCCGGCCGTCATGTCGGGTCCAATGGCGCATTTTTCAACCATTGCCACCGGCCCGGTGTCGAGGCCTTCCTCCATCCGCATCACCATCATTCCCGTCTCGGTATCGCCGGCCGTGATGGCGCGCTGGATAGGGGCAGCGCCACGCCAGCGCGGCAACAGCGATGCGTGACCGTTGAGGCAACCGAGCCGCGGCGCCTCGATAATGGGTTTGGGCAGAAGCAGCCCGTAGGCGACGACCACGGCGACGTCGGCACGCAAGGCGCGGAACGCCTCCTGCTCCGCCTCGCTCTTCAGCGACACCGGCGTGCGAACCTCGACCCCCAACCGATCCGCCTCGCGCTGCACCGGCGACGGCGTCAGCTCAAGCCCGCGCCGGCCGCCGGCGCGCGGCGGCTGCGTGTAGACGGCTGCCAATTCATGCCCTGCCCCCGCAATCGCCCGCAAGGTCGGCACCGAGAATTCAGGCGTACCCATAAAGATGACACGCAGGGGCATTTTGTTCCGGGATCCGATCTAGTCGTCCGCCAAGTCGGTCAGGCGCCCGCTTCAAACGGGTTTACGAGCTTCAGGTCAAGCCCGTCGAAGTCGCGGACATTGCAGGTCGGCGACCAAAGTCGCCTTTCCTCTCTGCCTCAATTTCGTCCGTGATCTTGCCGAATTCGTCGTCAATTGCGTTTTCGGCGGCGAATGCCCCGCGGATGACGTCCCATGGCGAAAGACCCGGTATCAGCCCAGCTTGCCTTTCGGCGGTCATGCCTTTCAACAAAAGGTCGATCGCCTTGCCCGACAAGCTCTGGCCGCCCTTCTGCGCGGCCTGTTCGATTTCATGCTTCAAGGATTCGGGAATATTTCTGATCAGCATATCGACCATCGCCTTACCCCACCATCTTGCCCGGCGCCTTGTCTCTGGCGAGCTTTTTGAACTTCTTGACCACCATGTCGCGCTTCAGTTTTGAGATGTGATCGATGAACAGTACGCCGTTGAGATGGTCGATCTCGTGCTGCAGGCAGGTCGCCATCAGCCCTTCGGCCTCGATCTCCTGCAGCTTGCCGTCGCGATCGAGATATTTCACCCGCACCGCCGCCGGCCGCTCGACCTCGGCATAATAATCGGGGATCGACAGGCAGCCTTCCTCATAGACCGAACGCTGGTCGGAGCTTTCGAGGATTTCGGGATTGATGAAGACGTGTGGTGCCGGCGTCTCGTCCTCCTTGGCGAGGTCGATCACCAGCATGCGCAAGGGTTCGCCAACCTGGATCGCCGCGAGGCCGATGCCGGGCGCGTCATACATGGTGTCCAGCATGTCGCCGGCCAGTTTGCGCAGATCGCCGTCGACACGCTCGACCGGTTTTGAAACCTGGCGCAGGACGGGATCGGGGAGGATGATAAGCGGCTTGATCGACATGGCGTCTCACCTAAGACCTCGCAGGAAAAGCGTCAACCGGGACGCCTTTGGGTCGTTCACGTTTTGATCTGTGCCGGCACACCGAATCATCTATGCTGTCGGCATGAACGATCTGGCCACCATCCTGTCCGAACCTGTCGCCCGCCTCGGCGCCACCACGATCACGCTCGGCCATGCCCTGGGTTTCGGCGCAATGCTGTTCCTCGGCCTGTTCGTGGCGCTCGTCGTTGCGCTCTGGCGATCGGCCAAGGCGCGTGCGGTGGCGGCCGCCGAAGCCGCCGACCATGCCCGCGACGCCGAGGTGCGGATGGCCGGCATCTTGGCAAGCCAGGCGGAAATGCAGGGCCGCATGGGCGCCATCGCGGAAGTGTTCGGCGCGCGCCAGGCGGAACTGACACAGTCGATTGGCCAGCGTCTCGATGCCATGACCGGCCGCCTGGGCCAGACCATGACCGAGCAGACGAGATCGACACATGAAAGCCTCGCCAAGTTGCAAGAGCGGCTGGCGGTCATCGATATCGCGCAAGGCAACATCCAGTCGCTGGCCGGCCAGGTCGTGCAATTGCAGGCGATCCTTTCCAACAAGCAGACGCGCGGCGCCTTCGGGCAGTCGCGCATGGAAGCAATCGTCGCCGACGGATTGCCGCACGGCGCCTATGAATTCCAGGCCACCTTGTCGAATGGCAGCCGGCCCGACTGCCTGGTGAAGATGCCGAACGGCGCACCGTCGCTTGCCATTGATGCAAAGTTTCCGCTCGAGGCCTGGAATGCCATCCGTGCCGCCGAAGGCGCCGACCTGCAGAAGTCCGCCGCTCAGGCTTTCCGCCGCGACATCGAGGTGCATGTCCGCGACATCGCCGAAAAATACCTGATCCAGGGCGAGACGCAGGATACCGCCTTCATGTTCGTGCCTTCGGAATCGGTGTTCGCCGAGATCCATGAGAATTTCGAGGCCATTGTCCAAAAGGCGCATCGCTCACGGATCGTCATCGTCTCGCCGTCGCTTTTGATGCTGTCGATCCAGGTTATCCAGGCAATTCTCAAGGATGCCCGCATGCGCGAGCAGGCGCACCTCATCCAGGGCGAGGTTATCCGGCTGATGGAAGACGTCTCTCGGCTCGACGATCGGGTGCGCAAATTGCAGACGCATTTCGGCCAATCGGCCAAGGATATCGAGGACATCCTGGTCTCGACATCGAAGGTGACTAGGCGCGGACAAAAGATCGAGGCGTTGGAGTTTGGCGTGCAGCCGGCGGAGGACACTGCTGGTTCGAATGGCAGCGGAGCAAAAGCGGAAAGCAGCCCGCGTGTCGCCGATTCGAAAACGGGACAATTGAGGCTGAGGGTCGTCGAAGGCGACGATTGAGAGCTATGCTGGAACCCGGAGCCGATCGCTTCGCCTGGGTCCGGCGCTACTGCTCCTCGATGATGGTCGTGCCTTCGAATTCCGGCAGCCAATGCAGCGCCGAGCGATGCCAGATCTGCTTTCTCGGCACCAGTTGATCGCGCTGCCGCGCCGTGCCGACTCTGATGCCGTAAACCTTCGGTCCCGCGCCCGCCGATGTGGCGTAGAGATGCGAGCCGCACTCGCCGCAAAATGCCTGGGCGCGCTTGGCGCCGCTCGAACCGGTCTTGATGTAGATCTTCGGCGTGCCCTTGGTGATCCTGTAATTGTCCTCGGACGCCGGCACGGTGACGCGAAAGGCCGTTCCGGTTAGCTTCTGACAATCGATGCAGTGACAAATGGTGGTCTTCTCCGGATCGACCTCAGCCTCGTAAGTTATGGCGCCGCAATGACACCCGCCGTCGATTTTCATCTTCGTTCCTCCCGAGCTTTGGCCCGCAATCATAACCGGGACTGCCCGATGGCGCAGCCATTTCCTCAGGCCGGTTCCCCTCCGGACGCCGCCAAGGCCTTACTCCGGCGTTCCCAGGTGCCGGTGGTCTGCGGCTTGACGAAGAGCCGTGTGAGCTCCGGCATCTCTGCCCTCAGCCGCGTCTCTAGGCGTTCGACGCAGGTCTCTATCTCGGGCGCCGACAAATGGTCCTCGAACTCGATGCTTAGAGCGGCGACGATCTCGTGCGGACCCATATGCAGCGTCAGCGCGCCATTCGCCCGTTGCACCGCCGGATCCTGCTGGACGATGGCCAGCACCTTTGTTCGCACCTCGGGCGAGGCAGGCTCACCGAGCAGCAGGCTTTTGCTTTCGCGCGCCAGGAAGATCGCGGTCGCGCCCAGGATGAGCGCGATACCGATCGACGCGGCGCCGTCTAGCTTCGGCATGTCCAGCCGTTCCGCCGCCAATATGCCGGCGAAGGCGACAACGAGGCCGAGAAGTGCCGCGCTGTCCTCGAAGAGTACCGTGTAGACACTCGGATCCTTGCTGAGCTGCACCGCCTCGAGCCAGCCGTGGCTGCCTTTTTGGTGACGGAACTCCTTCAGCGCCACTAGCCAAGAGGTGCCTTCGAAGAGGAAGGAAAGGCCAAGGACAGCGTAGTTTACCTTGGCGTTGGCGATCGGCTCCGGCGTCATGATGTGCGTCACGCCTTCGTAGAACGATATGCCGGCGCCCAGTGCAAAGACGAGGAGCGCAACGATGAAGCTCCAGAAGTACAGCTCGCGGCCATGGCCGAGCGGATGCGTGCGATCGGCCGGGCGCGCGGCACGGTGCATACCGTAAAGCAGCAGGCTGCCATTGCCGGTATCGACCAGCGAATGGACGCCTTCCGACAGCATTGCCGAGCTGCCGGTGGACAAGGCAGCGGCGAATTTGGTCAGTGCGATCGCAAGATTTCCGGCGAGCGCCGCATAGATCACTTTTTTCGACCCGCCATGCGCCGCCATGGTGTGCCGCCTTGGTTGATGCGCCGAGATTGGCGGAGCGCCCGCCCACGCTCCACAGCTCCCACAACGCCCGAAGCGTCGAGTTGTTCAAAAGTGCAGTCGTTCAAACGGGCGGCGCGCGGGGCTATTCGACGATCTCGTCCGTCCAGACCTTGAAGCCAGCCAGCGCGCCCGGCCCGAAAATGTGGGTCAGCGGCACATCGGCGGCATCGCGTCCGGAGGCAATCAGGATCCGGCCGATGCGCGGCGCGTTGTTGCGCGGGTCGAACGCGTGCCAGCGGCCGCCGAGATAGACCTCCATCCAGGCGGCGAAATCCATGTCAGACCACGGCTTCGGCAGGCCGATATCGCTGATATAGCCGGTGCAGTAGCGGGTCGGAATGTTCAGGGCGCGGCAGAAGGCAACAGCGAGGTGAGCAAAGTCGCGGCACACACCGCTCTGCTCGCGATAGGCTTCGGCAGCGGTGCGTGTCGGCCGTGCATTGAAATAATTGAAGACGATGTGGTTATGGACGAAGTCGCAGACGGCCTGAACGCGCGGAACGCCGAGCGGCGTGCTGCCGAACAGCCGCCACGCTTCATTCGCCAGCACGTCGCTCTCGCAATATCGGCTGGGCAGCAGGAACAGCAGCGTCTCCGACGGCAGATCGCGCACCTCGTGCTGCCACGCCGTCAAGTCGCGCGTCTCGAAGGAGCCGGGGTCGCGGATGACCGCGTCCGTGCCGAACGCAAAGCGCCCGGCCGGCGCAACGAAACGGTTGCACCAATTGCCGAAACTATCGCGGTAGCTTTCGATCGAGACCGGCGGGTTCGACGTCAGGAAGTCCGGCCGTTCGAGATCGGATGCGCGCGAATAATGGACGTTGAGCATCGCGATCAGCGGTGTTTCCTGCGGGAAATCGAAGCTCATCTGGCAACCGATGTGAATCCGCATTGTCGTCCTGACCGGCCTGCCTGACCACCAGCCGGCGAAACGCAAGGGCTGATGCTGCAGTGCGAAAAAGACCATGGCACGGACCGCTGCGGTTTACGAGGGAATTAGAAACCGGTTGACAGCCATCGGCCAGGGCGACTGCACGGCAGCGGCCTCTTGCAGTCGAGCGTTTTCTCTTGTTTCACTTCGCCAGACATCAACTGGAGGAACGAATCATGGCTAAAGGTGCGATGAAGGCAGGCAAGGAAGCCCGCAAGCCGAAGAAGGACGCCAAGAAACCGGCGCCGGCGCCGGCCCTGAAGGCACCGCCGGTGAAGGCGATGAAGCTGAAGGACAAGTAAGCCGCAGCTACCGTTTCGGCTTATTCGACGGCCGCAAACGCGGCGGTATGATTGTTCATCAAGCGCACGCGCATCCCTCGATGATCGTCCTGCATCGCGCTAATCGTCGGCGGCATCATGGGACTGAAGCTCGCGGCTTGAGTCGCCACGGACAAACAAACACGTTCGGGGCCGCTGCAAGGCGGCCCCAAATCTTGAATTCGGCTGATCAGCGCCGGAAAGCGCTATCGCGCGGAGAAGCCGGGCGGCGTCCTGCCGGTGCGTTGCTTGCGCGCGGCATAGCGCGCATCACGCTTGGCCTTGCGTTCAGCCTCGTCAGCAAGAAAACGGGCGATGCGCTCGTTCTCTTCAGCTTCCCGGATCTTGGCTTCCGCCTGTGCGGCTTCTTCGGCGGCAATCCGTGCCGCTTCGGCAGCTGCCTCGCGCTCGGCCTTTTCGGCCGCTTCGCACGCCAGCTTTTCCTGCTTCAGCCTGGCCTTTTCGGCCTCGCGTATCGCACGGGCCTCGAGGATCGCCTTGCGTTCGGCCTGTCGTGCCAGCACCGCAGGATCGTCTGCCGCCGGCTTTGACTTGAAGCGCTCCAGAAGCGCTTTTTTTGCCTCGTTCGCGGCATTGCGCCGCTCGAAAATGTCTTTTTCCCTGTAGATAGCCAAGTCCACTTCCCTGGAGTCAATTTGCGAGGCTTACATACGCGCGAAAACCGAGAGTTCAAGCGCCAAAACGGTATGCCAGCCATGAAATTCTGATCTGTTGCAGCCGGGAGACGCCATTTCGATTGAATTCGACTGAAAGCCACCCGCACTGTTCACCATCCAGGCATCTGGCGGGGCGGCGGACTGATCGCTACCTGTAGCGCCAGGACAAAACGCTGGGATGACACACTATGGAACTCGGTCTCTACACCTTCGCCGACGTCAGCCCCGAACCGGGTCCCGGTGCGATCGGTGCGCATGAGCGGCTGCGCAACCTGATCGAGGAGATCGAGCTCGCCGATCAGGTCGGACTGGACGTCTTTGGTCTCGGCGAGCACCACCGTCCCGACTACGCCGCCTCCGCTCCGGTGGTGGCACTAGCGGCGGCGGCCGAACGAACCAAGCGCATAAGGCTGACCAGCGCTGTCACCGTGCTGTCCTCCGACGATCCGGTTCGCGTCTTCCAGCAGTTTGCCACCCTCGATCTTCTGTCCGGCGGCCGGGCCGAGATCATGGCCGGGCGCGGCTCGTTCATCGAATCCTTTCCGCTGTTCGGCTACGATCTCGAAGATTATGACGAGCTCTTCGCCGAGAAGCTCGACCTGCTGCTCGCCATCCGCGATCATGTCAGGGTTACTTGGTCGGGCAGTCTGCGCGCGCCGATCAACGATCGCGGCGTCTATCCCCGGCCCCTGCAGGACAAATTGCCGATCTGGATCGCGATCGGCGGCACACCGCAATCGGCGGGCCGGGCTGGCGTGCTCGGGTTGCCGCTGGCGCTGGCGATCATCGGTGGCGAGCCGGCGCGGTTCGCACCGCTGTTCGACATCTATAGGGATGCGGCCAGGCGGGCCGGCAACGATCCGGCGAGCCTTGCCACCAGCCTCAACGTGCACGGCTTCATCGCCGAGACCACGGACCAGGCAGCCGGCGATTTCTACGGGCCGCAGGCCGAGGTGATGAACCGCATCGGCCGTGAGCGCGGCTGGGGGCCGACTTCGCGGGCGCATTTCGACCAATCGCGCGGCCCAAACGGCGCGCTGTTCGTCGGCAATCCAGAACAGGTGGCCGAGAAGATCATTGCCCAGCACAGGATGTTCGGCAACGACCGCTTCCTGCTGCAAATGGCGATCGGCACCATGCCGCACGCCAAAGTCATGAAGGCTATCGAACTCTACGGCACCGAGGTGGCGCCGATCGTGCGCCGGGAAACTGCGAAGGCCGTTCCCGCCGTGGCGGCGCCGGTTGCCTGATGCAAGGCCGCTAGCGGCCTTGCCGGTGACGTCGGCTAACGGAACCTTGAAGCCATAGAGGCGTTTTCAACGTCCACACCAATCGCGGTGTGCCGCCGAGGGTCAGAATGAAAGCCGAACCCGCCGCTTCGGGCGCAAGCGCTGCCGAAAGCCCGGATCCGCGCGTCGAGGCGCGGGCGGATGCGCATCTGATGCGTTCGCTGCTCCTCGGCATCTTCATCCTGATGGCAATCTACGCGCTTTATTTTGCCCGCGCCTTCTTCATGCCAGTCATTCTGGCTTTCCTGCTGGCGCTGACGCTAACGCCGATCGTTCGCTTCCTGCGCAAGCATGGCATGCCCGATGTCATTTCGGCGACACTGCTGGTGCTGCTTTCGTTCTGCCTCGTCGCCGTCGCGGGATATCTGCTCAGCGGCCCGGTCATCGACCTCATCAACAACACCTCGACGATCGGCCAGCAGCTTACCGAACGTCTGGCACAACTGCGCCGTCCGTTCGAACGGATCTTGGAGATTTCGCGCCAGATCGAGGGCCTGACACAGACATCCCAGGAGCCGGGCGTTCAGAGAGTGGCGATGGCGCCGTCCGGTATTCTCTCGCAAGCCGCCGGCAATGTGCTGTCGGCCGGCACCAGCGTCGTCATTGTCTTCGTCCTGTCGCTGTTCCTGCTCGCCTCCGGCACGATGTTCTATGAAAAGATCGTCCAGTCCTTCCCCAGTCTCAGCGAAAAGAAGCGGGCACTGCGCGTCGTCTATGACGTCGAACGTGAAATCTCGCACTATCTGCTTACTGTCACGGTCATCAATACATGTCTCGGCGTGGTCATCGGGCTCGGTTTGTGGGCACTCGGCGTGCCCAACGCGCAGGTCTGGGGCGCGGCAGCGGCTCTGCTCAATTTCTTGCCCTATATCGGGGCGCTGACCACCATCACGCTGGTTACGATCATCGCGCTGATCAGCTTCGACACGATTTCCTACGCGCTGCTGGCGCCAGCCTTCGTCCTTATGTGCGATGTCGTCGAAGGCCAGTTCGTGACGCCGACGGTGGTCGGCCGCCGTCTCGAGATCAACGCCGTGGCAATCCTCATCGCCATCGCCTTCTGGTCGTGGCTATGGGGTTTCGTCGGTGCGCTGCTGGCGGTGCCGCTGCTGGTCGTCATCAAGGTGTTTTGCGATCATTTCGACGGTCTCAGCCATGTCGGCAATTTCCTGGCGGCGCAACACACGGCGGTGATCGAGGACGAAGAGATTCCCGAGGTGAAAAAGTAGCGGCTTAAAGGGCCAAAGCGCCCCGATCGCTGCCGATCACGACCTTGCATCGGTCGCACGTCCGTTGTGCCCGAAGTGCTCCATCAACATTTTGAATTTGCCGCCTCGGCAACGGCTTCCTACATCCCTTCGGCCCACAGGAAACCCGCGCCGATGACCGTTCTTTCCGTTCTCGACCTGTCGCCGATCGTCGAAGGCAGCAACGCTTCGCAGTCACTCGCCAATTCGCTCGATCTCGCCCGCCATGCCGAGCGGCTGGGTTACCGGCGTTACTGGCTGGCGGAGCACCACAATATGCCCGGCATCGCCAGCGCCGCCACCTCGGTCGTCATTGCCCATGTCGCCGGCGGCACCAGGACGATACGCGTCGGCGCCGGCGGCATCATGCTGCCCAATCATTCGCCGCTGGTCATTGCCGAGCAATTCGGCACGCTCAATGCCCTGCATCCCGGTCGCATCGATCTCGGCCTCGGCCGGGCGCCCGGCACCGACATGGCCACCGCACGGGCGCTGCGCCGCAACCTCGACGCCGGCGCCGACAATTTCCCGCAGGACGTCGTCGAACTGATGGGGTACTTCCAGCCGGCCGAAGAGGGTCAACGCATCCGCGCGGTGCCGGGCGAAGGCGAAAAGGTGCCGATCTGGATTCTCGGCTCCAGCTTCTACGGCGCGCAGCTTGCCGCCATGCTCGGCCTGCCCTACGCCTTCGCTTCGCATTTTGCGCCGGCCGAGCTCGACCATGCGCTGGAGATCTACCGCTCGCGCTTCCAGCCGTCGGAGCAGCTCGACAAGCCGTATGTGATGCTCGGCCTCAACGTCTTCGCCGCTTCTTCCGATGCCGAGGCGCGGCTGTTGTTCACCTCGCTGCAGCAGGCCTTCGTCAATCTGCGCACCGGCCGGCCCGGCCGATTGCCGCCGCCGGTCGAAGGATATGAGTGCGACCTCGATCCGATGGCCAAGACCATGCTCGGACAGGCGCTTTCCTGCGCCGTCGTCGGCTCTCCCGAAACGGTCAGGCAAGGCATCGACGCATTCGTGCGCCGCACCGGCGCCGACGAACTGATGGTCACGGCGCAGATTTTCGACCATGCGGTGCGGGTGCGCTCGTTCGAGATCCTGGCCGACGTTCACAAATTGCTGTCGGAAGCTGCCTGAGAGTTGGTTCGCCACTTGGCAGTGTTGCGGTTAAGGCCGGCCTCAGGCAGGGAACATCGCGAACAGGTGTGCGAAGACATCGCGAACAGTTCGCGCGCTTTACGCGGAGGTTTTCGATCCGTCAAGCTCGTCTGTCAGACGGAAACGCGGGGTCTACTAAATGACGATCACCTTGGTGCCGATTGTGGAGCGGTTATAGAGATCGATGATGTCCTGGTTCATGAGGCGAATGCAGCCCGCCGACACAGCTTTGCCGATGGACCACCATTCAGGGCTACCGTGCAGGCGATATCCAGTGTCACCTTTCTCGTTGAAAAGATAGAGCGCCCGCGCCCCGAGCGGGTTCATGAGTCCGCCCTCCATATGAGCCGGTATGATGCGGCCCCGCTTCTGCTCGCGCACGATCATCGCAGACGGCGCGCTCCAATCCGGCCATTCGCGCTTCCTCGCAACGTGAGCGGTGCCATGCCACTCGAAGCCCGCCTTGCCGACGCCGATTCCGTAGCGCAGCGCCTGACCGTCTCCTAACACGTAGTAGAGGAATTTCGCTCCTGTATCGACAATGATGGTGCCAGGCGCCTCTTCAGTCGCATAAGGCACTGTCTGCCGAAGGAACTTTTGGTCAACCTTGTAGATCGGAACCGGCGGAACGCGAAAACCGGCGTCGGTGAGACCGCCATAGGCCGAGGGAGAAGTCTTTAATGGACCGCCGGTGGTGCAGCCGAAGAATGCGACCATCCCAGCAAGCACCAGCCCGATTAGGATCGATTTCACGCACATGCCTCAAGCCGGCGCCCGTGCGGGCGATCAGCCGCATCTCGTCATATTCCTAATCCGACATGCTTCGATTGCCAAGATTTTCCTGCTTGTCGGCGGGCTGATTGCTGGCCACTTGGCTCGATCGGCGCCGCGTCCTTCAATTGCTCGGTTTTCGAACGACGAACGCCCGTAGCGGCTGCGAAGGGTCGGCAGGACAGAGCCCAAGCGCTACGCGCTGACGCTCTGCGCAGTTGCACCTAGCGGACGGCATGAATTGCGGATCATCAAGCGTCCCTTGAGTGTCAGCTTGCGCGGCGGGGCATCCCTGTTTCCGGCGAGCCGGTCGAGCAGCAGATTGGCCGCCTGTTCGCCAATCGCCTGCACCGGCTGTGCGACCGTGGTCAATTGCGGCCGGAACACATCCGACCACGGAAAATCGTCGAAGCAGGCGACCGAAATATCCTCCGGACAGGACAGGCCGATATCGCGAATGGCCTTCATGGTGCCGATCACCATCGGGTTGTTGGCCGAAAAGATGGCGCTCGGCCGGTCGTGCAGCGAAAGCAACTGCATGGTGGCGTTGTAGCCATCGACTTCGTGGAAATTGCCGAAGCGGACGAGCTCGGGCTCGGCCGGCAGGCCGGCGGCCTGAAGGGCCTCGCGATATCCCGCCATGCGGTCATGCATCGGCGAGATATCGAAAGAGCCGGAGATGTAGCCGATGCGCCGATGGCCGAGATCGATCAAATAGGTGATGGCGTCGAATACCGCGCGCTGATTGTCGAGAACGATGGCATCGGTGTCGACCCCCTGGCAAACACGGTCGAGCAGCACGACGGGCACATTGGCGTCGTCGACAATCCGTTTGAGGATCGCGCCGTCGCCGACACGCGCGACGATCAGCCCGTCGACCATGCGGTCGAGCAGCAGCCTGATCTGATCGTCCTGCGTGTTCAGGTGCTCGTCGGTGCAGCACAGCATGACGGCGTAGCCGGCCCTGTCGAAAGCCTGCTGGATCACAGAAACCACGTCGGTAAAGAACGGATTGGTGATGTGTGGGACGGTGAGCCCAATGGTGCGTGTGGTGCCCATCTTGAGGCTGCGGGCGATGGCATTGCGCTTGTAGCCGATGTCGCGGATCGCCTGTTCGATGCGCTGGCTGAGCTCGGGGCTGACGGTCGCGGTGCCGTTGATCAGCGCCGACACGGTGGCCACGGAAACACGCGCGGCCTCGGCCACATGAAGCATGGTCGGAGCAGTGAATTTGCGCTGCCTTTTTCGTCCTGACGCTGTCATTTTCGAAACGTTTCACCACTCCACGGCAGCAATACGTACGGAATCTTATGATTTTGCGCAAGAATCGAAATGCAACAATCTCAGGCCTCAGATATTGCCTTGACATGATCGAAACGTTTAGATTAGCGTTTGAGGTGTTCAGTGACGACGGAGGGAGGCCGTCCTTGTCATGCAGCACGGCAATTCCATCCCTGCGCAAGGCGTTATGGCGGACGGCTTGGCTATCGTGCTGAGGGCCGAGCACATCTCCAAGTCCTTCGGCGGTATCGCAGCACTTGTCGATGTCGGCTTCGAGCTGCGGCGCAGCGAGGTCCATGCGCTGATGGGCGAGAACGGCGCCGGCAAATCGACGCTGATGAAGATCCTGTCCGGCGTCTATACGGACTATAACGGAACGGTCCGTATCGATGACTATCCGGTGCGCTTTGCCGGCGTCCGCGAAGCCGAGCGCGCCGGCATCGCCATCATCCACCAGGAGCTGAACCTCGTTCCCGAACTTAGCGTCGCCGACAATATCTTTCTCGGCCGCGAGAAGCTGATCGCCGGGCTGATCGTCGACCGCAAGGCGAGCAGCCGCGCCGCCGGCGCGCTGTTGCAAAGGCTCGGCATCGAGCTCGATCCGGATGCGCGCGTCGGTGCCTTGCGCGTCGGCGAACAGCAGCTGGTCGAGATCGCCAAGGCGCTGTCGATGTCGGCGCGCATTCTGATCATGGACGAGCCGACCTCGGCGCTTTCGCCGGCCGAATGCCAGCGGCTGTTCCGCATCATCCGCCAGCTCGCCAATAGCGGCGTGGCGATCGTCTACATTTCGCACCGCATCGACGAAGTCATGCATCTGGCCAGCCGGGTCACGGTGTTCCGCGATGGACGTCATGTCCTGACGCAGGCGATGGACAAGCTCGACGAAGACGCCATTATTTCAGCGATGGTCGGGCGAAACCTGCTTGCCTCCTCCCAGGAGCACCGCATCCCCGGTGGCAACACCGTCCTTTCCGTCAGCGAGCTATCGCTGTCGAAGCCCAATCGCCATGGCTGGCGCACCGTGCTCGACGGCGTCAGCTTCGATCTTGCCGCAGGAGAAATCCTCGGTATCGGCGGGCTGCTGGGCTCGGGCCGCACCGAAATCCTGGAAACGATCTTCGGGTCCAGCGGCGGGCGTGCCGGCGGTGAGATCAGGCTCGATGGCGAGGCAGTAGAAATCCGGTCGCCGCGCGATGCGCGCCGCCTCGGCATCGCCCTGGTCACAGAAGACCGCAAGACGCAAGGCCTGCATCTCGAGGCCTCGATCACCGACAATGTCGCGCTGCCGCTGGTCGGCGCGCTGGCGCGGTTCGGCCTGCGCTCGTTGGCCGGCGAGCAAGGGCTGGCACGGGACGCTGTCAAGGCGCTCGGCATTCGCTGCGAGACCGTCGAGCAGCCGGCCGGCACGCTGTCCGGCGGCAACCAGCAGAAGGTCGTCATAGGCAAATGGCTGGCGACGAGGCCGCGGGTGCTGCTGCTCGACGAGCCGACGCGCGGCATCGATGTCGGCGCCAAGCGGGAAATCTACGATCTCATCTTCAAGCTGGCGCGAGACGGGCTGGCGATCGCCGTCATCAGCTCGGAATTGCCGGAGCTGCTGCATCTTTCCGACCGTATCCTGGTCATGGCCGACGGCCGCCAGACGGGAATGCTGTCCCGCGCGCAAGCCAGCGAAGAGGCCATCATGCGGCTTGCGGCGCCGCGACGGACCATGACGAGGCCTGCCGCATGAGCATTTTGCATATCCTGTCCCGGACGAAACTCTATTGGGGCCTGATCGCCATTTTCCTGATCGGCGTGCTCGGCTCGCCGATCAGCTCCAAAGGCAACAACATCTTTCTGTCCTACGGCAACCTGCTCGATGTGCTGCGCCAGGTGTCGACCACCGGGCTGATTGCCACCGGCATGACGGCGGTGATCATCACCGGCGGTATCGACCTTTCCGTCGGCTCGCTGATGGCGATCTGCACGGTCGTCTGTGCCATGCTGCTGACGGTCCCCGGCGTGACGCCGGCGGTGGTGCTGGGGTTGCCGACAGTTGCTGTGGCAGCCCTTTGCCTCGGCATTCTCGTCACTCGTTTCATCCTGCTGAACATCGAAAAATCCCGCGCCGGCGCGCAGGCCACGCACGACATCAGGTTGGACAGCGTTCGCGGGCTGGTGACGCCCGGCATTGTCGGGGTGATCCTGTGCAGTCTGGTGCTGTGGTTCCTGCTGCCGCAGGTAGGCTCAAAATTCGGCGTGCTCGGCGTGCTGCTGGTGGCGCCTTGCGTCGGCCTGCTGTTCGGCGCGCTCAACGGCTTCATTATCGTCGCCGGGCGGCTGCAGCCCTTCATCGTGACGCTGGCGATGATGGTTACTGCGCTCGGCATCGCCCGGCTGACCGCCGGCCAGAACAATGCCGTGCTGCCGGTCTATACCGGGTCGAACGCCACGGCCGATTTCGAAATGCTGCGCTCGCTGGTGTTCGGCGTGATCCCGATGCCGGGCCTGTTCTTCCTCGGCGCCATCCTGATCTACGGCGCCGTGCTGCGCTTCACCCCGTTCGGCCGCTATGTCTACGCAATCGGCGGCAATGAGGAGGCGGCGCGGCTGTCGGGCATCGCCGCAGGCCGCGTGAAGATCGCCACCTATGCCGTGTCAGGGCTGCTGGCCGGCATCGCGGCGGTGCTCTATGTCGCGCAGTACCGGCAAGGCAAGCCGGACGCCGGCGCCGGGCTGGAGCTCGACGCGATCGCCGCCGTGGTCATCGGCGGCACCAGCCTGATGGGCGGACGCGGCAGCCTCACCGGGACGTTCTGCGGCGTGCTGATCTTCGGGCTGCTCTCCAACATCCTGCAGCTGCACAACATCAATTCGAACCTTCAGCTGGTGCTGAAGGGGATGATCATCATCGGTACCGTGCTCGTACAGGAGCGCAATGCCGGTGATCTTCTCTTCTATCTGCGACTGCCCGGTGGGCAAGCGCACAAGGAAACGGCCGCGGCAAAGCGGCCGTCGCAAGAGACCGCGTCTCTGAATATTGGAGGAAACAAGAAATGAAACGACGTGAATTGTTGAAGCTCGCCGGGCTGACAGCGGCACTCCTGACCACGACCGCCATGCTTGCCGGCGGTGCCGATGCGCAGGACAAGAAGTGGAAGATCGGCTTCTCGCAGGTGACGACCATCGAACCCTGGCGCGCCCAGTTCAACAAGGACATCCTGGCCGAAGCGGCCAAGCATCCGGAAGTCGAGCTGATCATCACCGACGGCGAGGACAAGACCGAGAAGCAGGTCGCCGACGTCGAGAACCTGATCCGTCAGGAGGTCGATGCGCTCTTGGTATCACCGAAAGAATCCGCCGGCCTGACCGGTGTCGTGCAGCAGGCGATCGATGCCAAGATCCCGGTGTTTGTGCTCGACCGCAACGTCGAAACCAACGACTACACGCAGTTCGTCGGCGGCGATAACAAGCTGATCGGCCGGGCTGCCGGTGAATATGCCGTGGAGCTGCTTGGCGGCAAGGGCAAGGCCGCCGGCAACGTCGTCGAGATCTGGGGCGGCATGGGCACCCAGCCGGCACACGACCGCCATGACGGCTTCCATGAATTCACCGACAAGGAGCCAGGCATAAAATACCTGCTCGACCAGCAGTCGGGCGACTGGAAGCAGGACCAGGCCTACAACATCATGGCGACCGCGCTGCGCAACAACGAGAAGATCGATCTTGTCTACGGCCACAATGATCCGATGGCCTATGGCGCCTATCTTGCCGCCAAGGACGCCGGACGTGAGAAGGACATCAAGTTCATCGGCATCGACGGCCTGCCCAATGAAGGGGTGCAGCTGGTCGCCAATGGCGAGCTGACGGCGACGTTCACTTATGTGACGCCGGGCGCCGAAGGGCTGCGGCAGGCGATCAAGTTCCTGAACGGCGAGAAGGTGGAAAAGACCATCACCCTGCCGACGCAGAAGATCACCAAGGAAAATGCTGCCCAGATCCTGAAGGACAACGGCCTCTGAGACGAGGTTTTCCTGCCGGGCGTTCTTCGCCCGGCAGGAACAACAACCAAACGCTCGGCAGATGGCAGCTCAAGCCAGCTTGGCCAGCAGTTTCATGAAAATGGCCGCCTCCCTGGCGGAAAGCGGCGCCAGCGTTTCCTGCGTAATCTCGCGGGCAAGCGGAATCAGCCGCTCGATCGCGTCGCGCCCCTCGGCCGTCAGACTGACCAGCAGACGCCGTTTGTCGACTTCGTGCTTGCTAAGTTCGACAAAGCCACGCGCTTTCAGCCGGTCGATGACGCCCTTCACGGTCGCCGCATCCATGGCGATCAGGCTGCCAAGCTGGTTCTGCGAGGTCTCGCCGACGTCGCGCAATTTGGCCAGAGCGGCAAATTGCGGCGGCGTCAGATCGGCGATGTGTGCGGCGAAGATCGAGACATGGCGCTGATGCGCCTTGCGCAGAATGAAGCCCACCTGCTCCTGCAAGCGATAGTCGTTTTCGTCAGGCTCCTCGGCCTCGACCAGCTTGAGCAGATTGTCCTCGGCGCTCACCGCAGCCCATCCCATGCCTTGATGTCCTTGGCCGCCAGCCCGCCCATGCGGTCGTGCACGCGCGGGCCGCAGGTCATGGCGAGGCAAAACAGGATCTCGTCGGGGCGCGGACCATCGCTGATGCCGATTTCCATGGCGTCGAAATGGCTGCGCACATAGGCGGCGTTGATGTGGCCGAGCGGCACATCGAGCCGCGCGCCGAAGGCGCCGACCTTCTTTGCCGACGGCACGATCGCCTTGGCATCGCCGAGCCGCTCGCGCATGGCATAGCCGCCCGGCACATGCCACAGCGCGCCATGCTCCAGCTCGCCCGCCATGCCGACGATGGCGCCCTTGCCGTAGCCCTCGATCTGTTTGACGTCGCCGCCCAGTGCGGCAATGAGCCTGTCGGAGAGCAGCAGCCCGAGCGGCTTCAGATCCTCCATGGCGCTCTGCAGTTCCTCGACGTAACGGCCGGCGAACGGGTTCTTCACCACAGCCATGGCCGCGGCGCGGCGCCGCGGTACCAGCGCCACCGGCCCACCTTCGTGAAAAATCTCTTCGGTCAGCACGGCGATCTTGCGGATCGGAAACTCAGGCATGAGCAACTTCCCTCTCTAAAACTTTGTTGGCGAGCGCCATCGGACCTGCGATGCGCACCTGACCGCCGAGGAAAAGCGCCGCGGCGGCAATCAGGCCGCGCCGCCGAAACTCCTCTGCAACGGCAAATCCGCCTTCCAGCGCAATAGCGATTTCAGCGGCGGAAAGCGGCCCCACGCCCTGCGTCACCAAACGGTCGCCGAGATCGCTGTCAGGTGCGAGATCGCGCGCCCGTACGCGCCTAACGGCCGGATGACCGGGCAGGTCGACGGCGTTGGCGATCAAGGTCGCGGCGGCATCGGTTTCAGCACCCGTTCGCGCCAGCACCGTGACCGCGTCGGCGATGCCCAGCGAAAAGGAGCGGCCGCGCCAGCCGCTTGTCGCGACACCGCGAATCCCGTCTTCGGCGCGGATCGTGAGACGATCTGCCAACCCATGACCTGTCCCGGCAATGGCAAGCGTCATCGACTGCCCGTGGCCGAGATAGATCGCGCTGTCGCCGCCATTGTTGACATAGGCGCGCTCGAGCCGATGGCCGGCAAGCAGCGAACCAAGCACTTCGTCGGCTACCGAACCGGCGACGGCAGCCATCGGCGTGATGAATTGTTTCGCTAGCGGAACGACCGCCGCTTCCATGCGACGTGCCGTCGGGCCTGCGAAAGCACGGGGCTGCGAGGAGGCCGGGCAGCGCAGTTCGGGCAACTCTTCGACCAGTTCGGGCAGGATTGTCTGGAAGCGCGTTACCGCCTGGCGATATGCGGCGCGGCATTCACTCGCCTCGCCGAATGCCTCAACGATCAGATCGATTGGCCCATGGTTGAGGTGAAGCCGCCGGCCGTCCTTGAGCCAATGCACCTGCGGGCCGTTCATCGCCCGGCCCCGTTTGCGGCCGCGCGACGCAACTGCGCCAGCGGCGGCCAGGGATTGTCGCGGGGTGCGGCCGTGCCGCGGCGCGGGTTGAGATACTCGCCGCCCTTGGCCAGGATATCGTCGACGCTGCGTATTTCGGCTTCGTAGCCGCCGAGCCTGACATAATCGTCGCGGCGCATGGTGAACTCGATCGGCGCCACCAGCGCCGGCGTCGGGACATAGCCGAAGGCGCCTTCCGGCACGCGGGTGACGTCGACCATCAGCGTGATGCCGCCGCCCGGCCAGACATAGACCGGCGCGCCGCCGACCGTCACATAGGTCTTGAGGCCCTGCACCGAGCGGGTCAGATTGACCGGGTTCTCGGTGACGCCGGCGCGCAGCGAGCCGCCGGCGCCGCCGACGAAAAGCACGGTGCAGAGCGCCGGCTCGCAATTGTCCTCGATCAGTTCAACCGACTTCCGCAGCCGCTCCGGGAAGGGTTTCTGCACCGGCTTCAATTCGTCGTCGAGCTCGTAGTAGGCGAATTGCTCGCCGGTGGTCGAGACCATCAGCAGCGACATGCCGGGGCGCGCACCCTTTTTGGCGTTCCATTCACCAAGGATCGACAGCGGGTCGGAAATGCTGGTGCCGCCCCAGCCGAGGCCGGGCTCCGATACCTTGAAATAACGGCCCGGCGTAGAACGGCGGCCGATGATCTTGATGCCGGTGTCCTGCCAGCCAAGCACCTTGCCGGCCTGATGCTCGGAGACAACGCCGGTGATGTGGTCATCGACCACCACCACCTCGTCGACATGGCCGCGCCACTGGGTGGCGAACATGCCGATCGTAGCCGAACCGCAGCCGACGCGCATGCGCTGCTCGAGCTTGCCGTCGATGACCGGCGGCTTGCCGGCTTCGACGATGACGGTGGCGCCGCCGTCGATGACGAGCTCGACCGGCTTGCGGTTGCACAGGCTGAGCATGGCGTCACAGGTGGCGCGCCCTTCAGCCTTCGAGCCGCCAGTCAAATGATGCACGCCGCCCAGCGACAGCATCTGCGAGCCGTATTCGCCGGTGGTAACATGGCCGATCGCTTCGCCTTGGGCACGGACCGTTGCCGTTTCGGGGCCGATATGACGGTCGGTGTCGATCTTCACCTTGACGCCGCAATAGGAGAAGATGCCCTCGGTGACGACGGTGACCAGATCGACGCCTTCGACCTCCTGGCTGACGATGAAGGGCGCCGGCTTGTAGTCGGGATAGGTGGTGCCGGCGCCGATCGCGGTGACGAAGCGGCGGCCGGTGTTGACCAGTTCGCCGTCCCAGCCATTGCCTTCCTCGGCAAAGGGCACGACCGCGCCGCCTGTCTCGGCCGCGTGGTTGAGGATGGTCAGCGGATCCATCCGCACGATCCTGCCGCCAACATTGCCGTAGCGATCGCAGGCGCCGGTGCGGCCATCGGCGATATAGCACATGACTGGACAGGCATCGCAGCGGATCTTCTCGGCCACCAGCTTCTCGCCGGGATCGTGTGTCTCGAAGCGTTCGGCAAGCTCGCTCATCGGCGCGCCTCCTTGTCGAGGATGGCGGCGCGGATGCGGGTCGGCGTCGCCGGAATTTTGGTGACCAGCACACCGGTTGCATGGCGGATGGCGTTGAGGATCGCCGGCGCTGTCGGGATCAGCACATGCTCGCCCAAACCCTTGGCGCCGAAGGGTCCTTCCGGGTCCGGAACTTCTATCAGTATCGTCTCGATCGGCGGCACGTCGCCGATGGTCGGGATCAGATAGTCGTGCAAATTCTCGGTGCGGCCGGGGATATACTCCTCCATCAGCGCCATGCCGATGCCCTGGGCGATGCCACCCTCGATCTGGCCCTCTGCCAGCAAAGGGTTGATGGCCCTTCCGACATCGTGCGCGGCGGTGATTCTTATCAGCTTCACGGTGCCGAGCCTGAGGTCGACCTCCAGTTCGGCGATCTGCGCGCCATAGCCATAGACGGCATAAGGCTTGCCCTGGCCCTTGGCATCGAGCGGCTGTGTCGGCGGATCGTAGCTTTCCTCGGCCCGGAAGACGAAGCCTTCGGCATCGGCCTTCAGCGAGGAAAGATCGATGCGGCGCATCGCTTCGCCTTCCCCGATGCTCAGGCTTGTGCCGTCCAGCGCAATCGCCGCCTTTTCCGAGACATTGGCGAAACGCAAGATCTCCTCGCGCAAGGCGCGGCCGGCCTTTTCGGCGGCCTTGCCAGTGACGAAGGTCTGGCGCGAGGCCGAGGTCTTGCCGGCGTCGGGGGTGAACGCCGTATCGGCGCCTTTCAGCCGCAACTTCTCCAATGGCAGACCCAACGCGTCGGCGCAGATCTGCGCGATGACGGTGTTCGAACCCTGCCCGATATCGACCGCCCCCTGATGCAGGACGACTTCGCCCGACATCGAGATGCCGACCTTGATGGTCGACGGATTGGGCAGCGAGGTGTTGCCGCAGCCGTACCAGCAAGAGGCGACGCCGACGCCGCGTTTTTTGATGGTGCTACCGGCATTGAACGCTTCGGCATCACGAAGGGCACGCTGCCACTGTGAGCGGAGGGCCTCCAGGCAGTCGGCGATGCCGACGCCCGACTCGAGCCGCTGCCCGGTAACTGTTTCGGATCCGTTCCGAAGGCAATTCTTCAGGCGAAAGTCGAGCCGGTCTATGCCGAGCTTGTCGGCCAACTCGTCATAGAGGGTCTCCAGCATGATCGTCGCCTGCGGCACGCCGAAACCGCGAAAGGCGCCGGCAATCGGGCCATTGGTGTGGATGGCGCGGCCTTCGGCGCGATAGTTCCGCGTCGCATAGGGACCGGAGGCGTGCACCGGCACGCGGTTCGCGACCGTCGGCCCCCAGCTGGCATAGGCGCCGGTATTGAAATCGCCGGCGAAGACCATGCCGGTGATGCGGCCGTCGCCATTGGCGCCGATGCTCGCTCTCATCCGAGCGGGATGGCGCTTGGTGGTCGAGATCATCGATTCGGTACGGGTATAGGCGAGCGCCGCAGGCCGGCCGGTTTTCATGGCGACGAGGCCGATGAGCGGTTGCAGCGAGACGTCGAGCTTGGAGCCGAAGCCGCCGCCGGTGGCGGTCGGTACGATGCGCACCTTTTCCGGGGCAAGGCCGAGCACTTTTGCCGTGTCGTCACGGTCCATATAGGGCGCCTGCGTGCAGGCGACGACGACCAGCGTGTCGCCGTCCATGAAGGCATAGCCGGCTTCCGGTTCGATATAGGCATGCTCAACATAGGAGGTGTCGATGGCGCCGGAAACGACGAAAGCCGCACCGGCAAGCGCGGCTTCCGGGTCGCCACGCTCGACGAAGCCGGAGGTGAGCAGGTTCGACGGCCGGTTTTCATGGACCAGTGGCGCACCGCCGGCCTGCGCTTCGCCAGTTTCCAGAAAATGCGGCAATTCGGTCCAACTGACAGGAAAATCGGCAAGGTCGAGATCGAGGATAGCCTCGCATTCGCCGGCAACCAGCGCCACCGCCTCGCCGCGAAAACGCGAAATCCCTTCGGCCAGCGCCGGCTGGTCGGCGAAGGGCGCGATGACGCCGAAACAATTCTTTCCCGGGATATCGGCAGCGGTGAAGACGCCGACAATGCCGGGACGGGATTTCACCCAGCCATCGAGATCGCCGAAGCTGAAGGCCGCGTGATAATGCGGCGAGCGGACGACCAGCACCGACAGCGCGTCGGCCGGGAATGAATCGCCGCCGAATTTTTCGCCGCCGGTGACTTTCGGAAGGCCATCGAGGCGGATCGGGGAGGAGCCGACGGCATGGCCCGAGGATGGCATGCGCTGATCGAGACCGTCGGCGTGGCGCCAAGCATCCATCACCGCGGCGACGATCTTGCGGTAGCCGGTACAGCGGCAGAGCACGCCGCCCAGCGCATCCTGCGTTTCGGCCTCGCTCGGGCAAGGCGTCCTGTCCAGGAGTGCCGTTGCCGCGACCAGCAGGCCGGGCGTGCAGGCGCCGCATTGCGCCGCGCCATGGCTGAGGAAAGAAGCCTGCAGCGCCGACAGCCGACCATTGGCGAGGCCTTCGACGGTCGTCACCACGGTGCCGGAGGCGGACGCCGCAGGCATCAGGCAGGCGCAGACCGGCTCGCCGTCGACCAGCACGGTGCAGGCGCCGCAATCGCCGGCATCGCAGCCGACCTTGGTGCCGGTCAGCCGCAGCTCGTCGCGCAACACCGCGGACAGCCGCCGCACCGGCGGCACGCAAACGCTGACGGCGGCGCCGTTGACTTCGAAGGCGATTTCGGCGCGCTCCATGCCCATCAGGCTACCGCCCTTTCGCCGGGATCAGCACCCACCGCACCAAGCACGGCGCGGGCGACGATCTCGCGCGCCGCATCCAGCCGATATTCGGCGCTGCCGCGTACGTCGGTAATCGGCGACAGCTCGTCCATCAGCGCGGATTGGATCGCAGTGACAAGCGCGTGGCCCACGGGCCGGCCGCGCAGCGCCGCTTCGACACCCGCCAGGCGCCTGGCGACAAGCGAGCAGGACCCGACGGCGACTGCCGCGTCCCTGACGACACCGTCTTCGACGGCCAGGCGTGCGGCGGCCATGGCGATGGAGATGACGAGATAACGCCGCGCGCCAAGTTTCACGAAGGCGGAGCTGCCGGCGGTCGCAGGTTTGGGAATGCGGATTGCCGTGACCATTTCGCCCGGCTGCAGTGCGGTGCGACGGTTGCCGAGGATGAATTCTGCAAGGGGCAGATGCCGGGTCGCCACCGCGGAACGCAGTTCGACTTCGGCGTCGAGCACCAGCAGCGCCGGCACGCCGTCGGCGGCCGGCGAGGCATTGCAAAGATTGCCGGCAATCGAGGCAACGTTCTGGATCTGCACCGAGCCGACTTCCCGCGCCGCCTGCTTCAGCGCGTCGAAGGCCGTCGGCAGCGGACGGAGGACGAGATCGGTCCAGGTAGCGCGGGCGCCGATGAGCCAATAGTTCTCGGCTTCGGCAATGCCGCGCAATGCCGCCAGGCCATTGATGTCGAGGACATTGTCGCGGAAGGGCTTGCTGCCCTGTGCCGGATAGAAGTCAGTGCCGCCGGCAAGGATGCGCCATTGCCCTTCGCCCAGCAAAGCGAGGGCGTCGTCGACCGTGGCGGGTTTTGCGTAACGGATCACGCTTTGCCTTCCCAGAATGGGCTTCCCGAGAGGGGATCCTGCCGAAAGATTTTCCCGAGCATGCGAGGCAGGAAATTCATTCGTATGCAAATGATATCAAGCCGGCGGGAATTGTCAAAGCCAGAGTTTGCACGGCTGTTGGCACCGGTGCGCCCGGAACGCATTTGTTATGCCATGAGAGGTTGACGCAGCCGGCCATCTGGTCAAGTTTCTGCGTCCGGTCACCTTTTCATTGGAGCCTAAGCTCAAGACCAGAAGATAAGGAGGCTCCATGGCCGACGAAGCGCTTGTCATCATCGACCTGCAGAACGATTTCTGCCCGGGTGGCGCCCTGGAAGTGGCCGGTGGCGACGAAATCGTGCCGTTGGTCAATGATCTGATCCGGCGGACCGAGCACGTCCTGCTGACTCAGGACTGGCATCCTGCCGGCCATTCGAGCTTTGCCTCCAGCTACCCCGGCAAGCGCCCGTTCGAAACGATCGACATGCCTTATGGCGAGCAGACGCTGTGGCCGGATCACTGCATCCAGGGCAGCCTGGGTTCGGACTTCCATTCAGGCCTGGCCTGGAGCAAGGCCGAGCTGGTGATCCGCAAGGGGTTTCGTCCTGCGATCGACAGCTATTCGGCATTCTTCGAGAACGACCGGACGACGCCGACCGGCCTTGCCGGCTATCTCCGGGAGCGGAATATCGATGCGCTGACCCTGGTCGGCCTGGCGACGGATTTCTGCGTCGCCTTTTCGGCGCTCGACGCGGTCAAGCTCGGTTTCGCGACGTCCGTGCGGCTCGACGCCTGCCGCGGCATCGATCTCAACGGCTCCATGGAGAGGATGCTGGGCCGGATGCGCGATGCCGGCGTGGCACTGATTTGAACGCCACCCAGCCGAACCTGACAGACTTTTGAGGGGCTTCATGCGGTTTGCGGCGTTGACGGCAAGTGCTGCACTTATTGCCGCAATCCTTTCTCCGGGAGCGGTTCTCGCGGCCGAAGCGCACGAATTGCCGGGCGCCGTCATGTCGCTGTGGTGGGGGCTGCCGTTTGCCGGACTGTTGCTTTGCATCGCGACCGGCCCGCTGCTGTTCCATCATGCCTGGGAGCACCATTACGGCAAGATCGCTGCCTTCTGGGCAGCGTTGGTGATCGGGCCGCTGGCCATCGCCTTCGGCATCCCGTCGGCCACCCAGGCGGTGCTGCATGCGCTGCTCACCGAATACATGTCGTTCATCATCCTGTTGTTTGCGCTGTTCACCATTTCGGGCGGTATCTTCGTTGCCGGCAACATACACGGCACGCCGCTGGTCAATGCTGGGCTGTTGCTGGGCGGCGCGGTGCTTGCCTCGGTCATCGGCACAACCGGCGCCTCGATGATCCTGATCAGGCCGCTCATCCGCGCCAACGACAACCGGCGCTTCAACGCCCATGTCGTCATCTTCTTCATCTTCCTGGTGTCCAACATCGGCGGGTCGCTGACGCCGCTGGGCGATCCGCCGCTGTTCGTCGGCTTCCTGCGCGGCGTCGATTTCTTCTGGACGACAGTTCACCTGCTGCCCGAGACGCTGTTCGTCGCCGGCGTAGTGGTGGCGGTTTTCCTGGCGATCGACATCATCCTGCATCACCGGGAGGAAGGCGCGCCGAAGATCAAGGATCCGACGCCCGACAGCAAGGTGCGCATTCGCGGCCTGGCCAACATCCCGCTGCTGGCGGGGGTGATCGCCGCGATCCTGATTTCCGCTGCCTGGAAGCCGGGGGTGAGCTTCGCTTTCCAGGGCGTCAGCTTCGAGCTGCAGAACCTGGTGCGCGACGCCGCCATCCTGATACTGGCCTTCACTTCGCTTGTCGTCTCGCCGAAGGAGTTTCGCGGCGCAAACGCCTTCAACTGGGGCCCGATTGCCGAGGTGGCGAAGCTGTTCGCCAGCATCTTCATCTGCATCGTGCCGGTCGTCGCCATATTGCGGGCCGGCCTCGACGGCGCGTTGGCGCCGCTGGTGCTGCTGGTCAGTTCGCCGACCGGCGCGCCCGACAACCTTGCCTATTTCTGGCTGACCGGAGCGCTGTCGTCCTTCCTCGACAATGCGCCGACCTATCTGGTGTTCTTCGAACTGGCCGGCGGCGATGCTCAGCATCTGATGACCGAGCTCGCCTCGACGCTGGCGGCGATCTCGGCAGGCGCGGTGTTCATGGGCGCCAACACCTATATCGGCAACGCGCCGAATTTCATGGTCTATGCCATTGCCCGGCATCGCGGCATCAAGATGCCGAGCTTCTTTGGCTATATGGCATGGTCGGGTGCCGTGCTGATCCCGACATTCCTGCTTGCCGGTTTGCTGTTCTTTGCCTGATCACCCGACGCCGACATAGCGGCGGACCGCCGAGGGATCGGCACGCAATTCCTCGACATCGACCGTCTCGCGGTTGCGGCCGTTTTCGATGAAGCAAACGCGGTCTGCGACCGACAGCACGGCATCGACGCGCTGCTCGACAAGAATTGTCGATACGCCAAGCGCTCGCAGTTTCGATACGGTTTCGCGGATCTTGGCGATCATCGACGGCATCAGCCCTTCGGTCGGTTCGTCGAGCAGGAGCACCTGCGGTTCCAGACACAGGGCGCGGGCCATGGCCAGCATCTGCTGCTCGCCGCCGGACAGCGTGCCGGAACGCTGTCTGAGGCGCTGGCGCAGCAACGGAAAGAGATCGAGCACGTTGTCGCGCGTCGCCTTGCTCTTGTTGCGGGCCATCAGGCCGATCTCGATGTTTTCCGCCACCGTCATCTCGGCGAATAGTCGCCGGCCCTGCGGCACATAGGCGACGCCGGCCTTGGGCACCTCATGCGCCGGCAGGCCGGTCAATTCCCGGCCTTCGAGCCGGATCGAGCCGGCGCTTGCCGGCACCAGGCCCATGATCGCCTTCAGCGTCGTTGTCTTGCCGGCACCGTTACGGCCGAACAGGCAGAGCACCTCGCCCTCGTTCAACACGAGATCGAGGCCATAGAGCACCTGGACCTCGCCATAGAAGCAATCAAGCCCGGAGACCGTCAGTGCCTTGAACTGGGCCTTAGCCATGGGTCGTCCCCAGATAGGCGTCCTGCACCGCGGCATTGGCGCGGATCTGTTCGGGCGTGCCTTCGGCTAAAATCCTGCCGGAATTGAAGACGGTGATGCGGTCGGCGAGTTGCATGACCACCGGCATGTTGTGCTCGATCAAAAGCACGGTGGCGCTATCGGCGATCTCGCGCACCAGCTCGATGAAATTGTCGATCTCACTCTCGGCCAGCCCCTGCGTCGGTTCGTCGAGGATCAGCAGGCGCGGCTTCAGCGCCAGCCCCATCGCCACTTCCAACAGGCGCTGATGGCCGTAGGACAATTGCCCGGCCGGCATTTGCGCCCGATCGGCAAGGCCGGTGCGCTCGAGCGCCGCCATAACACCGGTGTGAACCGCGCCTTTCGAACGGCCGTCGGTCAGCGTGCGCTGTACCGGCAGGGCGACATTGTCGTAGGCGCTGAGATTGGCAAAGACGCTGGTGATCTGGAACGTATAGGCGATGCCAAGGCGAGCCCTGGCGTAGGCAGGCAGGCTGGTGATATCGGCGCCGTCGAAGGTGATCGTGCCCGAAGAGGGCTGGATGCGGCCGCTGACCAGGCTGACGAAGGTGGTCTTGCCGGCACCGTTGGGGCCGATGACGGCGCAGATCTCGCCCGGCATCAGCGCGAAGTCGACGCCGTGGACGGCACGCAAGCCGCCGAAACTGCGGGACAGGCCTTTGGTGGTCAGCAGCGGCATCATGGCAGCCAGCCCAGCCAGCGCTGGCGGATGCTGCCGAGAATGCCTTTCGGGAAGAACAGCACCAGCAGGATCAGCGCTATGCCGACGATCAGCAGGTAGGCGGAGGTGTAGCCGCTAGCGATGTCGATGACGTAGTACATGAACAGCGTGCCGAGCAGGGGCCCTAGCGTGGTGGCAGCACCCCCCAGCAGCACCCAGAGCAGCGGCAGGATGGAATATTGTACCGAGGCGAAGCTCGATCCGACATAGCCGAACAGCAGCGCATGAGCGGCGCCCGAAGCTGCGCAGATTGTGCCGGAGATGACGACGGCGGCGAGCTTGTTGGAAAACGTATTGTAGCCAAGCATCTTGGTCCGCTCCTCGTTCTCGCGGATGGCGACCAGCACGCGGCCGTAGCCGGAGCGGACTATCGCCAGGCTTATGAGCAGCACGATCGAGAACAGTGCCAGCGCGCTCATATAGCGCACGGTCGGCTTGGTGAGGTCGAGCGACGTGCTGCCCAGGACAAGCACCCGCATCGGCTGCGGCACGACCATGCCCTGGTCGCCGCCGGTCCAGGCGGCCAAATAGAGGATGAGGAGATAGAATACCTGCGCGAACATCATGGTGACGATCATGAAAGCGACGCCGGAGGTTCGCAGCGCCAGCAGCCCTATCACCAGCGCAAGCAGCGCGCCGCAGGCAAGCCCGGCTGCGAAGGCTGCCGGCATGCTCCAGCCGAGATGGATGACGGCAAGCCCGGCGCCATAGAGCCCGGCCGAAAAGAACATGGCGTGGCCGAGGCTGAGCAGCCCGACATAGCCGAACAGCAGATTGTAGCCTATGGCGAAGACCGCCAGCACCATGATGCGGGCGAGCAGGCCGTGATGGTATTCCGGCAGGACGAAGCTAAGCCCGAAAAGCAGGGCGATGACGCCGAGATGCAGCGCGTAGGGCTTTGCCGGAGAAGCATCCTTCATCGGGATGCCGTCCCGAACAGGCCCTGCGGCCGGAACACCAGCACCATGGCGACAAGCAAGGTGGCGATGATCTTGGCCAGCGTGGGCGAGAAGAATACCGAGATGATGCCGTCGGACAGGCCAATCAGCACCGCGGCGACCACCGTGCCGCGCAACGAGCCGAGGCCGCCGATGATGACGACGATGAACGAGAGCAGCAGCGGGTCCTGCCCCATCAGATAATGCGCCTGGCTGATCGGCACGATCAGCACGGCGGCCACAGCCGCAAGCATGGCGCCGAGCGCGAAGACGCCGGCATAGACTCTGGTCACCGGAATGCCGAAGGCCTGCGCGGTCTCGCTGTCATATTGCGTGGCGCGCATGATGAGGCCGATCTTCGTGCGCGTCAGCACCAGCCAGGTCGCGACCAGCAGCAGCGCCGAGGCGGCGATGATCGACAGCTTGTAGCCGGAATAGCCGAACCACGGCAGAAGGATGCGGTAGCTGAACGGCGGCTCCACCGGACGCGCCTCCGGGCCGTAGAAGGTCAGCGCCAGTTGCTGGATGATGTACAGCATGCCGATGGTGGCGACGATGGTGGCTTCCGGATTGTAGTTGAGCCGGCGCAGCACAAGCCGTTCGGCGACGAACGCGATCAGGCCGACGATCAGAGGCGCCAGCACCAGGGCGGCCAGGAAGCCAAGCGCCGGATGGCCGGATATCGCCGTAGAGATCGCCCAGGCAAGCACCGCGCCCAGCATGAAGAACTCGCCATGCGCGACATTGACGACGCGCATGACGCCGAACACCAGCGACAGGCCAAGCGCCGTCAGCGCCAGCACGGCGGAGGTGACGAAGCCTTCGAGGGCGGCGAGGAGCAAGTGAGGTCCGAAGTGCATCGGCTAAGCACCGGCGGATGCGCGAAGCACCCGCCTCTGGCCAGAGGGGGGTGTCTTGGCGCTCACGCTTGCTGCAGCAGCCAAGCTCACAGCGCCTGCGTGGTGTAATCCCCTTCCGGCTCGTAGAGGCCGTCCTCGATCTTGGTCTTGTGGACGACATTCAGCCGGCCGCCTTCGACCTTGGAGATGTTCTGGATACCAAAACACTGGTGGATCTTGCCGTTGAAGGTTTTCGGTCCCTGCGGATGCTCGGGCCCCTCGGCGAACTCGGTCAGGGCCTCGGTCGCCTCGACCAGCTTGGCGCGGTCTTCCGGGCCCTTGTAGCCGGCGTCTTCCATCGCCTTCTTGACGACGTAGAGCGTTTCCCAGCAGCCGAACATATGCGCGGCGGTGGAGACGTCCTTGGGGTCGCCGACAGCGGCACCATTGTCGTCAATGCCGACGGCGGCGCGGTAGGCTTTCTGTGCAGGGGAGTCATCGGGCTGCGCATAGCGCGGCGAGCCTTCCCAGAAATGGCTGCCGTCGAGGAATTCGAGGCCGGGGCTGTTGATGTCGGTGGCTTCGAGCGAATCGATGAAGCCGAACAGCTGCGGCCGATTGGAGCCGTAGAACTCGCCGAGCTCCTTGACGAAGGTGAGCACCGCCGGGCCGACCATGACGTGGTAGATCACCTCGGTCTCCGCGGGGATCTGCGGGAAATATTTGGTGAAGGAGGATTCCGTCGGCGGAATTGCGATCTGGGCGATAACCTCGGCGCCCTGCGCCTTCAGGGCCGGCGGAAGGTAGTCGCGATGATCGTAGCCGAAGGCGAAATCGGGGAAGATCTGCGTCACCTTTTTGCCGGCATTGGCGGCAATCCACGGCGCCATCGACTGGATCTGGCTCTTCACATCGGTGATGCCGGGCTGGAAGACGTAGCGGTTCAATTTGGTCGAGGCGACGTGGTGGCCTTCGCTAACGACGAAATAGGGGATCTTGGCCTCGCCGGCGGCCGGTGCCGAGCCGATGACGACATGCGAAAACAGCGTGCCGTAGACGATGTCGGTCTTGTGCTGGGAGGCGAACTTGCCGACGACTTCGGCGCCCCGGCCGGGATCGGTGCCGTCGTCCTCGATGATTACCTCGACCTGCCGGCCGTTGATGCCGCCAGCGTCGTTGATCGCCTTGACGGCGGCCGCCGTGGTCTTCTCGTACCAGCGGCCATAGGCGGCGCCGATACCGGTGCGGTGGCATTGGAAGCCGATCTTTACCGGTGCGGAGCTTTGCGCCTGGCTGTAGCGCACGAACCCAGGCGCGACGGCAAGACCGGCGCCCGCGGCAAGGCCCTTGAGCGCGGTGCGGCGGGTGAGAGCGGGTCTGGAGAGATCGAAAAACCCATTCTTGTCAGTCACGGCAGTTCCCCTTCTTTTTGAGCTTTGACCAATGGCTGTAGCGAGGCGGGCCACTCTTGTTAAGAGGACCGAAAATTGCATGTGTACAAACTAAATCACCAAAGCTCTGACGTGGCAAGCGAGCTTTCCCCAAGGTTCGACTGACGGTCATCGCGCACCTCGTTCATCCGGCGCTCGGTGTCGCAAGCAGCCACAAGCCGAGGACGGTATAGGCGATCATCAGCACGGTGAGCGGGAACTGGCTGAGCGCGGCGCGTGCGGGAACCGGATGCAGCCGCCAGGCCAAGCCATGGGCGACAAGCACAGCGAGCATGTGGCCGGGTATGATGACGCCGGCCTGGAGGTTCCACAGCCACCACGCCGAACCGGCGCCGGCGACGACGCCGGCTTCAATTGGCAAGTCGGCGGTACCGAACAGGTTCCAGCCCAGCGCAAACGGGTCGGAAAGAGCGGCGACCGCATATTGGCCGTCGACCAGCAGCGCCGTCAGATAGTGCGCGAAGTGGTAGGCGAGTGCGATCGGCACAATTGACCAGACCAAAAGCCCGGCGGCGTGACCGAGCGAATGTTTGCTGCCGGCAAGGCGCTGGCCAAGCAAGACGGCAAGCGCGAACATGGCCGCAAGCACGGCAAAGGTCAGCAAAATGCCGAAACTGCCGATGCCGATCAAAGCGGTGCGTCCAAGAAATTCCAGCGGATTGATGCCGAACGAGCTCAGCCAGAAGAAGGTTTTCGACAGGCCGTCGAAGGACACCGACGACAGCGCGAGCAGCAGGAAAGCGACGCCGCTGAGCGGCAGCGGCGCGGCACCGAGCAGCTTGGCGCCCGGCCAGCAGAGTTTGAGCCGGCCGTCCGCGTTGCGCTCGACGATGGCGAAGCGCGCCAACATCGAAAAGAACACGGTCAGGAACTCACCGCGCCGGCTCCAGTCGCGGTAGCCGAAGACCTGCATAGCGCCGAAACTCAGCGGCCAGTAGAGGCCGGCGGCCAAGGCCAGCCGCGCCGGGTCGTCGGGCGCAGGGTCGATCAGCTCGAACCAGGCGAAGGCTAAGAACAGCAGGAAAGCCGGCCAATAGCCGAGCCAGTGGGGGAGCCGCCGCAGCTGCGTTCTGCCGGACAGGCGCGAGGCGACGCGGCACGGCCCGTACCAGGGGTTGGCCCACGACCAGAGATCGCCCGCGAGCCCCTGCAACAGAGCCAGGCCAACCCAGAGCAATGTCCATACGGTCAGCGGCAGCGGGTTGGAGAGCGGATCGCGACTGCCGAACAAGCCGGCGGCAATGAGAATTGCAAAGCCGACAAAGGATACCAGGCTGACGGCAGTCCGCGCGCCGTCGCCGAAGGCGAAAAGCGGCAGGCGTTTGCGCCAGAAGCGGTCGAGCGCGGCGGGCGGTAGTAGAGCCAGGATCAGGAAGCTGGCGGCAACGGCGAGCGCGCCACCGGCGACGTAGTAGCCGGTGGGAAGGAGCAGAACGTGGCCGCGGTCGGAGGCGTGGGCGAAGGCGGGCGTGGGCAGGAATGCCAGGGAAGCGACGAGGCCGGGAAAGGGCCTGATTGCAGAAATGCAGCGCTCTACGGCGCCCCCCTCTGTGCTGCCGGACATCTCCCCCACTTGGGGGGAGATCGGCGGTTCCGCCGTCGGTTCTCCTTTTGCAACTTTAGCGATTGGCGAAAGCAGCAATGAGAGCGCAATCTCCCCCCAAGTGGGGGAGATGTCCGGCAGGACAGAGGGGGGCGCGAAGGAACTCATACTATGCAAGAGTTCCCCCACCCTCACACCTTGACCAATTGCTCCACGCGGTCCTTTTGGCCGAATATCCTGAGATAGCGCTCGATCTCTTTCTCGTCGCCTGTCGACTTGGCCGGATTGTCGGACAGCTTGACCGCCGGCCTGCCGTTGGCTTCGGTGACCTTGCAGACCAGCGAGATGGCGTCCAGCCGGTTGGTCTCGGTCGGCGCGCAGCCCTCGAAATCGTTGGTCAGGTTGGTGCCCCAGCCGAAGGACATGCGCACCTTGCCGCGGAAGTGGCGGTAGGTCTCCTCGATGGTCTCGACCTCGAGCCCGTCGGAAAAGATGAGCAGCTTCTGCTTGGGGTCCTTGCCCTTTTCGCGCCACCAGGAAATGATCTTCTCGCCGCCTTCGATCGGCGGCGCGCTGTCGGGGCGGAAGCCGGTCCAGTCGGCGACCCAGTCCGGTGCATCGCGCAGGAACGCCGCGGTGCCGAAGGTGTCCGGCAGTACGATCAGCAGGTTGCCGCCGTAGTAGCGCTGCCAGTCCTGCAGCACGTTGTAGGGCGACTGTTTCAATTCCTTTTCCGAATTGGTGAGCGCGGCGAACACCATCGGCAGTTCATGCGCGTTGGTGCCGAGCGCCTCGAGATCGTTGTCCATGGCGAGCAGCACATTGGAGGTGCCGGTGAAGGCCTCGCCGATGCCCTCCTTCAACGCTTCGACGCACCAGCGCTGCCACAGGAAGGAATGGCGGCGGCGGGTGCCGAAATCCGAGATGCGGATGCCGGGCAGCGCCTTCAGCCGCTCGGTCTTGGCCCACATCTTGGCCTTAGCGCGGGCATAGAGCACGTCGAGCGCGAACGGCCCAAACGCCCGCATGGCCGCGCGAGATCGAAGTTCATTGATAATTGCCAGCGCCGGGATCTCCCACAGCGTCGTATACATCCACGGACCGCTGAAGGTGAGTTCGTATTGGCCGTCGTGCTTGGAAAGCTCATATTCGGGCAGCCGGAAATTTTCCAGCCAGGCGAGGAATTCCGGTTCAAAAATCTGCTTGCGGCCATAGAAGGTGTTGCCGCCGAGCCAGATCATCTCTTTCTTCGAGAAACGCAAGGTGCGGGCATGGTCGAGCTGCTCACGCAGCTCCGTCTCGTCGATCTCCTCGGCAAGGCGGACCGAGGTGGTTCGGTTGATCAGTGAAAAGGTGGCGTCGACCTTGGGATACATGCCCCAGATCATCTGCAGCATCAGAAGCTTGTAGAAATCGGTGTCGAGCAAGCTACGGACGATCGGGTCGAGCTTCCAGGTGTGGTTGTAGACGCGCCGCGCTATATCGGTCTTTGCCATCGCTCAATGCGCCTTCGCTGCTCGATCTAGCTTTTGTCTAGCGCAATTCCGGACGGAAAACCGCTGCGCACCTTTCCTGGAATTGCTCCAAATGCCTCTTAGCATCGAATTTTTGAACGCGCCTCCCGCTTTGCGGGCTGGCCCGACAAAAAGAAGCCCCTGCGGCAAGCGGCGCCTACGGAAGTTTCGGCCTCAGGATGCCGTCTTGGCGCCGACCACCTTGAGCGCCGGACGCTTGCGGCGAATGCCGATGCGGCCTGCCACCGGCGCGTCGGCGCGGCGGTCGGCCTGCTCTTTCTCGGCAAACAGCCAGTCGATGAACAATTGCACGATCGTCGCCGACCTCATCTCGTTGCGGCAGACGACGTAGAAATCGTCGACCGCCGGCACGGAAAGGCTGAACGGCGCGACAAGCAGGCCCCTGGCGAGCAGTCCGCTTGCGGTCACCGTATCGCCAAGCGCCACGCCATGGCCGTGAACCGCGGCTTCGGTCGCCATGCGCGCGTCGCCAAGATGGTGGCGGCGGCCGCGCTCCAGGTCGAGTGCGTCGGCCGCGGCCAGCCAGGTGTGCCATTCGCGGCCGTCGTCGCCATGCAGCAAGACGTGATCGGCGAGGTCGCGGACGGTGCGGATCGGGCGGTTGTTGATCAGCGTCGGACTGACCACCGGGAATAGTTCGAGACCCGACCATTTGCGCATCCAGCAATCGGTCCAGCTGCCGTCGCCATAATGCACGCAGATATCGACATGCGGGGCACGGATGTCCTTGGCGTCGTTGGATGGAATCAGCGTCAGCCTTATATCGGGATATTGCGAGGTGAAGCTGCCCAGCCGCGGGATCATCCATAGCAACAGCAGCGCCGGCACGCAGGATACCGACAGCGCGCCGGTGCTGGCGGGCCTCGTCATGCGCTGGGTGGCGGCGGCGATGCCGTCGAAGGCTGTCGACACGGCAGGCAGCAATTCGGCGCCGTGCGGCGTCAGCTTCATCCGCTGGCCGGCCCGCTCGAACAGCTTGACGCCCAATGATTGCTCGAGCGCCTTGATCTGATGGCTGATGGCGCCGTGGGTGACGTTGAGCTCAGCCGCCGCCTTGGTCAGCGAGGCGTGGCGCGCCGTCGCCTCGAAGGCGCGCAGCGGGTTGAGCGGGGGCAAACGCTTGGCCATTTGGAACCTGAACTCTGTGAGATTTTCTCACAACAAACACCCTAACAATATCAATTGATTTTTCAATGCAGCTACAGGACACTTTGCCCAAGCATTGCACCAAGACGTGAAATCTGCAGACAGCCCAACGGCCGTGGCTATCGGGGCCGCCGACGGCGCGCTGCACCCGGCCATGGAGGACCGACATGGGTTACGACCGCGGCAAGCTCGAAGCGTTGCGCCGCAAATATGGCGAGAGCCATGGCGGCGAAATGTTCGACCCGAAATTCCAGCGTGTCGCCGACAAGATCTTCTCCAAGACCGGCACGCGGCTGGCGCCCTATTCCGGCATCCCGACCTTCCTCGCGGCGCCCTATCGTGAAATCGCCGCCGACAATCCGGATTTCGGCGATCTGCAGGTGGCGATGATCGGCGTGCCGATGGATCTTGGCGTCACCAATCGGCCGGGCGCCCGTTTCGGGCCGAGGGCGCTGCGCGCCATCGAGCGCATCGGCCCCTATAATCATGTGCTGGAATGCGCGCCGACGCATGAGCTGAAGGTCGCCGACATCGGCGACGTGCCATTCCAGAGCCGCTACCGGCTGGAGACCAGCCATGATGACATCGAACGCCGCACCAACCAGATCGTCGACGCAGGGATTCTCCCGCTTTCAGTCGGTGGCGACCATTCGATCAGCCACCCGATCCTGAAGGCTGTCGGCAAGAAGGCGCCGGTGGGCATGATCCATATCGACGCGCATTGCGATACCAGTGGCCTGTTCGACATGACCAAGTTCCACCATGGCGGTCCGTTCCGCAACGCGGTGCTGGACGGCGTGCTCGACCCGAGCCGCACCATCCAGATCGGCATTCGCGGCTCGGCCGAGTACCTTTGGGAGTTCACCTATGAGTCCGGCATGACCGTGGTGCATGCCGAAGAGGTGACCGGCCTCGGCATCCCCGCCATCATCGAGAAGGCGCGCAGGATAGTCGGCGACGGCCCGACCTATGTCTCGTTCGACATCGACAGCGTCGATCCGGCTTTCGCGCCGGGCACCGGCACACCGGAAGTCGGCGGGCTGACGACACGCGAAGTGCTCGAGCTGCTGCGCGGCCTGAAGGGCCTCAACATCGTCGGCGGCGACGTCGTCGAGGTGGCTCCGCAGTACGACCCTACCACCAACACGGCGCACGCCGGCGCGCAGGTGCTGTTCGAGATCCTCAGCCTGATGGTCTTCAGCCCGGCAATCACCGACAAGGCAGGCTGACACGCTCGACCATGATCCCGAAAATGGGAACCGGTTCTCGGAGAGGATCATGGTCCACGAGAGAATCCAAAGGCGACCGCCGCGCTGGAGCCGACGGTTGCACTCAAACAAGCTTCCAGCAGGGGAATGACAATGACACTTCACATGAAGCTTCAATCAACCATCGCCGCCGTGCTGATGCTCGGCGCGACCGGCCTCGGTTTCACGACCCAGGCCGCCAATGCCGACGCGATCGACGACATCGCCAAGGCCGGCGCCATCAATGTCGGGATTTTTTCCGATTTCCCGCCCTTCTCCTCGGCCAGCGCCGATATGAGCATCAAGGGCTACGACATCGACGTCGCGCAATCGATCGCCGACCAGCTCAAGGTCAAGCTCAATCTGGTCAGCGTGACTGGCCAGAACCGCATCCCGTATCTTACCGACAAGCGCGTCGACCTGCTGATGAGCGTCGGCTATTCCAAGGAACGTGAGCAGGTGATCGATTTCGCCGCCGCCTACGCGCCTTACTATATCGCCGTCATCGGCCCGGCAGCACTTTCGGTCAAAGGCAAGGAAGACCTTGCCGACAAGTCGATCGCCGTCAATCGCGGCACGCTGGAAGACACCTCGCTGACCGAGGCGGCACCCGCCTCGGCCGACATCCGTCGCTTCGACAACTACAATTCCGTCATCCAGGCCTTCATCTCTGGTCAGACCCAGCTGATGGTGGTCGGCAACGATGTCGGCGCCCAGGTGCTCGCCCGCCAGGAGGCGCTGAAGCCGGAGCAGAAATTCCAGCTTCTCACCTCGCCTTCGCATATCGGCCTCAACAAGAAGGAAGACCGCCTGAAGCAGGCGATTAACGACGCGGTTGCCAAGATGCTGGCCGACGGCAAACTGGACGAAAGCTCGAAGGCCTGGCTGAAGACACCGCTCGACCCCGCCAATCTCAAGGATTGATCGCCGGTGACCTATAGCCTCGACTTCGGCTGGCTTGCCGGGGCAACAGGGGCGATCGCGCGCGGCGCGGCCACGACGATCCTGTTGATCGCTGTGACCACGCTGGCGGGAACGTTGCTCAGCATCCTCGGCGCGGCAGGGCGGCGAAATGGCCCGCTGCTGCTCAAGCGGGCGATCGGCGTCTATGTCGAGGTGATCCGCAACACGCCGTTCCTAGTGCAGCTGTTCTTCATCTTCTTCGGGCTGCCCAGCATCGGCGTCAGGCTCAATCCGGTGCTGGCAGCCATGCTGGCGATGACGCTCAACATGGCCGCCTATACGATCGAGATCGTTGGCGCCGGGCTCGACGCGGTGCCGCCGGGGCAGACGGAAGCGGCTCTCGCCCTTGGGTTCAGGCCGCGCCAGGTCTTCATCAAGATCGTTCTGCCGCAGGCGCTCAAGGTGATCTATCCGGCGCTGACCAGCCAGATCGTCATCATGATGCTGGAATCCGCGGTGGTGTCGCAGATCGCGGTGCGCGAGCTGACCTACGAAGCCGACATGCTGCAGGCGCGCACGTTCCGGGCTTTCGAGACCTATTTCGTGGTGACGATGGTCTATCTCATCCTGTCGATCGGGCTGCGCCGGCTGCTGGTCGGCGGCGGGCGCCGGGTTCTCGGAGCCGGTGTGTCATGATCGAATTCACCTTCTGGGACATCTTGCGCAACCTGCTGCTGGCGGCGCGCTGGACGGTGCTGTTGTCGTTGGCTGCGTTTATGGGCGGCGTCGTGGTCGGCATGATCGTGCTGTTCTTCCGCATCGCCAAGAATAAATGGACGCGGTGGCTTGCCTCCGGCTACATCGCGCTTTTCCAGGGCACGCCGCTGCTGATGCAGCTATTCCTGATGTTCTTCGGCTTGCCGATGCTGGGCTTGCGCATCGAGCCGTGGACCGCGGCGGTGGTTGGCCTGACCTTCTTCGCCAGCGCCTATCTCGCCGAGATCTGGCGCGGCGGTGTCGACGCACTGCCGCGCGGCCAGTGGGACGCCGGCGCCAGCCTCGGCCTGCACTATTTGCAGGAGCTTAGGCTGATCATCTTGCCGCAGGCGTTTTCGATCACCCGCGCGCCGACCGTCGGCTTCCTGGTGCAGCTGATCAAGTCGACCGCGCTGACCTCGATCATCGGTTTCGAAGAGCTGGTGAGGACATCCAACGCGATCAACAATGCGACGTTCGAACCGTTCAAAGTCTATGGCCTGGTGGCGATGATCTTCTTCGTCATGTGCTTCCCGCTGACGCAATACGCACGTTCGCTCGAGCAGCGGGCGGCGGCCCGCTGAGCGGGCGAGCAGCAATTCAACGCCCGAATACCAGAGGCGGCGCTATACGGTCGCGCAGCAGCCAGCGCACCAGCAGGAGCGCCGCCACCACCGCCAGTCCCGACGACAGGCCGATCCAGATGCCGACGCCGTTGAAGCCGAAATGGAAGGCCAGCAGCACGCCAAGCGGGAGGCCGATACCCCAATAGCCGATCGCGGCATAGATCATCGGCACCTTGGTGTCGTGTAGGCCGCGTAGCATGCCGCTGGCGACCGCCTGCGCGCCGTCGAAAACCTGGAACAGCGCGGCAAAGGCGAGGAACGAGACGGCAAGCGCGACCACGTCGGCATTAGCCGGATTGCCCAGATCGATGAAGGCGCCGATCAGGAGATGCGGCCACAGGATCATCACCAGCCCCATCAGCGCCATGAAGGAGACACCGACGACATAGGCGGTCCAGCCAGCCCGGCTGACACCTTCCGGATTACGGGCGCCGTGGGCAAGTCCGACGCGCACCGTCACCGCCTGGTTGAGGCCAAGCGGCACCATAAAGGTGATCGAGGCGATCTGGATGGCAATCGCATGGGCGGCAAGCGAAGCCGCATCGATCAGGCCCATGAGAAAGGCCGCCGCGTTGAAGATCGTCACCTCGAACGCCAGCAGGCCGGCGATCGGCAGGCCGAGCCGCAGCAGGCCCTTGAAGCGCGGCCAGTCAGCCCGCCAGAAGCGTCCGAACAGACGATAGCGCCGAAATTTCTTCTCAAGCATCACCACCGCCGCCATGCCGGCGAACATAAGCGTGCTGGACAGCGTGGTGGCGAGACCGGAGCCGGCGATACCCATCGATTGGATGCCGAGATTGCCGAACATGAACAGCCAGTTGAAGAAGGCATTGCAGGCGACGGCAACGAAAACGATGATCAGTGCCCAGCCCGGCCGCTCCAGCGCCGAAATAAACGAGCGCAGGACGATGTAGCCGAAAAAGGGCAGCACCGCCCATTCAAGCCAGCGCAGATAGATGCCGGCCTGGTGCGCCAGTGCCGGCTCCTGACCCATGGCCAGCAACACGCCCTCGCCGTGCCAGAGAAGGACCCAGATCGGAAGGCAGATGAGGATCGCCAGCCACAGTCCCTGGCGCACGGTGCGGCGCAGGTCGCGCACCGAGTGGCGGCGACGGCCGAGCTCGGTCGCCATCATCGGCGAGGTCGCCAGCATCAGACCGAGCCCGAAGATCAGCGGCATGAAATAGAGGTTGGCACCAAGCGCACCGCTGGCCAGCGTGTCCGGCCCCAGCCGCCCCATCATCATGACGTCGGTAGCCGTCATCGCGGTCTGGCCGAGATTGGTCAGTACCATCGGCCAGGCGAGCGCCAGCATCGCCCTGATTTCCCGACGCCAAAGGTTTTCCGGCGCGCAAGCGTCGGCTTCGATCGCAGACATTCCAGTTTTCCGCCTATCCGATTGCGGCACGTCGGCAAGAGCCGGAAGCCGCGTCTCAGCGCGGAAACCGCCACGATCGGCCGGATTCCGCATTACGACGGGTTTGTCTACGAAATGGGCACCGGTGGCAAGAGGCTGACTTGCGGAAGGGTTAAGCCAGTAGGTTCAATGCGGGCTGTTGGAGAGGCTGTGGAAGCCGCTATGGTCACGGCAGATCCATTTGAAAGGCACGCTGATGAGCGCGTTTCCCGAAATCTATCTGGTTCGGCATGGCGAGACGGAATGGAGTGCGTCCGGAAAACATACCGGCCGGACCGACATACCGCTGACGCCGGCCGGCGAAGACGCTGCGAGGCGGGTCGCTGAGCGGCTCGAGGGCCTGTCCTTCTCGGCGGTGTGGTCGAGCCCCTCGCAGCGTGCCTTCAACACCTGTGCGCTGGCCGGCTTCGGCGCGTCAGGCGTGAAAAAGGATGATCTGGCGGAGTGGGATTACGGTGCCTATGAGGGGTTGACCACCAAGCAAATCCTCGCCGAGCGTCCCGGCTGGCGGCTCTTTGGCGACGGCTGCCCGCGCGGCGAGTCGGCCGCGGATGTCGGCTCGAGGGCGGACCGGATCGTCAGCCAATTGCGCGAGGCGGACGGCAATGTCCTGCTGTTTTCAAGCTCGCATTTCCTGCGGGTGCTAGTAGCGCGCTGGCTCGGCCTTCCGCCGCAAGCCGGTGCGCTGTTCGTGCTGGATACCGCCAGCGTGAGTGTGCTTGGTTATGAGCACCATCTTGACGAGCCGGTTATCCGGCGCTGGAACCAGAGATAGCGACCGATCCCGATTTATCGGATCGCGTCCAGCGCCTGCCTTTGCCGATGCATCTCGAGAAACACGCGATAGTCGCGGTCGAACCGACCGGCGGCAGCCGGATTGGGCACGCGCGTCTTACCACCCTGCTGCATGGCAACGCAGGCAGCGTTCAAATCAGGGAAAAGCCTGGCGGCGGTGGCGGCAATCATGCCGGTGCCGAGCAGCACCGCTTCGTCCGCCAGCGGCTCGACCACCGTGCAGCCGGTAGCGTCGGCATAGAGCTCCATCAACAGAGGGTTCTTGGTGTGGCCGCCGGTGACGTGCAGCGTGTCGATCAGGTAGCCGTTTTCGTTCAGCGCTTCCAGCACATGGCGGACGCCAAGCCCGATGCTGACGGCGGTGCGCCAGTACAGCTTGCACAGGCTGTCGAAGGAGGAATCCAGCGTCAGCCCGCTGATGACGCCGACGGCATGCGGGTCGGCAAGCGGCGAGCGGTTGCCGTGGAAATCGGGCAGCACATGCAGCCTTGCGGCGAGGTTGTCGCCTTCGGTGGCGCGCAGCTCGGCAACGCGGCGGGCGATCCTGGCATGCATGGCGGCGTCCGGCTCGCCGCCGGCGCCATGCCAGCGGATGATGTGGTCCAGCAGCGCGCCGGTGGCCGACTGGCCGCCTTCCGACAGCCACAGGCCGGGAAGGGCGGCGCCATAATACGGTCCCCAGACACCGGCGAAAGGCTGCGGATCGGGCGACATCGCCATGACGCAACTCGACGTACCGGCAATCAGGGCCAGATGGCGGCCGATGTTCGTCGCGTCGCCAGCGAAGCCGCCGAGCACGCCAAGCGCGCCGGCATAGGCATCGATGACGCCGGCGCCGACCCGGCATTTTTCGGTGAGGCCAAGCTCCGCCGCGGCTTGCGCGCCGAGCGGGCCAATATCGGCACCGACCGGGCTTGCCTTTTCCGGCAGATTGCCGTGCTCGAAAAGATCGCCGAGCCCGACGGCTTCGAAGAAGTCGCGCCGCCAGCCGGTCGCTTCATGGGCGAGATAGGTCCATTTGGCGGTCAGCGTGCATTGTGAACGGGCGAGCGAGCCGCTTGCCTTCCAGGTGAGGAAGTCGGTGAGGTCGAATAGATAGCCGGCTTCGTTCCATGTTCCAGGCAGGTTGCGCTTCAGCCACATCAGCTTCGGCGTCTCCATTTCCGGCGACATGACGCCGCCGATATAATCGAGCACGGCATGGCTGCTTTCGGTGCATTCGTCGGCCTCGGCAATGGCGCGATGGTCGAGCCAGACGATGGTGTCCCAACGCCTTTCACCAGTGACGGACACGCTGAGCTGGGCGCCATGCCGGTCCCGCACAACCAGCGAGCAGGTGGCATCAAAGGAGATGCCGACGATATCCTCGGCCCTCACGCCCGCCTTTTCGCGGGCAGCGCGGACGGCCATGCACACCGCCGACCAGATATCCTGCGAATCGTGCTCGGCGTGATCGGCTTTCGGCTGTTTCATGGCGATCGGGTGCTCGGCGCGGCCGAGCGAGGCGCCAGCGGTGTCGAGAATGCCGGCACGGGCGCTTCCGGTGCCGACATCGACCGCGCAAACGAAACTGTTGGTCAAGGTGTTCTTGCTCTCGCTCCCAGGCCTGCAATCAGATCGTGCAATTGCAGCATGTCAGCGAATATAAAGTCCGGCTCACTCGACGCAAGCCGTGCTTTCAGTGCCGGGTTGCCGGTGTGCGAGCCGCCGGTGAAGGCAAGGACGCGCATGCCGGCCGCCCGCGCCGCTTCGATGCCGGCCGGGCTATCCTCGACGACGAGGCAGTTTTGCGCGGCCGCCCCCATTTTATCGGCTGCATGGAGAAAGAGATCGGGCGCCGGTTTGCCCCGCGCCACCATGGCGGCGCTGAACAGATGCGGCTCCAGCAACCCAAGCAACCCCGTAACCTGGAGCGCATAGCGGATCCGCTCCAGCGTGCCGGAGGAGGCGACGCAGCACGGCACCCCGAGCTTCGGCAGGACCTGTGCGATGCCTGGCACCGGTTTCAGCTCCCGGCGGAACTTGCGCATCAGTTCGGAGCGCATCTCGATCAGATGCTGGTCGGTGAGATCGAGCCCGAAGTCGCTTGCGAGGATTTCGCGGACGCTCTTCATGCTCTTGCCGAGGAAGTGTTCGTAGGCAATGTCCTCGCTGACATTGCCGCCGGCAAGCGCGATCATCTCCAGCAATGCCGCCATCGACAGCATCTCGCTATCCACCAGCACGCCGTCACAGTCGAAAATGACCAGTTCAGGCGCCATCGCGCTGGATCGGCTTCAGAGGTCGCCGGCGAGATAGCGCGTCAGTGTCGCGCGCGCGCCGTCCGCCCACAGCGATTTGAGCGCATGGGCGAACGCTTCGGCGAACGCCGGCGAGCGGCCGACATCGCCATAGATGTCTTCCATGGCAAGCCAGGCGGCAGGCATCTCCCTGGCCGCCTTGGCGGTCGCCTGCAGCCGGCCCCAGTTCGGGTCGTTGGGCTCGGTGACGGCACCGGAATCCGTCGTGCCGAAGCAGTAGCGACACCAGAGTGCCGATTCCAGCGCCAGGCCGGTGACGCTCTTGCCGGCCTTCAGCCGGTCGGCGATGGTCGGAATGATGAATTTCGGCTGGCGGTTGGAGCCGTCGAGGCAAAGCCGGCGTATGGTGTCGCCGATCTTCGGATTGGAGAATCGGTGCTCGATAAGCTGGTAATAGTCCTCCAGCACGGTGTCCGGCACCGGCGGCACCATCGGGATGATCTCGTCATGCTCGAGCTTGTCGAGGAAGCCGCGGACCAGCGGCTCCTGCATCGCCTCATGGACGAAATGGATGTCCATCAGCCCGGCCGGATAGGCGATGGTCGCATGGCCGCCATTGAGGATGCGGATCTTCATCAGCTCATAAGGCGCGACGTCGCTGACGAACTGCACGCCGACCTGTTCCAGCGGCGGGCGGCCGTCGGTGAAACGGTCCTCCAGCACCCATTGCTTGAACGGCTCGCAAAACACCGGCCAATTGTCGTCGATGTCGAATTCGCTGGAGAGAATGCCGCGCTCGCGGTCGGTGGTTGCCGGCGTGATGCGGTCGACCATGCCGTTGGGAAAGGCGACGTTTTCGCTCACCCAGTTCGCCAGATCCTCGTCGATCAGCCGCGCCAGGCCGATAACGCCATCCGAGGTGACGTGGCCGTTATGGGGGATGTTGTCGCAGGACATGATTGTGAAGGGCACGATGCCGTCGGCGCGGCGGCGCAGCAGCCCGGCGAGGATGAGCCCAAAAACAGTCTTCGGCGTCGCCCCCGGCGCAGCGTCGGCGACGATATCAGGATGCGTCGGATTGAACACGCCGGAAGCCGGATCGATGAAATAGCCGCCCTCGGTGATGGTCAGGGAAACGATCTTGATCGCCGGATCGGCAAGCTGCTCGACAATTGCGGTCGCGTCGCCCGGCATCAGGAAGTCGATCATGACACCGGTGACGCGCGCGCTCATATGGCCGCTGTCCTGCTCGACCACGGTGGTCAGCCAGTCCTGCTCCTGCAGCTTGCCGCGGCCGACCTTCTCGCCCTCGAAGACGCCGGCGCCAACAATGGCCCAGTCGTGGCCGATGCCCGAATTGAACAGGTCGTCGAGATAGACGGCCTGGTGCGAGCGATGGAAATTGCCGACGCCGAAATGCACGATGCCGGCCTTGAGCGCGGCGCGATCGTATTTCGGGCCGGCGACCTTGGGCGGCAGCTTGGCGAGGTTGGAAGAAGAGAGTTTCACGGACATCTGCTTTTACCCTTTAGCGGGACGGCTCTTCCCCCCGTGGAGGAGACGGGGAGAAGAGCGCCTTCGCCCCCTCAACTCATCCACTGGCCGCCATCGACATTATAGGTCTGGGCAACGATGTATTCGGCCTCGTCGCTGGCCAGGAACACCGCCATACCGGTGAGGTCTTGCGCCGTGCCCATGCGGCCATAAGGCACGGCTTCGCCGACAAGCCTCTTCTTCTCGCCCCTCGGCCGGTTCTCGAACTTGGCGAACAAGGCATCGACATGGTCCCAGTGCTCGCCGTCGACGACACCCGGTGCGATGGCATTGACGTTGATGCCGTGCTTGATCAGGTCGAGCCCTGCCGACTGGGTGAGCGAGATGACCGCCGCCTTGGTAGCGCAGTAGACGGCAACCAGCGCCTCGCCGCGGCGCCCGGCCTGGCTCGCCATGTTGATGATCTTGCCGCCCTTGCCGCGGGCAATCATCGCACGGGCGGCGGCCTGCAACGTAAACAGCGTGCCTGCAACGTTGACCGAGAACAATTTGTCATAGCTTGCCTTAGTGATTTCGACGATCGGCGCCAGGTCGAACAAGGCAGCGTTGTTGATCAGGATATCGAGGCCGCCAGCCCTGGTTTCGACCGCCTTGACGGCCGCATCGATAGACGCGAGATCGGTGACGTCCAGCTTCACCGCATAGGCATTGCCGCCGATTTCCGAAGCCGTCTTTTCGGCGGCCTCGAGATTGATGTCGCCGATCGCGACCGTCGCCCCTTCGCTCACATAGGTTTCGGCAAATGCCCTGCCGATGCCGCGCGCCGATCCGGTGATCAGCGCCGATTTACCCCGGAGCCTCATTGCAGCATCGCTTTCCCATCGGCGCCGAAGCGATGTAGCTTGGCCTTGTCCGGCGTCAGATAGATCGTGTCGCCGTGATGGACAGGCAATTCGCCGTCGGCACGCACCGTCAGCGGCCCGACACCATCCGCCTGGACGTGCAAGAACGTGTCGGAGCCGAGATGCTCGGCAACGCCGACCGTCGCCTTCCAGTCGCCCAACGTCTTCGAAATGTTCATATGTTCCGGACGGATACCGACTGTCCTGGCGCCATAGTTGGCGGCCGGCGCGCCTTCGATCAGGTTCATCTTCGGCGAACCGATAAAACCGGCGACAAACAGATTCTTCGGCGTCTTGTAGAGCTCCATCGGCGAGCCTACCTGCTCGATGTTGCCGGCATTGAGCACGACGATCTTGTCGGCCATGGTCATCGCTTCGATCTGGTCGTGGGTGACGTAGACCATGGTTGTCTTGAGCTGGTGGTGCAGCTCGCTGATCTCCAGCCGCATGGTGCCGCGCAGCGCTGCGTCGAGATTGGACAACGGCTCGTCGAAGAGGAAGGCCGATGGCTGGCGCACGATGGCGCGGCCGATGGCGACGCGCTGGCGCTGGCCGCCTGAGAGCTGGCCGGGGCGGCGATCGAGATAGTTAGTGAGATTCAAGATCCGCGCGGCGTCCTTCACCTTCTTGTCGATGGTGGCTTTGTCCTCGCCCGCCATCTTCAGCGGGAAAGCGATGTTCTTGGCCACCGTCATGTGCGGGTAGAGCGCATAGGACTGGAACACCATGGCCAGCTTGCGCTTGGCCGGCGCCTCACCGGTGACGTCGCGGCCATCGATATTGATGGTGCCGCCGCTGGTGTCCTCCAGGCCAGCGATCAGACGCAACAGCGTTGACTTGCCGCAGCCTGACGGGCCGACGAAGACGACGAACTCGCCGTTCTCGATGACCAGGTCGAGGCCGGGAATGATGGACGTCGCCCCGAAGGATTTGGAGACGTTCTTGAGCGTGATGTTTCCCATGGTTTCCTCCCCCGAAGGGCTATTTCGTCGTTTTCTGTCAGGCAGTTTCCGTTACTTCACCGCCCCGAACGTCAGGCCGCGCACCAGCTGCTTCTGGCTGAACCAGCCCATGATCAGGATCGGCGCGATCGCCAGTGTCGAGGCGGCCGAAAGCTTGGCCCAGAACAGCCCCTGCGGACTGGAGAAAGAGCTGATGAAGGCGGTGAGCGGCGCTGCCTCGGTGGTGGTCAGCCGGATCGTCCAGAATGCCTCGTTCCAGGCGAGAATGATGTTGAGCAGCATGGTCGAGGCGATGCCCGGCACTGCCATCGGCGTCAGCACATAAATGATCTCGTTCCAGAGCGATGCGCCGTCCATGCGCGCCGCTTCCAGGATCTCGCCCGGGATCTCGCGGAAATAGGTGTAGAGCATCCAGACCACGATCGGCAGGTTAATCAGCATCAGCATGACCATCAGGCCGATGCGGCTGTCGAGCAGTCCGGTGTCGCGGAAGATCAGATAGATCGGAAACAGCACGGCGACAGCCGGCATCATCTTGGTGGAAAGCATCCACATCAGGATGTCCTTGGTGCGTTTGCCCGGCGAAAACGCCATCGACCAAGCCGCCGGTATGGCGACGAGCAGAGCCAGGACAGTCGAGCCGACCGATAGGAACACCGAATTCAGGAAGAACTTGAAATAGCCGTTCTGCGCCTGGACCTCGGAATAGCTCTCCGTGGTGCCCGACGGGAACAAGTTGAAGCCCTGGATGGCCTCCTGCTCCGACTTGAACGAGGTGATGATTGTATAGAGAATCGGGAAGAAGATCAGCAGCGCGACGATCCAGGCGGCCGCGGTCGCAATCGTCTTGTGCTGGGTGGTGACTGCACGTGCCATCTTATCCTCCCCTATTTGTCCAGGTTCTTGCCGACGGCGCGCATGGCGAAGAAGGCGACGATGTTGGCGAGAATGACTGCGATGATACCGCCGGCGGACGCCTGGCCGATTTTGAACTCCAGCAATGCCTTCTGGTAGACGAGGAAGGGCAGGTTGGTGGAGGCATATCCCGGGCCGCCATTGGTGGTGACGAGGATCTCGGCATAGACCGACAGAAGGAAGATCGTCTGGATCAGGATGACCACGGTTATGGCGCGCGACATATGCGGCAGCGTCAAATAGATGAAGCGGCTGATGAAGCCGGCGCCGTCCATCTCAGCGGCCTCCTTCTGCTCGCCGTCGAGCGACTGAAGCGCGGTCAACAGGATCAGCGTCGCAAACGGCAGCCACTGCCAGGCGACGATGATGATGACCGCCGTGAGTGGATGCTGCCCGAACCAGTCGATCGGCTGCCCGCCGAAGAAGCGCGCAATATCGGCGAAGACACCGTATTGCGGATGCATGATCATGTTCTTCCAGACCAGTGCCGCCACCGGTGGCATGACGAAGAAGGGCGAGATGACGAGAATCCGGACGAAGCCCTGTCCCCACATCGGCTGATCGAGCAGAAGGGCCAGCAGGATGCCGCCGATCACCGTGATCAAAAGCACACTGACGACGATGGTAAGCGTATTGAGGATCGACTGCAGGAATGCCGGGTTGGAATAGAACAGCGCGTAGTTCGAAAACCCGACGAAGCCGTCGCGCATCGGATTGAGCGGATTGTACTGCTGGAAGGAGAACCACAGCGTGAATGCCAGCGGCACAATCATCCAAACAAGCAGCAGCACCACGGATGGCGCCATCATGAAACGGGCAAGCGAACGGGTCTGCTGAGTAGCCATGACGGTCACCCTTCGAGGTCGGCCAATTTTTCAGCGGTGTGAAAGCTGGCCGCCCGAACTGGGATTCGGGCGGCCGTTGCCGGTCGCCATTGGCAACCGGCACCGGGAGGAACCTACTTGATGTAACCGCCCTCGGTCATCGTCGCGGTGGTCGCGTCCTGCGCCTGCTTCAAGGCATCGTCGACGCTCGACTGGCCGGCAAGTGCCGCCGAGAAGAGCTGGCCAACGGTGGTGCCGAGACCCTGGAACTCAGGGATAGCGACGAACTGGACGCCAACATAAGGCACCGGCTTGACGGTCGGGTGCGTCGGATCGGCGGCGTTGATCGAGTCCAGCGTCATCTTGGCGAACGGTGCCGCCTTCTGGTATTCGGGATTGGCATAGAGCGAGGTGCGCGTTCCCGGCGGAACATTGGCCCAGCCTTCCTTCGAGGCGACGAGCTCGGCATAGTGCTTGCTGGTTGCCCAGGATACGAACTTTTGAGCGGCGTCGGCCTTCTGCGTGCCGGCGGGAATGGCAAGCGACCAGGCCCACAGCCAATTGCCGCGCTTGCCGAGGCCATTGTCCGGTGCCAGCGCGTAGCCGACTTTGTCGGCGACGGTGGAGTTCTTCGGGTCGGAGACGAAGGAGGCAGCGACAGTGGCGTCGATCCACATGCCGCATTTGCCCTGCTGGAATAGCGCCAGGTTTTCGTTGAAGCCGTTGGACGACGCGCCCTCGGGGCCGTCGGCCTTCATCAGATCGACATAGAACTGCAGCGTGTTCTTCCATTCGGGCTGGTCGAATTGGGGCTTCCAGTTCTCGTCGAACCAGCGCGCGCCGAACGAATTCGACATGGCGGTCAGGAAGGCCATGTTCTCGCCCCAGCCGGCCTTGCCGCGCAGGCAGACGCCATTCACGCCGTTGGCGCGGTCGGTCATCTTGTCGGCGGCCTGCTTGATGAAGTCCCAGGTCGGTGCGTCGGGCATCTTCAAGCCCGCCTTTTCCATCAGGTCCTTGCGGTACATGACGAAAGAGCTTTCGCCGTAGAAGGGCGCGGCGTAGAGCTTGCCGTCGACCGACAGGCCGCCGGCTATGGCCGGGATGATGTCCTTGACATCGTAATCATCGCCGAGCTTGTCGAGCGGCAAAAGCCAGTTCTGCTTGGCCCAGATCGGCACTTCGTAGGTGCCGATTGTCATCACGTCGTACTGGCCACCCTTGGTGGCAATGTCGGTGGTGACGCGCTCACGCAGGACGTTTTCCTCGAGCGTGACCCACTGCAGCTGGATGTCGGGATTCTTGGCGGTGAAGTCATCGGTCAGCTTCTGCATGCGGACCATGTCGCCATTGTTGACCGTGGCGATCGTAATGGATTCGGCATGCGCGGCGAAAGCAAACGCGCTGACCGAGAACAGGCCTAGGGTGAACGTGCGAAGTTTCATCAAAATTCCTCCCATAAACCAAGATGAGCATTTGCCTTGGTTGTGAGCAATTACTCACTTGCTGTGATTTATGTCAAGACGGATTCGTTGCTGCAGCGCAGCACGCCGGTCTGGTGCAGCGGCAAGCCTGGGACGTTCGCGGCATGCCTGACGAAGGATTCGGCCGGGCTGATTGGGCCTGGAGCTTTGCTGTCGGGCTGGCTGGGATTCAGCCTACTGGCAAGCGATCTCGCTCAGGATCCAATCGCGAAAGGCGCGGATCTTCGGCACGTTGCGCCGCGCTGTCGGATAGACCAGCCAATAGGCATGGCCGTCATCACCAACCAGATCAAAGGGCTGGATCAGGCGGCCGTCGGCAAGTTCGGTCTTGAATAGCGCCTTGGTGACGATCGCCACGCCGTGGCCGGCAATCGCGGCATTGGCCTCATAGGCCTGTGCGCCCATGCTGGTGCCGGGGCGCTTGGCCAACTCTTCGACCGGCAGGCCGGCGGCGGCAAACCAGTCCCGCCACCAGATGTCGCCCGGGTCGAGGATCGGCAGCCGCAGCAGGTCGGCCGGCTCCTTGACGCCGCCGATGCTGGCAGCGAGCTTTGGACTAAGGACCGGCGTGAAATCGGCCCTGAAAAGCATATGGGTCTCGACGCCCGGCCAGTTGCCGCCGCCGGAGCGGATAGCGATATCGACATCCTCCCTGGCAAAGTCGACAACCCTGTTCGAAGTATCGACGCGCACCGCCAGCGAAGGATGCGCGACCTGGAAAGAACCGAGATGCTGCGCCAGCCAATTGGAGGCAAAGGTCAGCAGCGTCGAAACGCAAAGTACGCCGTCGGCGCCGGTGCGCGCGGCGGCATAGGCGCCGCTCAACAGCGCGAACGCTTCGCTTACCGCGGGCGCCAGGCGTTGGCCGGGTTCGGTCAGCACGATCTGTTTTGGCTGGCGCAGGAACAAGGGCGCGCCGATGCGCTCCTCCAGAAGCTTGATCTGATAGCTTGCCGCCGCCTGCGTCATGCCAAGCTCCTGGGCGGCCTTGGTGAAGGAGAGATGCCGCGCCACCGCCTCGAACACCCGGATCGCCTGAAGCGGAGGAAGCTGCGAAACCAGCTGTCGTGAATTGAGCTCCGGCATAAGCCCTCCTTATGGGCAATGATCGACGTTTGATTGGCGGCACCGGCCGGTCCTACCGATATTCCGTGTTGAAGATCAATTACGCCTAGAGATAGCGAAGGCTGACGATCATGACCACAATACAGGAAAAGCTGCTTCTTGCTCCAGCCCACGGCTGGTTTTCACGGCTGGCGCGGGGGTGGGCAAGGCACGCGGCGCGCAAACGCGCCTATCTCGACGTCCGGGAACTGCCGCCGCATCTGCAGCGCGACATGGGCTTCCTCGACGGCAACGATCCTTGCGGCCGGCACCAGTAGTGTCGCTCGTTTTATCGGTGGTTCAGCTGCGTTTCGATTTCACATGATCGTTTCCGACCGCCAGCGGCTCGGAGATCATGAGCCCGCCAACAGGGCGGCGGCGGTCCGCTCATCGGTGATCAGGCCGTTGACCAGCCGTCGGTTGACGGCGGCGAAGATGCCCGGCAGCTTGCGGGCGCCCATGGCAAGCGCGATCACCAGCGACTTTTCGCGCGACGGCAGCGGTGCCGACGAGACCCGATCGTTGGTGATGCCGTCGATCATGCGGCCGTCGCGGTCGAACACCCAGCCGACGATCTCGGCGACGCCGCCGGCCTTCTGCAGCGCCTTCAATTCACCCTCCGAAATGAAGCCGTCCTCGTAAAGCGGCGCCTTCGGGCCGAGATCGCCGATGCCGACAAAGGTGACGTCGGCCTCGGCCGCGAGCGCCAGCGTCGGCTGGATCATCGGCTGGCTGAGCAGCATCTCGCGCTCGTCGGGCGAGGAGGCGATGACCGGCAAAGGCATCGGAAACGAGCGCGCCTTGACCCTGTCGGCCATGGTGAAGATGACATTGTAGAAGGCGGCCGAACCGTCCGGCGAGATGTTGCCGGTCAGCGATACCACCTTGTGCTGCGGGCATTCCATCGGCGGCAGCTGCTCGATCGCGGCCTTCAGCGTGCGGCCGGTGCCGATCGCCATGACGATTGGTGTGGGCGACCGCAGCCGCCGCTCGATCTCGGCCGCCGCCGTCTCGGCGACGCCGATGACGGTGGAGGACGAAGACGGGTCGCTCGGCACCACCTCGACCAGATCAAGCGCAAAGCGCGATTTCAGCCGTGCCGCAAGGTCGAGGCAATTGGCGATCGGATGGTCGACGCGCACCTTGATCAGCCCTTCGGAGACTGCGAGCGACACCAGCCGCTGCGCCGTCTGCCGCGAGATGCCAAGCGTGGCGGCGATCTGGTCCTGGGTGTTGCCGGCAACGTAATAGAGCCAGCCGGCGCGCGCCGCGTCGTCCAGCCTGTTGCCGCCGCTATCCTGCCGCGAATTCAAGGTCCTGCCTCCCAGCTCCGCCGAGCATAAGAGGCGGGCCGCCATAGTTTCGCAGGGAATGAACTTATGTGCAATTGCCTATTGTGAGAGCAATTGCCTAGGGTCTGGAACTCGGCGTTTCGAGCGAAGTGAAGGGATCGACCCAGTCTCGCTGCAACAGCAAGGCTGTCGAGTAGCACCAATCCCGGTTCTAGCGGGGACGCGGCGGTTTATCTCCCACGCTAAACGCTTTAAGGGATTTTTTGAGAATGGAGCCTTGCATGACGCCGAAAGCGGTTTTCTGGGATATGGACGGCACGCTGGTCGACAGCGAGCCGCTGCACGAGGCGGCGCTGATTGCGGCGCTGCACAGCGTCGGCATCGCACCGCCGGCCGACCTGCATGAGCGGGTGCTCGGCATCGCCGCATGGCCGGTCTACGAAATGCTGCGCGACGAGTTCGGCCTCGACCTGCCTTTCGACGACTGGATCGTGCGCAAATACGATCACTATCTGCCGATGGCCGAAACGCTGACGCCACGCAGCGGCGCGATCGAGATTTTCAACGAGCTGCGCGCGCTTGGCGTGCCGCAAGCGGTGGTGTCCAACTCGGACAGGCTGATCGTCGATGCCAATCTGCGCGCCGTCGGCCTCGTCTATCCCGGCATGAAGACGGTCAGCCGCAACGACGTGCGTGAAGGCAAGCCGCATGCCGAACCTTTCCTGCGCGCCGCCTGGTTGGCCGAGGTCGATCCGGCCGAGGCCGTGGCGGTCGACGATAGCGTGACCGGCGCCACGGCGGGGCTGGCGGCGGGAATGAAGACGATCTTCTGGCCAGAAGTGCCCATGGAGGGGCCGCCGGGGGCGATTGTCATCAACAGCGCCGACGAATTGCGAGCCAAGCTCGGGCTTTAAGCCAGGCCCGGCTGGACCGCTCAACTCCGGTAGGCAGGCTCCTGCTCGTCGAGGATAGCCTTCAGTTCGGAGAGGTGGCGTTCGGCCTGGCCGGGATAGTCTTCCTGTTCCCTTGCCGCTTTTTCGGCGATCTCATCCGACAGTACCCGCAGCGGCCGGCCGGTCCACAGCGCCTTGATGTAGGTTTCGGCGGCGCGCTCGAAATAGAACATGCGGTTGAAGGTATCGGCGACGCTGTCGCCGATGACAAGCACGCCATGGTTGCCCATCACCATGACCTTGATCTTCGGGTCGACAAGAAGCTGCGAGCAGCGCTCGCCCTCTTCCTCGAAGGCCAGCCCGCCATAATGAGCGTCGACGACATGGCGGTTGAAGAAGATCGCCGAGTTCTGGTCGATCGGCGGAAGCGTCGAGTCGGCGAGCGAGGCAAGCACGGTGGCGTGGATCGAGTGGACATGCATGACGCAGCGCGCATGACGGACGTTGCGATGGATGGCGCCGTGCAGGCCCCATGCCGTCGGGTCGGGCCCATTCGGGCCTGTCAACGTGTCGGGATCATTGGCGTCGATCAGAAGCAGGTCACTCGCCTTGATGCGCGAGAAATGCACCTGGTTGGGGTTCATCAGGAATTGGGAGCCATCGTCGTTGACCGCCAGCGAAAAATGATTGGCCACCGCCTCATGCATGTTAAGCCGCGCCGTCCAGCGAAAGGCGCAAGCCAGATCGACGCGCTCCTCATAGAAGGGCAGGTTGGTCAGAACTTCCTTCTGCAGGCGCGTAATGCTCATCGTAGACCTCCGTGAAATGGAGCGAGCATGCCGCGCGGCTGGAACACGCGCAACCGGTTTCGTTTGGTGCAGGCGAGCGCCGTTATGCCGCCGTGCTGGTGGCCGTGCCTACCCTGAGCCCGCCATGTTCGACGATGAAATCGATCACTTCCTGCAGCCCCTTGCCGCGCGACAGGTCGGTGAAGCCGAACGGCCGCTTGCCGCGCATGCGGGCAGCGTCGCGTTCCATGATGTCGAGATTGACGTTCACATAAGGCGCAAGGTCGCTCTTGTTGATGACCAGGAAATCGGACCGGGTGATCGCCGGACCGCCCTTGCGCGGGATCTCCTCTCCCTGACAAACCGAGATGACATAGAGCGTCAGATCGGCAAGATCCGGCGAGAAGGTGGCGGCGAGATTGTCGCCGCCCGATTCGATGAAGACGATGTCGAGATCGGGGAATTTTCTGGTCATCTCGGCGATCGCCTGCAGATTGATCGAGGCGTCCTCGCGGATGGCAGTATGCGGACAGCCGCCGGTCTCGACGCCGACGATGCGATCCTCGGGCAGTGCCTGCAGCCGAGCCAGCATCATGGCGTCTTCCTTAGTGTAGATGTCATTGGTGACGACGGCGATCGAGAACTCGTCACGCAGCGCCTTGCAGAGCTTTTCGGTGAGCGTCGTCTTGCCCGAGCCGACCGGACCGCCAATGCCGATGCGAAGAGGACCGTTGGGCGATATCATGCGGGGAACTCCGTGAAGGCAAGAACAGCAAAGCCAAGCCCGATCAGCAGGCACAGCGGCGAATAATAACGCAGATCGAGCCGCGCGAAAGGTTGTTCGGGCGTCAGCCGGCGCCACCAGGGCGTGAAGCCGGCAATGCCACGCGCCAGGAAAACCAGCGCGATTAGCAGTGACGTGGCGGCAAGCCCGGCCTTGGGAAAGGGCGTGACAAAGATGCCCTCGAGCGCCATCGGCCACAGCGTCGCCAGGCCGAGACATGCGGCGACGGCGAAGCTGGCGAAGGGTGCCGGCATTTCGTCGACGCCGTGAAAGCCGATGACGGCGCGGGCGCAGGACGCGCCATCCCTGCCCGGCCAGATGCCGCCAATGCCCCAATAGACATGCAGCGCGGTGATCAGCAGCAGGACCAGCGAGAGGGCGAAAGCGAGGACGATCATGAGCGGAACAGCCGCGAATACTGGGTCTCGTGCTTCATCGCCATGATATCCGAGACGAACGCGCAGCCGCCGAGATCGTCGAGCGTCGAGCCGGCAGCGCGGGCGGCAGTCGCCAGGGCCAGCGGCTCGAAGCCGGCGACCAGCGTCATCGCGGCACTCTGGCCGATAACACCGAGCCTGATCGCGGCCTGGACAAGGTTGGAGAAGAAGGCCTGCAGGAAAGCGGCCAGGGCGTCCTGCAGCGTAATTCCGTGGCCGCCGGCAACGGCGCCGACGGCAACGCAATAGGCACATTCGGCCGGCAGGCGATCCAGCACCTGGCACGGCCAGGCGGAGGCCGCCTTCAGGAAAGCGGCGCCCTGCAGCATCGTCTCGGCATGGCGCTCGCGGGACCCCGCCAAGGCCTCGGCGAGTGCTGCAATCTCGTCGAGGTCGCCGGCTTCGCGCGACCTGCGCCAGCTTTCGGCAAACAGCACCGCATCGTTCCAGCCCGAACCCATCTCGACCAGCGTCTCCAGCCACGCGGCGAGGTCTTTGCTGTCGGCAACCAGCCCGGCATGCACGGCTTGTTCCAGGCCATGGCTATAGGAAAAACCGCCGACCGGAAAAGACGGCGACAGCCACGCCATTAGCCGCAACAAAGCAATGTTGGAAGGCTGGGCAACATTGGAAGGCTGGTCAGTCACGGTCATGGTCGTGCGAATGGCTGTGGGAATGCGATTCGCTATGCCTATGGGAATGCGCTTCGGCGTGGCTGTGCCCATGCGCTTCGGCATGAGCGTGGCCGTGGCCGCCATGCCCGGAATAGGCGCCGCGCACCGGCTTGAACGGCTCGGAAATCTCGCTCACCGTCGCGCCCAATCCCTCCAGCATCGCCTTGATGACATGGTCGCGCAGAACGAGGATGCGGTCAGCCTCAATGCTAGCTGCGAGGTGGCGGTTGCCGATGTGCCAGGCAAGCTCGGCCAGATGGACAGGGTCCCTGGCCCGGATATCGTAGAGCGGCTCCTCGGCCGCGATGATCTCGATGTGGCGGCCATCCTCCAGCACCAGCCGGTCACCCTGGTTCAGGGTTACCGGTTCGGGCAGGTCGACCAGTACCTTGTCGTTACGGACCGTGTCGATGGCGCGACGGCGCAGATGCCGCTCGTCATGGGCAAGCACCGCACTGTCGTATGGTGTGGTGGTTCCGGCCTCGCCTGCGGCCAGCACGGAGACGGCGCGCGGGAATCTGGTGAAGTCGGTGCGGATATCAAGCTTCATGTGAGGCTGCCTTTCGCAAAAAGCCTAGACCATCCTGTCCGCCGCCCCAATGGCGCTCAGACGGTCGTGTCGAAGAGCCGCAGGATGAACGAACAGGTATTTGCCGAACGTCCAATTCTCGACTGGAACAGGCCGAACTCCCAGCACCAGAAATGCACCAGCAAAAGCACCGACGCGACCCAGGCCAGATGCACGGAATAAGCCCGGTATTGGCCGGGATGTTGGACGATGCGGGCCAGCCCCGACAAAAGACGCGTAACGCCGAGACCGACCACCATGCCCATGACGATACGGATATGCGGGATAATGTCGCGGGCGGAGACTAGTTGTTGCTCCATAGGCAGTCAGTAAGGCTGTTCAACGCTGGGAGCGATGGTTCATTCGCGAACAAGCTGGTCTGACGTCCATGGAGCGCCGGGGAAAAAATCCTGATCCAGCACGTCTGCAATCTGATAGGGACAATCGGCAGGAAAGTCCATTTCGTGCAACCCCGTCTCGTCAGCCGCATTTAGCCTCGCCATCTTGAATTCCCGCATAAGCTGTTGTCCCGGATAGCCCTTCAAGCTTGGGCTTTCTTTAAGTAGGTCTTCGATCCGAAGGCGCTGCTCGCGGATTGTCAACAACCATCCCGTTTTGCGTTTGGCGCGCTGAAATTCCCATTTGAGAAGATGCAGCAGCAAAGTGCCTAGTCTCTTCGAAATTTCCCTCTTGTCGCTCCTCCCCAAGCTCTCGATCTCCTCGGCAAGATTCTCGCGGTCGAGATCGGACAGACGACCTTCGCGTAAAAGCGCGCCCTGCTCGGCGCACCACTGAGCATAATCGGCCTCGTAAGGCGTCAATTGCTGTTTTCGAAAAATCTTGTTCATGCAGCGTATAGTGCTCCAAAGGCGCAAGATTTCCAAGTTGGGAGCGACGAATTGAGCCTATCAGGCGATCCACAGAGCCCTTTCTGGCGCTAGGATTGACAAACCGTGCGAGGCTTTGCGCGAGCGGTTGCCAAAACGCATGCGCTTTCCAATCGGGCATATCTGCCCAAACTTCGATGACACTCTCCGGTCAAAACAGAAAATACCGTTGCGCCATTGGCAGCACGGTGGCCGGCTCGCAGGTGAGCAACTCGCCGTCGGCGCGGACCTCATAGGTTTCGGGGTCGACCTCGACATGCGGCGTGGCGTCGTTGAGCACCATCGAGTGCTTGCCGATGCCGCCGCGGGTGTTCTCGACGGCCACCATCTGCTTGTCGACGCCGAGCCTGCCGCGCAGGCCGGAATCGAGCGCGGCCTTCGAAACGAAGGTCACCGACGAATTGCTCATCGCCTTGCCATAGGCGCCGAACATCGGCCGGTAATGCATCGGCTGCGGCGTCGGGATCGAGGCGTTGGGATCGCCCATCGGGGCGGCGGCGATCATGCCGCCGATCAGCACCATGTCCGGCTTGACGCCGAAGAACGCCGGATTCCACAGCACGAGATCGGCCCGTTTTCCAACTGCCACCGAGCCGATGTCCTTCGACAGGCCATGCGCGATGGCCGGATTGATGGTGTATTTGGCGATGTAGCGGCGGACGCGGAAATTGTCGTTGTCGCCGGTCTCCTGCGGCAGCGAACCGCGCTGGCGCTTCATCTTGTCGGCGGTCTGCCAGCAGCGGATCGCCACTTCGCCGACGCGACCCATGGCCTGGCTGTCCGACGAGATGATCGAAAAAGCGCCGATGTCGTGCAGAATGTCTTCGGCGGCGATGGTTTCCTTGCGGATGCGGCTTTCGGCAAAGGCGATGTCTTCGGGGATCGAGGGCGACAGGTGATGACAGACCATCAGCATGTCGAGGTGCTCGGCCAGGGTGTTAACCGTGTAGGGACGGGTCGGGTTGGTAGAGGACGGGATGACGTTGCGCAGGCCGCAGACCTTGATGATATCAGGCGCGTGGCCGCCGCCGGCGCCCTCGGTGTGGAAGGCGTGGATGGTGCGGCCCTTGATCGCCGCGACCGTGTTTTCGACGAAGCCGGACTCGTTCAGCGTGTCGGTGTGGATCATCACCTGCACGTCGTAATCGTCGGCGACCGACAGGCAGCAGTCGATCGCAGCCGGTGTCGTGCCCCAGTCCTCATGCAGCTTCAGCGAGCAGGCGCCGGCGAGCACCATCTCTTCGAGCGCGGCGGGCAGCGACGCGTTGCCCTTGCCCGACAGGCCGATATTCATCGGGAAGGCATCGAAAGACTGGATCATGCGCGCCATATGCCACGGCCCAGGCGTGCAGGTGGTGGCCAGCGTGCCGTGCGCCGGGCCGGTGCCGCCGCCGAGCATGGTGGTGATGCCCGACATCAGCGCTTCCTCGATCTGCTGCGGGCAGATGAAGTGGATATGCGCGTCGAAGCCGCCGGCGGTCAGGATCTTGCCCTCGCCGGCGATGATCTCGGTGCCAGGGCCGATGATGATGGTGACGCCGCCCTGAGTATCCGGATTGCCGGCCTTGCCGATCGCGGCGACACGGCCGTCCCTGAGGCCGATATCGGCCTTGACAATGCCGGCGGCGGCATCGACGACTAGCGCATTGGTGATGACGGTGTCGACCGCGCCTTGCGCGCGCGAAACCTGGCTCTGGCCCATGCCGTCGCGGATGACCTTGCCGCCGCCGAATTTCACCTCTTCGCCGTGAAGGGTGAGATCTTTTTCGACTTCGATGAACAGTTCGGTGTCGGCGAGCCGGACCTTGTCGCCGACGGTCGGGCCGTACATCTGCGCATAGGCGGCGCGGGTGATTTTAGCCATCAGCAATTGCCCCCGAAATACCGCCCGAAAATACCGCTTGTTGAAGGCGGTCCCCACATTGCCGCCATCCTATGGTCACGCAATGACCCGCTGAGCGACACTTTCCGATCCCATTTAGCGTTTGAGGTGGCCGGGCCACCCCAAAACGACCATTTGCCAATCGATGGAAAGGAACATCCATGCGCAAAACGACCCTTCTGGCAGCCGCCGCCACGCTGGTGCTCGCAACAGCCGCCAGCGCCCAGCAACAGCCTGCGCAGCAGCCCAGTCCGGCGCCGGCCGCGCCTGCTCCAGCCGCGCCCGGGGCGCAGCCGCAGGCGCCCACCATCCAGGCGATCAACGTCGTCGATATCAAGGATCTGCCGGCCGACACTCAAGCCAAGGTCAACGAGGTGATCGCCAAGCGCAGCGATGCCGATCTGCAGAAACTGCGCGGCTCGATCGACGCGACACCGCAGGTCAAGTCCGCGCTCGAAGCCAAGGGGCTCACCTCGGCGCAGGTGATCGCCGCCAGCATGAGTACCAATGGCGCGCTGACGCTGATCACCAAGAAAGCGAGCTGACGAGACGAGGCGGCGGGCCGGCGCCCGGTCGGCCCGCCGCATCGCAAAGGGAACCTTCACGGGGGACGTTACGTTTCGGTCCTGTCGCCCTGACACAAGCCTCGAAAAGGACCCTGAGAACGAGCGATGGCGATCACCACCTTCTCCGACACCAGATGGCTGCATGGGATTGCCGCGACCGCATTTCTGGCAGCCAGCATTCCGCACGCCGCGCTGAACGCGCAGAGCCTCGATAGCGCCGAGACCGTCAACCGGATCGTCGGCTCGGAGGTCGGCCAGGAAGAGACCAAGACAAATGCGGAAGCCAGCAAGGTCAGTTCGGCGATCGACCGCACGCGTGAGAACATCGCTGCCGTGCGCAAGACATCCAAGCTCGACAAGGTCGATATCGTGTTTCTTACCGACGCCGCGCGCACCGAAGGCGGCCCGCCGCCGGCGATAGAAAACAAGGTCAGGCAACATCGGGATGACATTGCCGAGCTGCGCAAGGAGATCGAGGCGAACGCATTGCTGTTCAACGCCATCGACTCGCGGCGAGTGCAGACCGAGGACGTTCTGGCGGTGGAATTCGACGATCCGGGAAAGGTCGTCATCTATGCAGCGGCCAAGCCGCCCGGCTGAGTCGAAACTGCTCGACACCTTCGATCTCACAGCTTGCCCATGATCTTCTGCTGAAACCCGTAGACCTCGCGCTTGCCGCCGAGCGGCACCAGGGTGACGTCGCGCTCCTGCCCCGGCTCGAAGCGCATGGCGGTGCCGGCAGCGATGTCGAGACGCATGCCCCGCGCCTTATCGCGATCGAATCTCAGCCCCTCATTGGTCTCGAAAAAATGATAATGGCTGCCGACCTGGATCGGCCGGTCGCCGCTGTTGGCCACCTTCATGGTGACCGTCGGCAGTCCCTTGTTCAGCTCTATCTCGCCGCTTGCCGTGATGATTTCGCCGGGGATCATTGATTGCCTTCCGTTTCACGGTCGCCGGATCAGGCGGCCTTGCGGGGATCGCAGCCTTCGGGCTTCAGCACACGTCTGGTGGAGGCCGGATATTTATTCAGCAGCGCTGCCGGACGGATCGGGCGGGCCGAGAAATTGCCGCCGCAATTCGGACAGGCGCCGCCGAGCACGTTTTGTGCGCAGTCGGCGCAGAAGGTGCATTCGAAGGTGCAGATCACCGCATCCGTCGCATCGGGCGGCAGGTCCTTGTCGCAGCATTCGCAGTTGGGACGCAGCTCAAGCATTTTCCTCTCCTTGGCGGTGTTATCTGATCGGCTCGTGCACGGTCACCAGCTTGGTGCCGTCTGGAAACGTCGCCTCGACCTGCACATCGTGGATCATTTCGGCAATGCCTTCCATCACCTGGGCCCGGGTCACGACATGGGCGCCGGCCTCCATCAGCTCGGCGACCGCGCGCCCGTCGCGGGCACCCTCGACGACGAAATCGGTTATCAGCGCGATAGCTTCCGGGTGGTTGAGCTTGACGCCGCGTTCGAGCCGCTTGCGGGCCACGATCGCCGCCATGGCGATCAGCAGCTTGTCTTTCTCCCTCGGCGTCAGATTCATGCTTCTTCCTGCAGTGGCATAATCGAAATCAGAGTGACCATAATTTGGGCAGGCCCGCCCGCCCGTTGAGCAATTCGATAAGCGGCACCAGCCGCTTGCGGAGCTGGTAGCCGTCCTCAGCGAACAGCCTCGCAAGAAGCTTGCCAGATTTCCGCACACTCCAGAAACTGACGCCGCCCGGGCCGCCGACCATGCCCCGGGCCGGATCGAGCAAAGCTTCTGCCCGCGGCGACACCATCAGCAGCGTCGCCACGGCGACGGCACCCCCGGCAACTGCCATGCGGTTCAAGGTGGCCGCAATGTCGGGCCCGATGCGGAACTCCTCGGCATGGACCAGCTTCCCGTCCTGGCGGACACGCCAGCGGTCATGGAAATGGCCTTGCGCTGCCCGTTCACCCATGGCCAGACGGCCGAAGACGGTAGCCTCCAGGATCAGCGCCTCGGCTCCGGCGGCAAGCTCCACGTCAAGCGTGCGGGCAAAAGCCGAGCGGTCGAAGACGATGGTTTCCTGCGGCAGCCAGGCAATATGGCCGTTTTCGCCGACGGTCAGCTGCACCCGCACTTCGGCGCGGTCGGATGCGGCGCGGTAGATTTTCTCGCAGGCCTGCGTCGTTATGGTTGCGGAGGCGCCGGCACCGACATCGACCTCCCAGGCGAGACGGTCGCCACCGGTCAGCCCGCCGGCAGTGTTGATCAGGACGGCTTCGAGCGGATCGGCCGAGACCGCCGGCATGCGGATCTTGGCCGAGCCGTCCTGGTACAGGCGCCGGAGACGCGTGCGGCCTCCGTTCCAGTCGCAGCCAAGCCGCGCAACGCCGGCGACGCGCTGGGCTGGCGGCACTGAGGTCAGGCTATATGCGATCGTATCCACGACACCAACGTTAAGCACTGCGGCGGCTTTGTCGATATATAGCTTGTTGCTTGACAGCGTTTCGGTTTCTATAGAGGGAGCCACCTTGGTACGGTCACCGGCGCCCGGCGGGGTAAAAGGTGACGATGATGACGTAATCGAGGACAAAAGGGGCGCTGATCAGTTGGCGTCGGGAAACGACAGAGTTGGGGAAGAAACCGAATGGCTGACCAGCTGGCAAACGATATCATCGCCAAGATCAAGGCTCATGCCGAGCCGGGCGGCGAGGAAATCACCACCAGTACCGAACTGACCGCCCTTGGCATCCATTCGCTGGAACTGACGGAAATCATCTTCGATCTCGAGGAAGAGTATGGCATCGAAATCGAGATGAACACGGTCGATGCGTGGAGCAATCTGAAGAATGTCGGCGACATGGTCGAGGCGGTTCGCGCGCTGATCGCGAAAAAAGCCTGACTGAATGCACAAGCGCATCGTCATCACGGGCATCGGCGGATTATGCGGCCTCGGCACCAATGCACCGGCAATCTGGAATGAGATGCGCGCCGGCCGTTCGGCAATCGGTGCGATCGTCAATTCCGAGCTGCATGACCTCAAGGTCAGGGTCGGCTGCGAAATCAAAACGCTTCCCGATCACGGCATCGACCGTAAGCAGGTCGTGTCGATGGACCGCTTCAGTCTTCTGGCGACGATCGCCGCGCGGGAGGCGGCACAGCAGGCGGGATTGAACCCGCACGCGGCCAACACCTACCGGATGGGCACCATCGTCGGCGTCGGCGTCTGCGGCTGGGAGGCAATCGAAGAGAGCTATCGCGCCATCCTGCTCGAAGGCAAGAACCGCGCCGGCATCTTCACCGTGCCGAAAGTAATGCCGGGAGCTGCCGCCGGCCACGTCAGCATGAATCTTGGTCTGCGCGGGCCGGTGTTCGGCATCACCTCTGCCTGTTCATCATCCAACCACGCCATTGCCTCGGCTGTCGACCAGATCAGGCTCGGCCGTGCCGACGTCATGGTCGCCGGCGGCACCGATGCGCCGCTGGTCTGGGGCATCCTCAAGGGCTGGGAGGCCCTGCGGGTCTTGTCGCCGGACACCTGCCGGCCGTTTTCGGCCGACCGCCAAGGGCTCGTGCTCGGCGAAGGCGCCGGCATGGTGGTGCTGGAAACCTATGAGCATGCGATGGCGCGCGGCGCCGCCATCCTTGCCGAAATCGCCGGCGTCGGCCTGTCCGCCGACGCCTCCGACATCGTCGCGCCGACTATCGAAGGGCCGGAGGCGGCGATGCGCTTTTGCCTGGTCGACGCCGGGCTCAATCCGGAGGATGTCGACTATCTCAACGCGCATGGCACCGGCACTAAGGCCAACGACCAGATCGAGACGGCGGCGATCAAACGCGTGTTCGGCGGCCATGCCTACAAGCTTTCGGTGTCCTCGACCAAATCGATGCACGCCCACTGCCTCGGCGCGTCCGGCGCGCTGGAAATGATCGCCTGCGTGATGGCGATCCGCGAAGGCATCGTGCCGCCGACCGCCAATTACCGGGAAGCCGACGCCGACTGCGATCTCGACATCACGCCGAACGTGGCGCGCGAGCGCGCGGTACGCACCGCGATCAGCAACAGCTTCGCGTTCGGCGGCACCAATGCGGTGCTGGCGGTCAAGGCCGTCTGAACCGCACCCCTTGCAGGCCTTCACCGGGGCCGGCGAAACTTTCCATGCGCATATTGATGCGCCAGGCGTCGCGCCTAACTCTCTGCGACCCGCCACGACCGTGCGCTCGGCGCGGTCCCCGACCAGGAGTTTCGATGACCGATCTGTCCGCGTTTCCGATCGCCACGCGCTGGCCGGCGAGCCACCCCGACCGCATCCAGCTCTATTCGTTTCCGACGCCGAACGGGGTGAAGATATCGATCGCGCTGGAGGAGCTTGGCCTGCCTTACGAGCCGCATGCCGTCGACATCGGCAAGAACGAGAGCTGGACGCCGGAATTCCTGTCTTTGAACCCGAACGGCAAGATACCGGCGATGATCGACCCGGACGGCCCGGGCGGAAAGCCGATCGGCCTGTTCGAATCCGGCGCCATCCTGCTTTACCTCAGCGACAAGACCGGCAAGCTGGTTCCGACAGACGCAACGCTGCGTTACGAGACGATCCAGTGGGTGTTCTTCCAGATGGCTTCGATCGGCCCGATGTTCGGTCAAGTCGGGTTCTTCCACAAATTCGCCGGCCGCGAAATCGCCGACAAGCGCCCGCTGGAACGTTATCGCGACGAGTCGCGACGGCTGATCGGCGTCCTCGAAACCAGGCTCAAGGGCCGCAGCTGGATCATGGGCGACGATTACACCATCGCCGACATTTCGATGCTTGGGTGGGTGCGCAATCTGATCGGCTTTTACGACGCACGGGAACTCGTCGGTTTCGACGATTTCCCCGGCGTGGGCGCATGGCTGGAGCGCGGCCTTGCCCGGCCGGCGGTGCAGAGGGGCCTCACCATTCCGGCCAGGCGCTGATCTTACGCCGATTCCGCTCGGCTATTTTGCTTTGGTCCGGGATTTTGAGCCGCTCTTGCCGACTACGGAAGCGGCAAGCGACGCCGCACCTTTGGCGGTCGCAAGCACGGCACCAGCAGCGACGTTGGCCGTCGTTTTGACGGTGCGCATTGCGCTGCCTGCGATCGACCCTCTGCTGCTTGCCGGCTTTTTAGGGCTGGCAGCTTTGGGAGCCGCGGCCTTGCTCGCAGCAGGCACCACCTTCTTCGGCGCTGCCTTGCCAAAGCTGGGCTTTGCAGCCTCGTTCGAGCGAGCGGCCGCTGCCGGGCCGGCGCTGGTTTTCGCTCGGGTTGCTTTTGATCGTGTTGTCCTGCCCTTGGCGGGCGCGGGCTTTCTTGCCATGGTTTCCATCGAACCGTTCCCTCACGCGGCACTATTGCCGTGTCGGGGATAACGGCCTGAAAGTGTTAAGGTTCCGGCCGAAAAGTCCTTATAGATCAGGCCTGCTCACCGACCACCAGGTCGGCGGGCCGCCGCCGGGCAAGCACGCGATCGATGTTCGGCATGTCGTTGGAAGCGATCCAGGCGCGCGCGTCCTCGTCGGAGCGGCCGTGCTCGTGCCATCGCTCCAGCAGTCGGCGCTCGAGCTCGGCGCGCGGCACATCGACAAAGATCGAGAAGTCGAACAGCGGCGCCAGCCGCGTCCAGGGTTCTTCGTCGAGCAGCAGATAATTGCCTTCGACCAGGATGAATTTGGTCCCTGCGGCGATGATCGCAGCGGCGGCGCGCGACAGCTCCATGCTGCGGTCGAAGACCGGGATCGCGATATCCGGCTCGCCGGCGCGGATGCGCTTGAGCACCGCTTCGAAGCCGGCAAAATCAAAGGTTTCCGGGGCACCTTTTCGCGCGCGAAGGCCGCGCCGCTCGAGCACGACATCGTCGTAATGGAAGCCGTCCATCGGCACGACTTCCGCCGTGCCTTCCGGCAGCAGGTCGTGCAAGCCTGCCGACAATGTCGATTTGCCCGCGCCGGGCGGACCGGCAATGGCAACGACGAAGCGCGGCGCCTTGCCGGCGCGCTTGAAGATGGTGGCGGCGAGATGAGCGATTTCTGACATTGGGCCCTTCTGGCAGGTCGACCGCATCTTGGCGATAGTTCGCGGAAATTTCAAATCCTGGATTAGTTTCCTCGCGCAGGGATTTTGACCGTCCGTTGGCAAATCGCAAAGCTTTGAGATTGGCCGAAACGATCGTCCCTTTCGTCATCCTGGGGCGGAGCAAGGAGCGAAGCGACGCAGCGCAGACCCCAGGATCCATGCCGTGACATCAGGGCGCCTCAGCGGCGCAGAATTCTGTTCCGCCGCATTCCTGGACGACGGTCGCGGCATGGATCCCAGGGTCTCCGCGACGTCGCTTCGCTCCTGCTCCGCCCAGGGATGACGAAGGTGGGGAGGCGAGCTCTCAGACTGGGACGGATTGGCCGATCCGCAGGAAATCGCTGTCGAAGCCAATGTCGCGGACGGCGTCGTCAGCGGCCAGGATGCGCATGCGGCCCGGCGAGGTCGTGACGTCGCGCGGCGGCTCGCCGGATGGCCATGGCAATGCGCCGATGACATGGCGGAACGAAACGCTACGCCGTTCGGAAAGGGCAAAGGCGGTCGCCACGCCTTCGCGCTTCAGCCAGTTGTCACTGAGCGACGCGGCATGGCCGACGGCCGTGCGGCCGTCCTCGATGCCGAGCACGCCGCGGTGGCGGCCGCTCCAGGGTGCATAGTCGCGCCCGCCATTGCTGACCCACAGCATGGTCACCGGCAGTTCGGCCGGGTTCTTCAGCACCAGCACGAGATCGGCTTCCGCCTGGCGCGCCAGCGCGGTCCAGCCCGGCCCGCCATGATCGGCCTCGACCAGCGTGACGAAATCCTCACACAGCTGGTCCATGCGATAGGCGGTCAGGTCGATCGTGCCGCCGTCGGCGGCGGGAAAGCGCGTCAGGTCGGTGCTGCGCGCCGGGTAGGCGAGCAAAGAGCGGCCGCGGGCCGGATCGGGTTCCAGCGCCTCCTCAGGCGTTGCGGCAAGGCGCTTTGGCGAGAAGGCCAGCCTGCCGCCGGCCGTCATTACCGTCATCGGATGGTGGGCGACGGGAATGGCGCCTGCGCCGCCGGAAAAGACGTGCTCCTGATAGAGAAACGGATGCCCGTCGCGCAAGGTCAGTATCTTGTCGACGGTTGCGTCCATGACCGGGCGCTGCAGCCGGAAAACGGCGCGCCAGCCATCGGCCGTTGCCGCGCTGGCGACGACATCCCAGCGACTATTCGCCGGCCAACCATGCAAAGGTGCCGCTTCGACGTCGCTGGTCGAGAACGGCGCGCAGAGGAAATCGCCGGACAGGTGGACCGTCCCTTCAGGCAGGTCTTTCGGCAGCGTCTCGCGCGGCTCGCCGACCCAGGGTGCCCGATGCAGCGGCTTCAGCCGGCGGCCATCGCTATCGATCGCCATGTCGGCGAGATGGCCGACGGCCAGATCGACCGATACCGAAATGCCCTTTGCCGTGATCGTGACCGTATCCATGTGCACCTACCAATCCTCCCGGCCCCGATTCTGCCAGCCCGATTCAGCCGGCCCGATTCAGCCGGCGCAGCAAAGCCCATTCGCCGCCGGTTGCGCAAGCGCGGTGGCGGCGATTCACATAGGACCGCGCCACGTCGGCCTGTGGACAGGGCACCATTCCAGAGCTCGACCGATATTAACCAAATGGACTGTGCCTTTGCGTTAAGATAGCTTCGCCTCGTCTCAGAAACAGCCTGCCTTCGGAACCGACTTGTCCGCCTTCCGCTTCTTTTCGCTCCTCCACAAATGCGTCGCTGTGCTGGCGCTGCTGCTATTTGCTGCCGGCTGCACGACGGTGGCGCCGCCCGACAGTGTGCTGGCGGTGCCGGCCCCGCCGCAGAAATATGCCGCCATGGTCGTCGATGCCGGTACCGGCAAGACGCTGTTCGAGGTCAATTCGACGGCGCCGCGCTATCCGGCGTCACTGACCAAGATGATGACGCTCTACCTTCTGTTCGAGGCGCTGGATTCAGGCCGCATCAGCAAGGAGACGCAAATTCCGATGTCGGACAACGCCGCCCGGCAGCCGCCGACCAAGCTGCGGTTCAGGCGCGGCGAGACCATCGATGTCGATTCGGCGATCCGCGCCATCGTCGTCAAATCGGCCAATGACGTGGCGGTCGCCGTTGCCGAATATCTCGGCGGCAGCGAACAGGCGTTCGCCGGCATGATGACCGCCAAGGCGCGCCAGAGCGGCATGAGCAGCACCGTTTTCCGCAATGCCTCGGGCCTGCCGGACGGCGACCAGCACACGAGCGCGCGCGACATGGCGGTGCTCGGCATGGCGCTGCACGCCCGCTTCCCGCAGCATTTCCACTATTTCTCGGAAAGCGACTTCATGTTCCGCGGCAGGCTGGTGCGCGGCCACAACGACATGCTCGGCCGGGTGCGCGGCGTCGACGGCATCAAGACCGGCTACATCAGGGCTTCCGGATTCAACATCGTCACCTCCTATAATGCGGACGGGCACAGGCTGATCGTCGTGGTGATGGGTGCCGACAGCGCGCGCCAGCGCAACGACCATGTCGAGGCGCTGATCCAGCGCAGCCTGTCGACGGCGACTGCGAGTGCGACGACGCGGCTGCTATATGCCGAGCAGCAGTGACGGCTGACGTCCGGCGAGCGGCGGATCAAGGCGCTTGTCAGGCAAGAAACGCGGAACCGCCGTTTTGCGCGATACTGCTGAGATACTTTGCCGGCGGTTTGCCAAGCGCCTTCTTGAACATACTGATGAAGGCGGTGACCGATTCATAGCCGAGATCGGCCGAAACCTGCTGCACGCTGGCGCCGGAGGCCAGCTCTCGCAATGCGACGATCAGGTGCAATTGCTGGCGCCAGCGCCCGAAGGTCAGCCCCGTCTCTTTCACCACGAGACGTGCGAGACTGCTCTCGCTGAGTGCGACGCGACTGGCCCATTGCGCCAGGGTGCTGCGATCGGCGGGATCTTGCGCCAGCGCCGCGGCGATGCGCCTCAAGCGCGGCTCGGCCGAGATCGGCAAATGTAGCTGCTGGACAGGCATGCGCGGCAGCTCGGTGAGCAGAACCCTGGTCAGGAGCTCGCTCCTCGTGTCGTCGTCCTCACCGCGATCCGCCAGCTCGATAATGAGCTCGCGCAGCAACGGCGAGATCGAAAGCGTGCAGCACCGGTCCGGCAGCTCGGCAGGGCCCGGCTCGATATAGACGAAGAAAATCTGGGCATTAGCGGTCGCGATATTGCTGTGCTCCATGTCGCCCGGAATCCAAACCGCGCAATGCGGCGGCACCATCCACAGCCCGCTGGGGACGCGACATGTGACGCCACCGTCCAGCGCGAAGACGAGCTGGCCTTTGCGGTGGCGGTGGTCCGGCACCTCCGCCCTGGTCTCGGTGACGTCGACGCGCACGGCGATTGCCGGGGCGTGGACATCATCCGGATCGAAAGGCCAGGGGTAGCGGAGCGGCTGTCTCATAATGATTGATTTTAGCGATCAAATGCCAAGATATCTAAATTACTCAAACAGGAAAGTCGATAGTTTAGGTCTCAAGATGAGGAACTCAGGAGGCGGCAGGGGCTTTCAGGCCCGGCGCACGAAAACAGGCTGGCGTCCGCCAGGCGGCAGGAAGGTACGAACCATGCTCGGCTTAATCACATCTTCCGACAGCGCCACCGGGTTGAAATTCGCCGAGCTTGGCGAGCCCGAGCCCGCCCCGCACGAGGCGCTGGTCTCGGTCCGGGCAGTCTCGCTGAACCGCGGCGAACTGCGCCTGCTCAATATCCGCCCGAACGGCTGGGTGCCTGGCCAGGACGTCGCCGGAATTGTCGAGCGCGCCGCGGCCGACGGCTCCGGCCCGGCCGTCGGCACCCGGGTGGCGGCGCTGGTCGACGAGGCCGGGTGGGCAGAACGTGTCGCCGTTCCAACCGACCACCTCGCCGTCCTGCCGGACCAGGTCAGCTTCGTCGCCGCCGCCACCGTTCCGGTCGCCGGCACCACCGCGCTGCGGACCCTGCGCCTCGGCGGCGACCTGGCCGGCCAGCGGGTCCTGATTACCGGCGCAAGCGGCGCGGTCGGCCGTTTCCAGATCCAGATCGCCCGCCAGCATGGCGCGTCGGTGACGGCGGTCGCCGCCGCCCGGCATGCCGAAGATCTCCGCGGCATCGGAGCCGAGCGGGTGGTCGAAACGATCGAGCTCGCCGAAGGACTGTTCTCGCTGATTACCGAGTCGGTCGGCAGCGATAGCCTCGCCCACGCCATCGAACGGGTGGCGCCCGGCGGGACCGTCGTCATGTTCGGCTCGAGCAGCGGCGAACTCACGCCGATCGGCTTCCGCCAGTTCGTTCCGGGCCACGAAGGCGCACGGCTGCAGAACTTCGCCTACTACGCGTCCGGTCCGCAGGTAGGCGCCGACATCGCCTCGCTGCTCGCGCTGATCGCAGCCAGCCGGCTCGAAACGCGCGTGGTCCTGACCGTGCCGTGGCGGGACGTAGGCGGGGCTCTGGACGCGCTGCGGCAGCGCAGCATCAGCGGCAAGGCAGTGCTTACCATGACCGAATGAGCAGGCGGTGGCGCCGGACGGGACGATGTCTATCCCTGGAGGCTGCACGGGTAACTTGAGCCTGCCCGCGATTGCCCGTTGAAGCGCGGCCCGGCTTCCGCTAAGAAGCCGTGGCTGGCCGGTTTACCGGCTGGTTCGTTTTTGGGATCACCGATTCTGAAGGCACCCGTAGCTCAGCTGGATAGAGCGCTGCCCTCCGAAGGCAGAGGTCACAGGTTCGAATCCTGTCGGGTGCGCCAGTAACCACTGATTTTACTAGCTAAATTGCCGTGAGATGGTCGGGTCATCGCTCGCGGACGGTTCCGGGCAACACCAGGGCAACACATTTCAGATATTTGAAGACGGCCCTAATGGCTCAACCGAGTGAGCAAACAGCAAACGGTGGTTTGCGGTTTGAACACCCGGGGGAAGTCTCCATCAAGAGCGCCGTCGCCTACTATCGAGTCTCCACTCAACGACAAGGTCGATCAGGACTCGGGCTTGAAGCTCAACGAACCGCCGTCTCGCGCTTCGCTGGGATCGAGGGCATCGCCCTGTTCTCCGAGTTTACCGAGGTCGAAACCGGCAAGGGTGCCGATGCGTTCGATCGACGGCCACAGCTTGCCGCAGCGCTGGCCACAGCGCGCGAGGCGAAGTGTCCGGTGCTTGTGGCAAAGCTTGATCGCCTTTCGCGCGATGTCGCCTTCATTGCCGGGCTGATGGCCCGACGCGTGCCATTCATCGTGGCCGAACTCGGCGCCAATGCGGATCCTTTCATGCTGCATCTCTACGCCGCGCTGGCGGAGAAAGAGCGCCGGCAGATCTCGGAACGAACCCGAGCCGCCCTCGCCTCGCGCAAGTCGCAGGGAACGAAGCTCGGCAATCCCGCCAGCGCAGGCCAGGCAGCGGCAACGGGACGCGACGTTCAGACGCGTGCCGCCGATCGCTTTGCTGAAACCGTCATGCCGATCATCGGGTCATTGCAGAGAGCAGGCATCACTAGCCTGCGCGGGCATTGCAATCGCTTTGAACAACCGCGGGGTGCGGACCGCTCGCGGCGGCATCTGGCAGGTGTCTAACGTGCGCAATGTCTTGGGCCGAGTGGCCACGCCGACCGCCTGGGACGTTTTATAAACGGGAACAACGGTTGTGCCACCTTGCGTGTCGGGCGCGACCCGAACCAGTCTCAGCCGCGCTCGACCGGGAACTACTTTGTGCACAGCATCATTTCCTTGGGGCGCTCATTCGGACGCGCGCGCCACTTACAGGCGGTTTTCCACACGGCCATCGGGCATGAAATGAGCTCAACGATCTTGGGGTTCAACGCTTCGGTCACTAGCAGCGCCAGATGCACGGCAAGGTATGATTTCCCTTCCACAACAGGAGTCGGGGCGACCAACAGCCGTAGCCGGCTCACGGTGCGCCCTGGAACGAGATGACTAAGGCAGAAACCCCTCCTCTCGAACGCAGGCTCGTTGCCATCCTGGCAGCTGACGTGGTGGGCTCTCCCGCCTCATGCACGACGATGAGGAGCGCACGCTTGCCACACTGACCGCTCACCGAGCCATCATCGACGAATTGATCGCCAATAGCCGCGGCGAGATCGCTGGCACGGCCGGCGATAGCGTGCTCGCCGAATTCGCGAGCGTCGTCGACGCCGTGCATTGCGCGGTGTCGATCCAACAGGCGCTCGCCAAGGCCAACGAGTCTCTGCCCCAGGGAAGCCGTATGCTGTTCCGCATCGGCATCAATGTCGGCGACGTGATGGTCAAGGACGGCGACATTTTTGGCGACGGCGTCAACGTCGCGGCGCGGCTTGAAAGCATGGCCGAGCCGGGCGGCATCTGTGTGGCGCGCGGCGTGCGCGATCATGTGCGCGACCGCATGGAGTACAACTTCGAGGATCTCGGCGAGCACAGGGTCAAGAACATCGCTCGCCCGGTCCGTGTCTTCCGCGTCTCATTCGATCCCAACGGAACGACGGAGCCGGCGGTCACCGAACCGCCTAATTCTGACCTGCGGGCGCAATCGACAAGTGGCAACGGCAACGGCCAGTCCGACGGCGTCGAGCCGGTCGAGCTTGCATTCTGGCAATCGGTCGAGGCGAGTGACCCAAAGGAATACAAGGCTTATCTTGAGCAATTTCCGGATGGCGCATTCGCGGCACTGGCCAAAGCGCGACTGGCTGGCCCGTCTGGCTCATCGCACTTGGCCGACCAAACAGTGGAGCTCGAGTTCTGGAGCTCAATCAAGGACACCGACGTTAGGGAAAACTTTGAGGCCTATCTCGAAAAGTATCCCGATGGAGAGTTCAAGAGCCTGGCAGAGATTCGGCACAAGGCCCTGACAGACGCCAAGACCGATCAGGTCGTCTGAATGAGTTCGCCCAGCGTCGTGGCAAGATTGTGCCAATGAGACGGTTCAGCGGATGGACCCGTGGCCGCCTGGACGATTCAAAGCCTGAGTGACTACAAAATGACCGTGACGGCGCATTGCCCATGAGAAACTTGCCATGCCCAAAGCGCTCGGCTCTCTACTTATGATCGCCTTCGTATCGGGTTGTACATCGACCGGGTCCACCCCCCCGAGCTGGCAAAGCAGATACCCCAATTGCAACGCGCCCTTCTGGTCATGGTGCGTTGCCGAAAACAATCGCTAGAGCATAGAAGGACGGCGGCGTCATTTGTTCCGTAGCCTCACGCCAGCACCGCCGCCGTTCTTGGCAATCAACTCGACTCCGGCAGCTTAGAGGGCTGCGCGGAACTGTACCTTTTGCCTGTGTTATCAGGAAAAGGACCACCGGCAGCTTCAATCATCACTCGCGAGACAGCCGGTGCCAGGGAAAGCATTTTGGCGAGGGTCGGCGATACCGGGCCCGGCGCGACCTCCTCAATAGTTGGAGTTGGGCGAGCCTTACGGCGACCCGCGTGCCGGGGCGCGGATGCGTCGCCGGCTGGCTGCTACAGGTGAAATGGCGGGCCCGGCTGCGTGGGATTAGCTTTTTGGCGAGCAGCCGGGCTTATCAGGTCTGAAGCGTTAGAAGCAGGCCCGGTATATGCCCACCCAATGTCGAATAGAAAGTGAATATTAGTTAAGCGCGGCTTGACGTCCTGCCCATTCGTGACCCTTCTTATTCCGTGACGGTATCGTGTCACGAAACACCGCGACAGCCTAGCCTTCCTGAGTGGGACGAGAACCATTCGCCGGGGTAGTCCTGCCGGATCAACCAGCAACCCACTCTGGTGGCGTGGCTTTGGTCAGAACACGCATTTTTTGTATCTATAGTTACCAAACCTCGGATCAAGGCGCTCAAAGTGAGTTGCGTCGATGATGCGGAATGACCAGGAAAACTTCCTGGATACGAGAGCGTCAGAACAGCTCAATAGGGCGGAGAAGCCGTCGTTCGCCTCACCGATTTGCGAGATCGTGCAGATGCCCCGGCCCCTTTGCCTTGTTGCCCGAAATGATGAATCCGCCGTCATTCGCAAAGTTCCGGTCCTTGAACTGGATTTTCTCGCCGATCTTTTCGAAGACCCCCGCGCAGTCGCTGCTTTCCCAGACCCATGCGCCTTGCAAAACCTCGACAGCATCCGCCCGTGCTCCGGCTCCGCTAGCGGCGAACAGTGCCGATCCCAGTAGCAGTCCTGCCTTCCAGCGATTACACCGCCGTCTCAGCGCTTGCATGACGAGGAGGTGCACCATGGATCTCCAAAGTCGGGGGCCAAATTCGCAATTCGGGTGGAAAGGGGAAGCCTCGAGTCGAACCGGGCGACGCGGTGAGCTGCGAGCCACCGTCGCGGGTGTCTGGAAAGACGGCCATTTCACAGTCCAAATCCGCAGCGGCGGTCAGCGCCTGACGCTGCCGGGCGTGTCCGTCGCTGGTTCATCGCCAGACGCTGCCAATACCGTCGTTCCGACATTCCCGATGAAACAATATGTCAAAGCCAAGAACAAAGTCCCGCGATACTAGCGTATTTGTAAGTAATATGCTTGCCCTGCCGATCGCAGTTGCTCCAGGGTTTTCCCGGCGCAGCTTCCAGACCAATCGCCCCCGATCGGTTTGGCCTTCCCGAGTATGGTTATTGTACCCGCCTGGTTCTCCGGCGTGGCATAGACCGCCACGCCGTCTGCATCGATTCTCGACAGATAGTATGCGCGATCGATGCCGTTAAGCTCGCATCGAACCAGGAATGGAAAATCGGCAAACGATGCTTCGGCCGCGCGTGTTTCAGAACTTTGGATGGTCATATATTGCGATAGCGCAAGGATGGCGAAAACCGTCAGTCCGACGCCCCTGCGCGCCTTCACACGAAGGTACTTCCGAGTCGCGACGTGTGCCATTGACGAGAACTCCTCTGCTGCGGTTTTACTCTGTTGCCAAATCCACCCAGGTTGGCCCGGGTTTCGAACTCGCCGACTCTCCAGGCGTTGCCCTTGACGTAACTCCTTGCTCGCGCATCACTCGTCGGAAGCGGTCCGTCGCGCGTCACAATAGGCCCGGAACCGAGTTCCGAACGGCGCAAAAGATCGCCCTCGCTGATGAGACCAACCAATCGCCCGTCATCATCGATTACCGGAAGTCCGCTGACACGACGGGCGAGCATGACCTTGGCGGCCTGCCTGACGCTGTTGTCGGGCGAGACCGTCGCAATCTTCGTTGTCATTACATCTTGGGCATTCATCTCACCCTCCATGGCGAATGGGGTCGAGCTGTCACGCAGCGGTCATTTCCGGAACTTCACCCGCGAGGGGTTCCGCCGAGATCATTGGGCCGCGGAAACCGGCATGCAAGATAGCAGGCGATGATATTACACGGTGTTACATGCGCCGTACTGAGTGTTGGACTATGCTGGCCAAGGCGGTCTCGGAACTGAGAACGGACCCGCCCAGCTGGATGAAACGTGAGACTTGGATCCGGCCCCGCTGACCGGCTCGCGTGAACGGCGGCGCCAATCTGGAGAGAGGAGTGACCCATGGCTTCAACCAGAGCGGCAACATTGCAGAAAAGACCCCTCGGTACGAGATCGGTAGCGGCTGGGCCCCTCGCAGTCGACGAGCTTTGGTCGATGGACGCCTATTGGCGGGCATCCAACTACCTGTCGGTCGGCCAGATCTACCTGCTCGACAATCCGCTGTTGAAAGAGAAGCTCAAGCGCGAGCACATCAAGCCACGGCTACTCGGTCACTGGGGCACATCGCCCGGGCTGAACATGCTGTACGTGCACCTTAACCGCGTCATCAACCGCGACGACCTCAGCATGATCTACATCATCGGGCCGGGTCATGGCGGACCGTCGCTCGTTGCTCACGCCTACCTCGAGGGCACCTACAGCGAGGTGTATCCGAACATCAGTGAAGACGTAGAAGGCATAAAGAGGCTGTTCAAGCAATTCAGCTTTCCCGGCGGCATTCCCAGTCACGTTGCCCCAGAGACGCCAGGCAGCATCCACGAAGGAGGCGAACTGGGCTACGCGTTGAGCCATGCTTACGGCGCAGCCTTCGACAATCCGGACCTGATCGTCGCTTGTGTCGTCGGTGACGGAGAGGCGGAGACCGGACCCCTCGCCACTGGCTGGCATGGCAACAAATTCCTGAACCCGGCACGCGATGGCTGCGTGCTGCCGATCCTCCACCTCAACGGGTACAAGATCGCTAACCCGTGTTTCCTTGCGCGCATTCCCAAAGAGGAATTGCAAAAGTTGTTCGTAGGCATGGGCTACACGCCATACTTCGTCGAGGGCGACGATCCCATGGACGTGCACCAGCAATTGGCTCGTACCCTTGACACCGCAGTGGCCGAGATCAAGCGGATATGGGCCGAGGCTCGCGAGAAGCGCAACCTGAAACGACCTGCCTGGCCGATGATCGTTTTTCGCACGCCGAAGGGATGGACCTGTCCGGAAGAGATCGATGGCAAGAAGTGCGAGGATTACTGGCGCTCACACCAGGTGCCGATGGGCGACATGGACAAGCCCGAGCACATCCGGATTCTCGAAGGCTGGATGAAGAGCTACCGGCCAGAGGAACTGTTCGATGATCGTGGTCGGCTGAACTCGGAACTGGCATTGCTCGCACCGAAAGGTCAACGCCGCATGAGCGACAACCCGCACGCCAATGGCGGGCTGCTTCTGCACGACCTCAAGATGCCCGATTTCCGGGACTACGCTGTCAAAGTGCCCAGCCCGGGTGCAACCACAGCCGAGTCCGCGCGCGCAATGGGCCAGTTTCTGCGCGACGTCATGAAGCTCAACATTGAAGACAAGAACTTCCGCCTGTTCAGCCCGGATGAGAATAACTCCAACCGCTGGCAGGACGTGCTCGAGGTCACCAATCGCTGCTACATGGCTGAAATCTATCCCGAGGACGACCACCTCTCGCCCGACGGGCGTGTGATGGAGGTACTCAGCGAGCACCAGTGCCAAGGCTGGCTAGAGGGTTACCTCCTGACTGGCCGCCACGGCTTCTTCTCATGCTACGAAGCCTTCATCCACATCATCGACTCGATGTTCAACCAGCACGCCAAGTGGCTGAAGGTGTGCAACCATATCCCGTGGCGACGCCCGATAGCCTCGCTAAACTACTTCCTCAGCTCCCATGTCTGGCGGCAGGACCACAATGGTTTCAGCCATCAGGATCCGGGCTTCATCGATCACGTCGTGAACAAGAGGGCCGAAGTCATCCGGATCTATTTGCCGCCGGACGCCAACACGCTTCTGTCGGTGACGGATCACTGCTTGCGTAGCCGAAACTACGTCAATGTCGTGGTCGCCGGTAAACAACCGGCTCCGCAATGGCTGACCATGGACCAAGCGGTAAAGCATTGCGCCGAGGGTCTTGGCATTTGGGAGTGGGCAAGCAACGACAAGGGCGACGAACCCGACGTCGTCATGGCGTGCTGCGGCGATGTTCCGACCCTTGAAACTCTGGCTGCGGTGGAACTGATCCGCAAGCACCTGCCGGAGTTGAAGGTCCGTGTCGTCAATGTGGTGAACCTGATGAAACTCCAGCCACAGAGCGAGCATCCGCATGGGCTGTCAGATCGCGATTTCGATGCGCTGTTCACCAAGGACAAGCCGATCATCTTCGCCTTCCATGGCTACCCCTGGCTCATCCATCGGCTGACCTACCGCCGTACCAACCATGGCAACCTGCATGTTCGCGGCTACAAGGAAGAGGGCACCACGAGCACCCCCTTCGACATGGTCGTGTTGAACGACCTTGATCGCTTCCATCTGGTGGAGGACGTGATCGACCGGCTGCCGCAACTGGGACCCCGCGCTGCGTATCTCAAACAGGCAATCCACGAAAAACTGATCGAGCATAAGCAGTACATTGATAAGTTCGGTGATGACATGCCGGAGATCAGTGGTTGGAAGTGGGGCCCGAAGGGCAAGACCGGTGCCTCTGGGAGAACTTCAACGGAAGGGGACAATCTCTAAACTGTGTCCGCACGAGCGCGATGACAGCAGATGGGAGGTCTAGGTGAGCCACGATTTGGGAAGCATCGCGGCGGCGCTGGTCGCCAAGGGGAAAGGTATTCTCGCGGCAGACGAGACCGTGACCACTTTGACCAAGCGGTTCGATGCGCTCGGAATCCAGTCCAACGAACAAAGTCGGCGCACTTACCGTGAAATGCTCTTCACCTTCACGGGCGCCGACGAATTCATCAGCGGCGTCATCATGCACGACGAGACGATCCGGCAGATGAGCTCCGACGGGAGACCGTTTGCTCAGGTCCTCTCCAGCCAGGGGATTCTTCCTGGCATCAAGGTCGACACCGGCGCGACGCTTCTCGCCGGCTCTCCCGACGAAAAGATCACCGAAGGGCTGGATGGGCTCCGGGATCGCCTCGCCGAGTACTGCGGTATGGGCGCCCGATTCGCGAAGTGGCGCGCCGTCATTCGCATTGCAGACGCGTTGCCGAGCGCCGCGTGCGTAAATGCCAACGCACACGCCTTGGGGCGATACGCGGCGCTCTGTCAGGAGCAGCGTCTCGTGCCGATCGTCGAACCGGAAGTGTTGATAGACGGATCGCATACAATCGAGCGCTGCGAGCAGGTGACAGACGCGGTCCTGCACGCCGTATTCGATGCGCTCTTCGAGCAGCGTGTCGTGCTCGAATCCATGCTGCTCAAGCCCAACATGGTGATCGCGGGCGAGGAGTGCGCTAGTCCGGCTCCCGTAGAGGAGGTCGCTGTCGCCACGCTCCGCTGCTTGCGCCAGCACGTCCCCGCGGCGGTGCCCGGCATCGTGTTCCTGTCAGGTGGCCAGGACAACCTGTCGGCTACCGCCCACCTCAACGCGATTAACCGACTCCCCGGGCCGAAGCCCTGGAAGATCAGTTTCTCCTACGGGCGCGCACTCCAGGAGCCGGCGCTGGAGGCGTGGCATGGGCGTGACGAGCAGCTGAAGACAGGCCAGCAGGCCCTTTACCGCAGGGCTCGCTGTAACGGCGCGGCTAGCCTCGGGACGTACACTGATAAGATGGAGGCGGCATGAGCGGGACCTCGTGGTCCGCGGCATCGCGATTAGTCGAACGACGACTGACGCGCCCGATCTGCGCACGCCGACGCCGGTCGGAGCGGACGCGATATGTACGTCGTGAACGACCTCGACCGCTTCGATGAGGTAGGCGACGTCATCAACCGCCTCCCTCGGCTGGGAGCTCGAGCCGCCTACTTCAAGCAGGCGATCCGCCGCAAGCTGAGCGAACACAAGGAGCACATCCCTCTAGGCGGCGACGACTTGGCCAAAATCGCGGGCTGGACGTGGGAACAGGCAGCGGCCTAGGAGAGAGCGATCGAGGGAGGCTGACAAGGTCTAAGCCAGGAGGGCTGGACGTGAAAGTCTTTGTGATTAGGCATGGGGAGACCGAGTGGAGCCTGAGCGGGCAACACACGGGTACAACAGAAATCCCCCTAACCGACAACGGACGCCGGCAGGCGGAACGGATACGGTCAGTGTTGGCTAGGCAGGCGTTCGGGCTCGTTCTGGTAAATCCGCTGCAGCGTGCACGGGAGACCTGTGACCTGGCGGGCCTCGGCGACAGGGCCATCATCGACCCAAGCTTGATCGAGTGGAATTACGGCGAATACGAGGGGCTGACGGCCCAGCAAATCCAGGCGAGAAGGCCGGACTGGTTGATATTCCGGGATGGGTGCCCGGGCGGCGAGACGCCGATGCACGTGGGCTCTCGTGTGGATCAAGTTCTGGACCAGGCGCGGGCCGCGGATGGCGACGTTGCCCTGTTCGCGCATGGGCACGTACTGCGCGTGCTTGCGGCGCGTTGGATTGGACTGCCACCACAGGCCGGACAGCATTTTCTCCTGAATACGGGCACGTTTAGCGTTCTCGCCTACTACCACGAGATTCCCGCGGTGAGGATCTGGAATGGACATGTCGCCGATTAGTCTCTCCGGAGAGCTGTCGGCATCGGCAACCGCGACAGTCTGCTTGCCAAGCCGGTGTTGTCGTTTAGGTGAGAAATAGCTGATGGTGAAACCAATTCACGGCTACAGCGCCTCGGAGGCGACGAGACACAATAGCGCTCCTGACATGATGGGCCTGGGGCCCGCCGTCGCGTTACTCTCCAACGGTCGCTACAGCATCATGGTCACTGCTGCAGGTGCCGGTTGGGGGACCTGGCGGGACCTTGACGTTACTCGTTGGCGAGAGGATGTCACACGAGATTGTTGGGGACAATTTTGCTACGTCCGAGACACCGCCCACAACACGCTGTGGTCCACTGGCAAGCAACCGCTTGCCCGACACGCAGATATCTACGAGCACAACTTTCTCGGAGACAGGGCAGAGTTCCGCTGTCGTGCCGAAGAAATCGAAGTCGAGTGGGCGATATGCGTCGCACCAGATGCCGACGCAGAAGTGCGAGCGCTGACGATCGTCAACCATAGCAAGGAGGCACGCACCCTAGAACTGACCAGCTATTCCGAGGTCTGCCTGAACAACCGCCGAGCGGACAGGGCACACCCAGCGTTTGCCAAGCTCTTCGTGGAAACGCAGTACGACAAAGCGACGGGCGCCTTGTTTGCGCGTCGCAGGCCGCGCGACGCGAAAGAAAAACCAGTCTGGGCGGTCCATGTGTCGTCTTCGAGTCAACAATCCTCCCAAGCGGTCGAGTATGAGACCGATAGGCTGAAATTTCTTGGCCGTGGCCGTACGCCGGCAAACCCCATAGTATTTGATGCGAGCGTAGCGCTTTCAGGAACGACCGGCCCTGTTCTCGATCCGATTTTCGCCCTGAGAAGGACGGTCAATCTGGCAGCGGGCGCTGTGGCCCGTGTGGCCTTTGTGACGGGTGCCGGCGACAGCCCGTCCGTTCGGGCTATCGCGGGGCGATACTCAAGCATCGATGCAGTCGATCGCACATTCCGCGACGCTTGCGAGAATTATCAAGCCGAACTCCAGGACTTGGGGGTGACTCCCGACAGGATCGCCCTGTTCAACCGGCTGATTGGCAATATTGCATTTCCAAATCCGGCTCTGCAGCAGGCCGCTGCTTTCAGCGAAGATCACCTCCTGGACCGGACCGCTCTCTGGTCTCACGGGATTTCCGGTGACCTTCCGATTGTCGTGGTTCTCGTCCACGGCGACGGGGGTGAGGCACTCATTCACGAAGTAACAAAGGCTCACGACTTCAGCCGGCGCCGAGGTCTGCAATTTGACCTTGTCCTGCTGGACGAGCGTGGCTCTGGTGACGCCGAGCGATTGGTCGAGAAACTGCAGGCCGGCTCGATGATCAAAGTACTGGGCAAACCGGGAGGGATCTATGCCTTGTCCGCCGCCACAGCCTCGGACGATCATATGGCGACGATCGCCGCGGCTGCACGTGTAGTCCTGTCTGGCGACCTGGGTCCACTGGCCAGCCAGATTGATCGGCAACACCTAGTCAGGATGCCGCCACTGCTGGTGCCGACGTCTCAAGCGAGCGAGGCACCCACGGCGCCGACCGAAATTCCAGCGCAGGAACTGTTGTATTGGAACGGATTCGGGGGGTTCACCACTGACGGACGCGAATACGTCATTGTGGTCGACGGCTTCAATTCGCCAGTGCCGGCCTTGCCGCCAGCGCCTTGGACCAACGTCATCGCAAACCCGGATTTTGGCTGCCTCACGACCGAAGCTGGGCTCGGATACACTTGGTCAGGAAACAGCCAGATGAACAGGCTGACGCCTTGGTCAAACGACCCGGTATCAGATATGCCCAGCGAGGTCGTTTACTTGCGGGACGAAGAGACTGGCGAGGTTTGGACACCGACGCCCTTGCCACTTGGACTTCGAGCTGTGGTGACCGTTCGTCATGGCCAGGGCTACAGCCACTACGAGAGTCACAGCCGGCACCTACATCAGAAATTGTCGGTCCATGTCCCGCCAAGGGATGAAATCAAGATCGTACATCTTGAACTGACCAACGAAGGCTCCGGCCCGCGCCGACTATCGGCAACGTATTTCGCCGAATGGGTTCTGGGGACACAACGTGAAGACGCTGCCGCGCAGGTCGTCTGCGAGCGCGACGTCGAATCGGGAGCCATCGTAGCGCGGAACGCGTGGTCCGGTGATTTTGCCGGAAGATTGGCATTTGTGGCGGCCAGCCAAGCCGCGAATTCAGTCACCGCTGATCGCACCGAGTTTCTTGGCGAATACGGTTCTGTGTTTCGGCCGGCCGCTTTGGAGCGGGCTCGTCTAGCCGAAAGGTTTGGGCCAGGGCGCGATCCCTGCGCTGCACTGATGGTGGACATCTCCTTGGCACCTGGCGAGAGCAAAGACGTCATCTTTGTCCTAGGCGAGGCGTCCGGCGTCGGCCAGGTCCGCAGACTCGTTCGCGAACATGCCAGTCCAGAACGTGCGCGCAAGAGTTTCGTCGCCGTGTCTCGCCAGTGGGACGATATCTTGAATGTGGTGCAAGTCTCGACGCCGGACGTCGGATTTAACGTGATGCTGAACCACTGGCTGCTGTACCAGGTCCTGGTTTGCCGCGTCTGGGCACGCACTTCCAACTATCAGTCCGGCGGCGCCTATGGGTTCAGGGACCAGCTTCAGGACGTAATGGCGTTGGTCCATTGCGCGCCGGGCGAGACCCGCAGGCATATCCTGCGATCGGCAGCGCGTCAGTTCAGGGAGGGTGACGTCCAGCACTGGTGGCACCCTCCATCCGGCGCCGGAGTGCGCACGCGCATCACCGACGATCTGTATTTCCTGCCATTTGTTGTTCATCACTACGTTTCGGCCACGGGCGACGTCCAACTACTCGATGAGCGGGTGCCGTTCATCGAAGCGCCGATACTAAAAAAGCGCCAGGAAGAGGCTTTCGACAGGCCGCCTACGAGCGAAGAGACAGGCACCATCTACGAACATTGCGTTCGAGCACTGGAACATGGGTTTCGACTGGGTACTCACGGTTTGCCGTTTATGGGAACAGGCGACTGGAACGACGGCATGAACAAGGTCGGCGCAAAAGGCAGGGGTGAAAGCGTCTGGAACGGCTGGTTCTTTGTTACAGTCCTTAAGTCATTCGCCGCGATTTCGGCCTCACGTGGAGATGAGAGTCGCGTCGCGTGGTGCCGCGAACGAGCCGAAACGCTGCGCACGGCGCTGGAAGCCAACGCCTGGGACGGCGCCTGGTACCGCCGAGCATATTTCGACAATGGCACACCGCTTGGGTCGTCTCTGAACGACGAATGCCAGATCGATGCCATTCCGCAGGCTTGGGCTGTTATCTCCGGCGGGGCCGATATGGACAGGGCTTCGAAGGCGATGAGCTCGGTCTATGAAAGGCTCGTGCGCCGGCAGGACAAGGTGATCGCGCTGTTCGACCCTCCATTTGACAAGGGCTCGCTGCACCCCGGCTACATCAAGGGCTACGGTCCCGGCATCCGTGAGAATGGCGGTCAATACACGCATGCAGCCACATGGGTCGTTTGGGCGGCTGCGTTGCAGGGGGACGGCGACCGTGCTTTTGATCTCTGGAATTTGATAAATCCGATCTGCCACGCGGCCACGCGGGATCAGGTCGAACGTTACATGGCGGAGCCATATGTGGTCAGCGCCGATGTATATGGCGCGCCGCCGCATTCGGGACGCGGCGGCTGGACCTGGTACACCGGTTCGGCCAGCTGGTTATATCGAGTTGCGCTGGAGGCCATTCTTGGGCTTCGACGGGAAGGTCGCATCCTTCGGTTTGAGCCGTGCGTTCCCGCAAGCTGGCCGGCTTACGAATTGAGCTATAGGTATGGATCGGCGACGTACCTAATCCGTTTCGATAACTCGAGGGTCATCGGCCGGGGCGTGCAGTCAGTGATGTTGGATGGGACCGTTTTGGCAGACAAAAACGTGCTGCTTGACGACGACGGCTGTGCCCATGACGTACGCGTCGTAGTTGGCAAGTAGTTGCTCGGAATTGCTTAGAACGGCTTCGATGCGCCTTCCATGCTCGCAAGGTGGACGAAGACATCGACCGACAAAGGAGTGATGTGTGATGTGGGTAATGATAATCACATTTCTTTTTTACAGTGATGTTGACCGCGGTTACTTTTCGCCTGCCATTGAAAGTGTTGAATTCTCGAGTAGGGTAACTTGTGAAGCGGCAAAGGCAGCTTACCTTGGCGATCTTGAACCAATCTCCGATGAACTGAACGCTGCAATAGTAAGCAAACGGGACGTCGGCGACTGGAGAGGACCGGGTGGGGTAGTTATAGCGGCGGTTTGTGTCGTGAAATGACCCTCCGCGTGTTCATCCGCGTCGATGTTGCTTTTCGACCCGGCACGCAGCCGGTGGGGCGGATAGTCCTTCCCGAGATCGGCAAGCGGCGACAATCCTTGCATGGGCGATGGGCCGATAGCGTGATGCGAGCGGAGCCCGAGCCACCTCGGATAGGAGGAATGACGTTCGAGGTCGCTGGGCCAACGCGGTGAAACTCCTGGAAAGGAAGACTGAATGCCCGGCGATGCGCACGATATGGCCCAGCAGTCGTCGTCGAAATACGACCGCTTGATCGTTTCGGCCCGGGCCGAGGCGCCCGCAATCACCATCGTCGCTCATCCCTGCGACGAGACCTCGCTTCGAGGCGCGATCGAGGCCGCTGACATGGGGTTGATTGTTCCGATGCTGGTCGGGCCGGAGTCGAGGATAAGGACAGTCGCGAGCGAGCATGGTCTCGATATCACCGGTCGCAAGATCGTTGATGCGCCGCACAGCCAGGCCTCCGCAGCCCGTGCGGTCGACCTGGTCCGAGAGGGCAAGGGCGAGCTCCTGATGAAGGGAAGCCTCCATACCGACGAGCTGATGCGCGAGGTCACAGCGTCCGCGACTGGCTTGCGCACGGAGCGCCGTATAAGCCATGTCTTCGTCATGGACGTGCCGGGGCACCCCGAGACCCTGTTCATCACCGACGCCGCGATCAACATATTCCCGGACCTAGACGTCAAGCGCGACATCGTGCAGAACGCCATCGACCTCTGGACGACGACCGGCCTCGGCGAGCCGCGCGTCGCGATCCTTTCGGCGGTCGAGACCGTAACAACCAAGATCCCCTCGACGATCGACGCCGCAGCCCTCTGCAAGATGGCCGAGCGCGGCCAGATCACCGGAGGCCTGCTTGACGGCCCTCTCGCTTTCGACAACGCGATCGACCCCGAGGCAGCCCGTATCAAGGGCATTGCCTCACCGGTGGCGGGCCGGGCGCAGATTCTGGTCGTGCCTGATCTCGAAGCCGGCAATATGCTCGCCAAGAATCTCTCCTTCCTGGCCCATGCCGACTGCGCTGGTCTTGTTCTGGGGGCGCGGGTGCCGATCGTCCTCACGTCGCGGGCAGATTCGGTGCGCAGTCGTCTCGCCTCTTGCGCTGTCGCTTCGCTCTATGCGGCGGCTCGTAGGCGAGTGGTTCAGGTACCGGCGGTATGAGCGACATTGATGCGATCCTCGTCGTCAACGCAGGATCCTCGAGCCTGAAGTTCCAGATATTCGGGATCGAGGGCGCCGGCCTCGTACATCAGGTCCGCGGTCATATTGACGGTATAGGCACAAGGCCCCGCCTCCAAGTCGTCGCTGCCGACGGACAAGAACTCGTCGACCGAAACTATCCCACCGCCGAAATCCCCGACCTGCCGGCCGCCATCGGTCAGGCCCGCAATTGGCTTCGCACCCTCAGGGGTTTTGAATTGCGTGCCATCGGCCACCGCGTCGTGCACGGCGGTCCCGACTACTCCGGGCCGGTACTCATAAATGAGGCGGTGCTGCGTCGGCTCGCGGCCTATCAGGAACTCGCACCGCTGCATCAGCCGAACAATCTCGCGCCCATACGTATGATGATGGAAATCGACCCGGCCATACCGCAGGTTGCCTGTTTCGACACCGCCTTTCATCGGGGTCATGCTACGCACGCCGACTTCTACGCGCTCCCGCGAGGCCTCTATGATGAGGGCGTGCGCCGCTATGGCTTCCACGGTCTTTCCTATGAGTACATTGCCGAGCGGCTGCCTGAGATTGCGCCTGAAGTCGCCCGAGGGCGCACGATCGTGGCTCATCTCGGCAGCGGCGCCTCTATGTGTGCGCTTCTTGCAGGGCAAAGCGTCGAGAGCACAATGGGCTTCACGGCGCTCGACGGCTTGCCCATGGGCACGCGCCCCGGCCAGCTCGATCCAGGCGTCGTGCTCTACCTCATCTCGCAGAAGGGCATGAGCGTGCAGTCCGTTGCCGACCTCCTCTACCGCGAGTCCGGTCTGAAGGGTCTTTCCGGGATTTCGAGCGACATGCGCGAGTTGCTGGCGAGTGACGACCAGCGTGCAGCGTTTGCCGTCGACCATTTCGTTCATCGTTGCGGCCTCAATGTGGGCTTGCTTGCAGCCGCCCTCGGCGGCGTCGATGCCTTCGTCTTCACCGCGGGCATCGGCGAAAACTCCGCCACCATCCGTTCCCGTATCGCCGGACGGCTTGCCTGGCTCGGCGCCGATCTCGACCCCGCCGCCAACGAAGCCGGCGCCACGCTGATCTCGACTCCTGCCAGCCGTGTCGCGCTGTTCGTCATCCCGACTGATGAGGAGCTGATGATCGCGCGACACACGCACGACACGGTCGACCTTCAACTCAACACTCGATCCGAACGAGGACATTGATGACACTCCGTCCGTCATCGTGGGCGTCGGCGTCGTCAAGGCTGCACTCGAGAGCACAGCTCGCTCATGGCGGCCGGGGGGCCGCTCGCAACGCGAGTCGCTTCGACGTAATGAGCCGCGACCTGTTTGTGGTGGAAGAGGATGCGCCTCTTTCGCGGGTGGCCTCACTGATGGAAGAGCACGGCATCAAACGCCTTCCGGTGATGCGAGACGGGGCGCTAGTCGGGATGTCAGCCGCGCCAATCTTCTACACGCGATAGTTGCGGCTCGGCCAGATGAGACTGCTCGCGGAGACGAAGCGATCCGCCGCAGCATAATGGCGCGCCTCAAGGAGAATACCGGGCTGGAGGGCAAGGACGTGACAGCGACCGTCAGCGGTGGGACGGTCCATCTCTGGGGGGCGGTCGACACGGAAGACTGCCGCCATGCGGCGCGTGTAGTCGCGGAAGGCGTGCGGGGGGTGAGCTACGTGATCGAGCATTTTCCGCAGAGCGAACCACCGAAGCGTTCTTGAGAGTACGACCCTCAATCAGATCCTTGCGACAGCCATCCTCCCGAAAAGCCTGCACGGCGCAAGCCGGTCAGGATCGGCGGGCAGCGGCGCATGATATTCCAGAGCAAGCCCGTTCGATAGTTTTCGATCATCAGCACCACCGGCCCCTGGTCGATGCCAAAATGATGCGGCGTGACCCACCATCCCGTGGGACTGTCGGCGACTGTGAATGACTGATTGAAAGACGGCTTGAATCCGTAAAGGCGCGTCATGCCCAGGTTCATCCGGGCAAAGTTGCGGACGGTCGGAACGACGATCTCCGGCGCGAATGGCAGCGAGGCTATCACGACCCATGGCGCGACTGTTCCGTCGTCGGGACCAAATGGAGCGCCGCGGGCTGCATAGTCGAAAAACTGCCGCTCGACGCCCCCGACGGTTTGCGTGATCCATCCGGGTCCATCGCAAGCGGTGAATCCCCAGCAATATTGGCCGTAGCCAGCAAAGCCCATCGGGTTTCGAATTGCATATTCCTGCTGCGCGAACGTCGCGCGCCGGCTGTTCTCGAAGTAGTCGCTATCATGGTGATTCGTCGCGGATGCCGCGAAAGTCCACCCACATGTGTGACAGCTGATGAGTAAAGAGCGGCCCCGAATAGAGCAGCTCGCACCCGTAGATGTTCGTCCATTCGTAGGTTGCGGTGTAAGCGGAATAGCTCTCGCGCTGCAACGGATGCGTTGGCGAGCCCAGGCCAAGAATGTAGAGTAGCAAAGCCTCGTCGTAGCCGTGCCAGCGATGCGGGATGAACCCGGTTTCCGGGCGCCAGCCGTGCGTCAGGGAGACATCACCGTTGCAAGCCCATTCCCAGTCGGCTCGCTCGTAAAGCGTCGTGGCGAGGTGGCGGATTTCAGCTTCGTCCGGAGTGTCCTGATCGAAATAGGTAGCAACCGTGAGCGCGCCTGCGAATAGGAACGCCGAGTCGATGGTAGACAACTCGCATTGCCAAACCCGGCGGCCCGTTTCAATATCCAGGAAGTGGTAGAAGAAGCCTTTGTAGCCGGACGCGTCCGGCTCCCGCCCCTGAGAACACTCCAGCAGGTACCGCAATCGCCTGCGGGCAATCTTTGCCGCGAATTTGCGTATGACGACGCCGCGCTCCACGATGACAGGAATCGTAGCCAAGGCCATGCCGATTGCCGCTATGCTGGCCGGGGCGTTTGGCTCCGTCTTGTCGCGCACCAGACCATTGTCCGGGTTCGTCTCATGCAGGTAGTACAACAAGGTAGTGAATTGCAGTCGACCTAGAGCCCAGTCGGTCGGCGACCTATCGAAGACTGTATCGGTCGAAAGCGTTTCGGGCATTGTCGTTGGCCGAGTGTCGCGGCCACCCCCATCGGTCCGATTATTCTTCCCGAGGTGCAAGCAGCTCCGCACCACAAATACAGAATATCAGATTAGCGGAAACTAGTCAGCGGCTTGCATACGACGCGACTGGAACGCGGATGTCTCTCGCGCCGACCTGCAGATTCTGCTCCGGCGGGCCGCCCTGACGTTGAGAAACATGGAGGGCCTGACGCTCGACTCCGATGTCGCCTTTCTGGCAACCGAGATGAACCTGCCGCGGGCCGAAGTCCTTCAAAAGATCATCGGCGATTGGTTGATCAGCGGTGGCCGGCTAGTCCGTCAGCGACCCGCCAGGCTAAACCTGACTGGGCCTCGCCAGACCATCGGCGGGCCCTTTTGATTCGCGACAGGTGAACCTCGCCGCCTTTTGCGCGTTTGGTGGTCATCTCACATCTGTTTGGGAAGTGGTTCTCAATTTCACGGATAGTTTGGCGGCCTGAACCCAACGATCGTTATGCCGCAACCACGGTTGCAGGTCGTGCCAGTGCGAGCGGACGCGCTGATAAGTCCACAGTTTGCGGCTGCAGGCTGACTCAAAATCACCCCGACGAGCTGCCCAGTTACGATGGCGAACGCCGCCAAGAATGCGAGCCGTGCAAACAGCGTGCCCAGGGAAGAGCGCCTCATTGCTACACCCCCACGCCAAGTCCGCTTCAGCAGGCTTGTAAGACCTCGGCGTTCGTAGTCGGAGCAGGGAAGGTGAGGGCGTCGACAGCCTCCGAATAGCAGAGGGGTACGATCCCGACGTTGCGGGCTCGTAAACCGCGCAGGCTTGCCAACCACCTCTCGCCAAGGTCAGGTTCGACTTCTTTTCAATCGGAGTCGGCCATGATTGCTGGTGGGTGCCTGTGTGGCGCTGTCCGTTACGAGACGGACGCTGAACCGATCACGGCCCGTCTATGTTGGTGTAGACTGTGCCAGTACATTGCCACTGGGAATGCCGCTGTCAGCGTGTGCTTCCCGCCTGCCGGGCTTTCTGTTGTCGGTGAAATGCATGACTGCGATAGCGGAACCAGGATGCATCGGCGCTTCTGCCCGTCTTGTGGGACCCATCTATTCAGCGAGGCGGAATCGCGCCCACATCTGATATTCGTTCGAGCAGGTACGCTGGACGACCCGGAGATTGCCAGACCAGCTGCCACGATCTGGACGGCGCAAGCTCCTTCGTGGGCTTGCCTCGACGCAAGTCTGCCGAGCTGGGAAGGTCAGCCTCCGCCAGTCGCCTGAACGGAGCCCAACTTAGATGCCGTGCAGTACGTTCACGTGCAATGATGTTCTGGACTATGAGGAAGGTGTCGACGAGATGCGATTTGCCGTCGAGAATTGAGGGTGTCAACGCCATGGCCGCATACTTCATTGCAGACATCGAAGTGAAGGATGCAGCAGCATTCGAGGAATACCGGCGCGAAGTACCGGCGTTCGAGCAAAAGTGCGTCGAGGGGGGGACATTCAAGATCCTTGAGGGCGAGTGGAACACGCATCGGCTGGTCGTCGTCGAGTTTCCGGACATGCCTACGTTGTTCCGATGGTACAACTCGCCGGAGTACGCACCTCTCAAGATTATACGACATCAATCTGCCAAGAGCCGGGCGATAGCGATAGAAGGGTGATTGCCCCGCCCGCGGCGGCTCGTAGTCGAAGCAGGCGAAGGTGAGGAAGGCGTCGGCGCTATGTGAGCTGTCGTCATGGCGGGGCCGGTCCTTCCAGACGCCATGGTCGTCACGTTGCCGACATCTTCCGCACTGCCGGGTCCGCCTACCGGGCCGCCCATGCAGGGCATCTAAGCCTGCAGCAGCTCAAGGTCATGTCGGCGATCGAGCACTGCCGCACCGCAGCCCTCGGCGGGCATGTCGAAGCCTGCGAGGACTGCGGCGAGTGGCGCATCGCCTACAACTCCTGCCGCAACCGGCATTGCCCGAAGTGCCAGGGCGCGGCCGCGCGGACATGGCTTGCCGAGCGCGAGGCCGACCTGCTGCCGGTCGGCTACTTCCATGTCGTGTTCACCCTGCCTGCCGAGGTCGGCGACATCGCCTTCCACAACAAGGCGCTGGTCTATGACCTGCTGTTCAAGGCGGCATCGGAGACGATGCTGACGATCGCGGCGGATCCGAAGCATCTCGGCGCGCGCATCGGCATCACCGCCGTGCTCCATACCTGGGGCTCGGCGATGACACACCATCCGCACGTGCACATGATCGTGCCGGGCGGTGGCATCTCGCCGGACAGCAGCCGGTGGATATCGTCGCGTCCGCCCTTCCTGCTGCCGGTGCGCGTGCTCGGCAAGCTATTCCGCCGCCTGTTCCTCTCCGGGTTGGTCGCGCTGCACGACGCCGGCCGGCTCGCCTTCTTCGGCGCAATTGCTCATCTCGCGGAACGGCGGGCATTCCTGCGCCACCTGTCGCCGGTCCGCAAGAAGCGCTGGGTGGTCTACGCCAAGGCGCCCTTCGCCGGACCGGAGGCGGTGCTCGCCTACCTGTCGCGCTACACTCACCGGGTCGCGATCTCGAACAGCCGCCTCATCCGCCTCGACGAGAGCGGCGTCACCTTCCGCTACAAGGACTATCGTCGCAAAGGCGCCGACCGGCAGCAGGTCATGACGCTCGCGATCGACGAGTTCATCCGTCGGTTCCTGCTCCACATCCTGCCGCGCGGCTTGCATCGCATCCGGCACTATGGCCTACTTGCCAGCAGTTCCCGCAACACGAGCCTCGCACTCGCCCGCCAACTGCTCGCAGCGGCGCCTCCCGTCACGAACGATCCTCCGGCGGAACCGGACGACTTCCGGCCGCCATGCCCCTGCTGCGGCGGGCGTATGATCATCATTGAGGTGTTCGAACGGTGCAGGCAGCCGCGCGGACCGCCGGGCGCACGGACGACGAACCGGGAGACCGCCCCATGACCCGGCATGGCCCGTTTGGCCGCACGACCGCGCTACGCCGGCGCGGGTCAACGGAAACGCATGTGCGCTTCGCCGTGGCGCCGGTCTCCCGGTACCCAAACCCCACCGTTGTCATCGCGACAGGCTCACCGACCTGGCCGGAAAACTACTTCCTCGACGCCCTGACAGCACCGCCCGCGGACGTTCGCGACAGGCGCTCGCACACCTCGAAACACAAATCCCCATAGCTCACAGCCTGCTGCCCGCGGATTCCTGCATGAGAGGCTTTCGTACGCCTGACGGCACCCGAAACCCTTCAGCATCTCGGCCATTGAAGTCTCTATCGTCATTTCCCGAAAGCAGACAATTCGGCCAGCTGGCTTGTTGTCCGGGCTGACCCGTCGCGGACGTTGTCGACGTCCGGTCACTAGGCACCCGCTTACCGTAACGTACTGTGCAATCAGGTCCTCAGGTGCAAAACTCTCGTGCTGCGGGCTGCTCCGCAGCGACGAAAATCAAGCTATGAAAATGCGACCCCTCGGGATTTTACTGCGCACCCAGGGCCGAGTGAGGGGATACTGACCTATGCTTGGCAACCTCCAACAGTGCGAAAGACGAACTCGGTCCACTCTGACGCGACGTGACGCGGCATCGGCTGCGGCCATGCCCTTCGGTGAGGTGAGATATGTCGATCACTACAATAAGGCGGCAGGACGAGCTCTATTCTGTGGAGATGGTGGTCCCCGGAGTCGGTTTCATTGCGGCTCTAGTTACGTCACCCCGGCGTCAAGGGACACGTATTTTCTCTAACGCTGAGCGGGAGGTAATAGCGCGAGTCAAGGCGCAAGATCTGGCCCTGGAGTTTGCAGACGAGATCACCGATTTTGAAGGTAAGCTCCGGTCCCTTAACTGGAAACTGTAGCCTGGAAAGCAAGCTAATGTAGGTCTCACGCGCGACATTGGTCGGCCGGCGGCCAGTAAGGCATTGGGCACTGTTGGAAGATGCTGGGTTACCTCTTACCTCTCCGCTACCGCCCCATCCTGTCGCTTCTTCGTGGGACCGGGTTCCTGCTTGCAGCGACAGGGTTGCATAGCTTGCTCTTGCCGCTGCGAGGGCAAGCGGAGGGGTTCTCGACCGTGTCGCTTGGTTTGCTCGGAACAGCCTGGGCAGGCGGCTTCGTCGCCGGCTGCATCTTCGCACCTCGGGTTGTCCGCCGGATCGGGCACGTCCGCGCGTTCGGCACCTTTGCGGCATCGGGTACCGTCATCGCCCTGCTGACTGGTTTGATAATTGAGCAATACGTCTGGATCGCCCTGCGCGCCTTCACCGGCTTCATGATGGCCGGCGCCTATATGGTCATCGAGAGCTGGTTGAACGAAAAGACGACCAATGAGAGCCGCGGCACCGTCTTCGGCCTCTACATGATCGTGTCTTATGTCTCGATCGTGGCCGGCCAGATGATCGTCGCCATAGGCGATGTGAGGGACGCCTCGCTGTTCATGGTCGCCGGAATCTTCTTCTCTCTCGCGTTGATCCCGACCGCAGTATCATCTGCATCGACGCCAAAACCGCTAGAGGATGTCACTCTCGATCTGAAAGGTCTCTTTGCCACTTCCCCGCTCGCCCTGATCGGTTGCCTCCTGACTGGCATGGCCAATGGAGCCTGGGGGACGCTCGGAGCTGTCTATGGTGCCCGCATCGGAATTGGCAACGCGGGTATCGCACTGATGGCAAGCGTGGTTGTGATCTCCGGTGCCGCTCTGCAGTTTCCCGCAGGTCGGCTGTCCGACATCATCGACCGCCGCTGTGTCCTCGCCGGCGCGGCGGTCGGAGCGGCCGCATTCGGACTTCTCATCTTCGTGCTCCAGCCACGATCGGCCGTACTCGTGGTCGTCACCACCGCCGGCTACGGGGGCCTCGCCTACACCCTCTATTCGGTCGCAGTGGCACATGCCAACGACCACGCCCGCCCGGACGAGTTCGTCAAGGTGTCGAGCGGTCTGCTGCTATTCTATGGGTTCGGCACGATTGTCGGGCCGGTGCTGGGAGCCGCGCTGATGGCCAAGATGCGGCCGGAGAGCTTGTTCCTCGCTACGGCTCTCCCTCACGCATTGCTCGCCGCATACGCGCTTTTGCGCATCAGCCGCCGCGCTCCGGTCCAACTGGCGGCCAAGGAGGCATTCAGGACGCGGCCGCCTGAGCAGGCGGTGACGCCCGAATCGCTGCGGCTCGATACACGAATCGTCCCGGCACCAGAGTGAACAAGATCGGGCTGGGCGGGGCAAGGCAGCTAAACAGAAACGCCCACGCCGGGACCGAAGCCGCGGTGTATTTGCAATGGTCGTCGTAGAGCCACACCCCAGAGGAACGGTGCTGCGAGGACCTAATCAAAATCGCATGTCGGTGCGCTCGAGAAGACAAGCACGTTCGTTCGCCGAAAGGCGGGGCTTCGACAGCTTCCATTGGAGCGTCGAGTGTCCAGGTAAGGCCGCCCTTCTGAACGAAGCGCTGCAGCGCAACCCGAGTTTCGCCAATGCGCGGGTCATTTTGGCCCTCGCGTACGGGTACGCCGGGCTTGCGGAAGAGGGCTATCGGCAGCTGGAGATCGCCACACGATTGAGCCCGCGCGACTACCTTCAGGCCGCGAACCTTTCCACCGAGGGACTGTGCCATCTGGTCGCACACCGCTATGACGACGCAGTTGTCGCCGAGCGGCGCGCTGTCCAGCTCCGGCCCGAGTTCGGCACCGCCTGGCGCACGCTCGCCGCAGCAGCGGGCCTCGTCGGGGACCTGGAGCTAGCGCGACAGAGCCTCGCTGAGTGCAAACGTCTGCAGCCAAACGTCAGTATCGCTTGGGTCGAGAAATACTATCTAATGATCCGTATTGAGGACCGCTCCAGGTATATCGCTGGCCTACGTCGTGCGGGCCTCGAATAGTTCAGGCCAGATAGTGGCCGTCCTGCCGCCGATCTCAGCGAGGTGGTGAGAAACAACGGCAACTTTCCCACCCGTTTCCGACATATGGAAGATGGCGAGGAACGACTGCAGCGGGTCAGATCACGTCAATGCGGCGAGCGTCGCCAGACGATCGGGCGCGGCTTGCGTCTTTGCGTCAACCAGCAGGGCGAACGGTTGCGTGGGTTCGAAGTCAACACGCTGACCGTCATCGCCACCGAAAGCTATGAGGAGTTCGCCGAGAACCTACAAAAGGAGATCGAGAAGGACACCGGCATCAAGTTCGGAATCGTAGCGGAGCATCAATTCGCGAACATTCCGCTCGTCATCGAAACACCCACCACTCCGCAAGGCCTTGCTGAACCGGTGGAGTCGTTTGTTTCAGAACGAGAAGAGCCACGGCCGCAAACTGTCATCGGCTTTGAAAAATCGGTCGTCATTTTCGCATTTTTGCGGGACAAAGGTTATCTAGACCGCAGTGGCCGGGTGCAGGACTCACTGCGCGCCGCATTAAAAGACGAATTACTCACTCTGCCGACCGGTTTCGAGAGTTATCTCAACCCGGTTTCGACAATTCTTCGAAAGCTCGCCGGCAAGCTCGATATCAAAAATGCGGACGAGCGCGTTATCGTAAAGACGCGGAAAGCCTTCCTGGAGAGCACCGAGTTCCAAGCGCTCTGGGACCGGATCAAACACAAGACCACTTATCGCGTTCACTTCGACAATGAAAAGCTGATCGCGGACTGCGCTAAGGCGATTGCCAACGGCCCGCCGGTTTCCAAGGCTCGCGTTAGGATCAGGAAGGCCGATCTTTCCATCGGGCAGGGCGGCGTCGAGGCGAAGGAGCGCGACAAGAACAGCGGCATGATCGCCGTGATCGAGGAAGGCGACATCGCATTGCCCGACGTTCTGACCGATCTTCAAGACCGCACGCAGCTCACCCGCAAAAGCATTGTCCGAATCCTAGTCGAGTGCGGACGTTTGACTGATTTCAAGCGCAACCCACAGGCTTTTATTGAGATTGCGGGCGAAGTGATCAACCGCACCAAGCGCTTGGCGCTCGTCGATGGGATCAAATACCAGAAGGTAGGCGACGAGCACTATTACGCTCTGGAGCTTTTCCAGCAGGAAGAGCTAACAGGCTATCTGAAAAACATGCTGAAGGACGCAGCGAAATCCGTCTTCGAGCACGTCGTCTATGATTCCGGCAGCGTCGAGCGGACCTTCGCGGAGCAACTTGAGAAGAACGAATCGGTTAAGATTTACGCCAAGCTCCCGGCATGGTTCAAAGTTCCGACACCGCTAGGCACCTACAACCCGGATTGGGCAGTGCTGGTCGAAGTTAGCGGCGAGGAGCGCCTCTACTTCGTGGTTGAGACCAAGGGCAGTCTGTTCACCGACGACCTTCGCGACAACGAAGCGGCGAAGGTCATGTGTGGCGAGGCACATTTTAACGCCTTGGCCACAGGCCCTGACCCCGCGCGATATTTGAAGGCGACCAAGATAGACGACCTAATAGAGCAATGTTGATGGGGCGGTCGGGTGTGCCAATCTTTCAGGCAATCGGCAATATCTGAGCCGGCATCACCCTACCTCGCCCGATTTTAGGGCGCCTTCATCTCGGCGATCGGCTGGAACCCAATCCACTTCGAACGATTTCTTCGTCAGCAGATATCGAAGGGAGCGCCGCCATGCCCGCACCGCCCGAAATGGATGTCGTCCTCGAACATCTGCCTTTGCGGATCGGCGCCTATGTGCCCGACGACTTGCTGGAGGACTGGTTTGCGCCGGGAACCGGCATGAACCCGGTGAGCAAGGAAGCGCTTGCCGCCGCGAAGAATTACGGCTGGCGCTTCGAATGCGAGTTCAAGCACTACCCGGAGCGCAAGGAGGGCGTGTTCTGGAAGTGGGTGCCGGCGATCTGATCCGGCGCTGGAACGATTCGTCGTTTCCCGGAAGTATCTTTTGTTTTGACGCAATTCCCGACGGAAACCCGTTTCCTGGAATTGCTCAGCCTCCGCCTATCGGCGTCGTCACCTTGCCGGTTCCGCCGCATTCGGGGCAAATTCGGCCGTCGATCATCCCTGACCCTGCACAGCGGCGGCAAATGTTCTCGCCGGCGCCGGGGATGCCTGCCGGGACTTCTTCCGGGTTGGTCTGGGCGGTCTGCCAAGGCTTGCCCCGCAGCTTGTTTCTCAGCCGGGCGGCCCAGCCTTCGTCGACCTCAAGCGGCCTGCTGCTGTCGTCCGGCAGGCCTTCGCCGGATTGGCCGATGGTTTCATTGCGCGGCCGGTCGTTCGCGCCTGTCGTGATCTTCTGAGCCATTACGTTCGCCTTTACGCCTTGCAATTTTCGAACGCCTCAGCTGCGCAGAGGTTCCGGTTGCGGCGGGCAGCCTTTCAGCCGGTTTTTCGCCGCACATGATCTATCCTGAACCCGGATTTCGGCCGCGCCGGCATGCGTGCGAGCGAGCGAGACCGTCATATCCTGGTCGGGCACCTGGTAGACCATCGAGCGCGTCAGCAGGCGAACCGCTTCCATGATCAGCGCGACGGTGACGGCTTCGCCGGGGCAGCGATGGGTGCTCGCCGGATCGCCGCCGCCATGCGGGATGAAGTCGAAGCCGTGCGTTTTCCAGCTCAGGCCGCGCTCGGGGATAAACCGGTCCGGCTCGGCAAACAGGCGCGGATCATGGTTGGTGCCGTGCAGGTCGAGCAGCACCCAGTCGCCTTCGTGGAAACGGTAGCCCTTCCATTCGAACATGTGGCGCGCGCGGCCGCCGATGAACGGGAAGAACGGATAGAGCCGGCGAACCTCCTCGGCGAAGGCTTCCAGCCCGTCGTCGTCGCCGGAGGCGAACTTGTCGTGCCATTGGCGGTGATGGTGAAGCGCCAGCGCCGCGAAGATGATGAAGCGGCCGATGGCGACTACCGGCCGGATGATGTTGATGATCTCGACCGTGGCACTGGCAAGATCGAGCGGCTTTCCCGGCATCGACATGGTCGCTGACCAAGCGGACCGGGCTGTTTGCCGGCAAATTAAGCGCGCCGCTGCGGACGCGCTGTACGAGTTCGCCGACATAACGTTCGGTCCGGCGCCGCCGCCACAGCGCCAGCATGGTCGACGGCCCAATGCCGCCGGCGTTCTCGACCATGCCGCTGAGCTCGCGGCAGAGTTCGGCGCGATCCTTGTCGGCGGGATGCCGGCCCAATCCGCCGCCGCCTGGGTCAGGACGAGGTTTACGGCGTCGAACAGCACGATCTGGCCGCGCCACTGCCAGCCTTCCAGCTGGTCGAGCCAGGCTCGACGGAACGCTACGCGGAGCCCCTCGGTCTGGTTGCCGTCCAACAAGATCGACAGGAACAGCGCCTTGCGGTGGCGGCGGGCGGCGCCGTCGAGCGTCTGGACGCTGCCCTTGTCCTGCAGCAGCCTCAGCGTGGTCTGCGGCATGGCGCCAATTCGGGTGAAGTGATCGCCGCCATAAAACATCTCGGCAGCCTCGGCACCACGCACGCAGATTGCCGGCCGCAGCATCAGGCGCGTGGCAAAGATGTCGGTGTTCATGCGCCGGCAGCGAGCCGAAATGAAATCATAGCCCTCGCGCAGCAGGGCCAGGGTGGTGTCGAACGCGGCGCGCGGAATGGGTTTTGCGGCACGATTGCCGCCGTCGGCATCGATCAGTTCACGTCTGTTCATGGCGTGCTCCCTGGCGTTGAAATTCATTAGCCTTGAAAGCTTTGCCGCGCCGCCCTTCGGCCACGGCTGGCAAGAATGGTGGGAAGCGTGACCGGACGAAAAGCCCAGCGGTCGACGCCGACGTCATACTGCCGCGTGACCGGGGTGAGCCGGCCGTGGGAATGGCCATGCAGGTCGATCGATTTCCTGCCGATCTGGTTCCAGGTGCGAAAAGGGTAGTGGCAAAGGATCAGCAGACTGCCGTCGAGCGTCAGCTCCTTGTAGTGTTGCGTGCTCGCCCAACCCGTGGCGTCGATGGTGGCCGCAGCATCGTTGTTGCCGATGATCAAATGCTTGCTGCCATGAAGCGCCGACAGCAGCGACGACACGAATGCGGCCGATCCCCTGGCAAAATCGCCGAGGTGCCAGACCTCGTCGTCCGGCCCGACAGTCTCGTTCCACAACGCGATGAGCGCCCGGTCATGCTCGGCCAGCGAGCCGAACGGACGGCGATCGATGCGCAAAATGCGCGGGTCGCTGAAATGCGTGTCGGCGGTGAAGTAGATCATGCGCTGGAGCCTGTTTCGAACTGCCGATCTGGCGCGTGGCGCACCAGGTCCATCTTGCCGTCCCCGATGCTTGCTCAACCCGCTCGACCGCCGGTTGTTCCTGTATGCAGGCTCAGGCGTTCCGCTTGTTGGAACTTTGAAACGGGGGGAACTTTGAAATGAGACGCAGGTTAGGATGCTTGACGCCGCTGCTCTGAAAGGACCTCGATGATGACTGACGCAGCACCTCTTGGGCGAAGCCCGGCTCAGGCGCGGGGCGATATCGATGCCGGGCGCGAAGGGGATAAGACACCGGGCATCGACCCAGCCGCTGCTCCCGTGGAGACCGACGCGGAATCCGCCGGCAACGCTCCGGCAAGAGATCCGTCTCCGCCCCGTGAAGCGCCGGAGTTTACCAACCAGGCGAGCTATGCCAATGCGATGCGCCCGCTGCAGGACGAGCCCGACGTCCAGCCGCGCAGATACGGGCCGGTGCTGGTGATTGCCGTCATCGTCGTGCTGGCCGCGGCAGTTTTCATCGGCGCAGCCATGCTGCGCTGAATAGCGTCCATCCGAGAGCAGTGGCTGGACATTTTGTGTCCGGTCCGGGAACTTGCTGACGCGCCAGGTTCAGGCGCAATCGAGTCTGCTGCACGTTGACCACGACCCATCAATTCTTTGCCCGTGACGCCACCATCGTGGCGCGCGACATGATCGGCGCCACGCTGCTCTTGCACGGCGTTGGCGGCATCGTCGTCGAGACCGAGGCCTATCGGCCCGATGACCCGGCTTCGCATGCTTTCGGTGGCAGGACGGTGCGCAATGGCGCCATGTTCGGCGCCCCGGGCAGCGCCTATGTCTACCGCTCCTATGGCCTGCACTGGTGCCTCAATGCCGTCTGCCTGCCCGGCAGTGCCGTGCTCATCCGCGCCATCAAACCGCAATCCGGGCTGGAGGTGATGCGGGCCAATCGCGGCGTTGACGATCCCCGGCTGCTTTGTTCGGGACCGGGTCGCCTTTGCCAGGCGCTGGCAATCGACAAATCCCATGACGGGCTGCCGCTGGACGTGCCGCCATTCGAATTCAGGCAGCCGGGCGACGCCAGCGCCATTCTCACAGGCCGCCGGATCGGCATTTCCAAGGCTGTCGATGCGGAGTGGCGGTTCGGCCTGCGCGGCTCGGATTATCTGAGCCGCAGGTTTTGACGCCCGCGCGAGCCGAGCAGCTGGGCGACGGGGGCCACTGCGTACCGACAGGCCTTTGATTTATCTCCGGGACTCTCCGGCTCGAAAGGCGTAGCATGCTTCATCGGCGATAAACGTTCAGGGCATCGCCGGCTGTGAGCGAGCATCATGCTTCCGCCCCAATTCGGGAGGGAGCCATGAGCAGCCCCAACACCTCGAAAATCGGCCTCGCCTACGTAGAAGACCGCGATCGCGGGCAGCCAGTTCATCGCCCAGAAACTGCCTATAGAAACGAACTGCTGCGGCGCATGTCTCCGGCCGACCTGCAATTACTCAGCCCTCACCTCCACAGCAGCATTCTGCCATTGAGGACCCAGCTCGAAACCGCAAACGCCCCGATCGAGGCCGTCTATTTCTTTGAGGCGGGGATCGGCTCGGTGGTGGCGAAGCTGCGGCCGGAGGTCGACGCCGAGGTTCGCGTCATCGGCTTTGAGGGCATGACCGGCTCGGCGCTGGTCATGGGGGGCGATCGCTCCCAGCATGACTGTTACATTCAGGTGGAGGCCGAGGTTCTCAGCATGGACGCCGAGCCATTCACAAAGGCGCTTTCAGACAGCCCGACGCTGCGGCTTTTTCTGCTGCGCTATGTGCATTACGCGCATATCCAGACCTGCTACACCGCGCTCGCCAATGCCCGTTTGAAACTTGAGGAACGGCTGGCGAGATGGCTGGTCATGTGCGACGATCGGACAGAAGGCGACCGGTTGCCGATTACCCATGAATTCCTGTCGGTCATGTTGGGCGTAAGACGGCCGGGCGTCACCGTGGCCCTTCAACTGCTGGAAGGCCGCGGCCTGATCAGGTCAAATCGTGGCGAGGTCATTATCCGCGACCGCGCTGGTCTCATCATCTTGGCAAACGGCTCTTACGGACAGCCGGAGGCGGAGTATGCCCGCTTGATCGGTGAGCCGGCATTCCCATGATCTCAAGGCAATGGTCGCTTCATACCCCACAGGCCCTGGCACGACAGGACCGGGCTTCGTACCAGGACGTCCTCACTGGCGTCGTCGCTCGATATGAGATCGCCGTGTCGTTGCAGGACAGGGTCGTTGAAGGCGACCGGCGACTAGGCTTTTCTGCCGAGCTCGACGAAAAGTTCCTCGGATCGCTGCTCACCTCGTTGGCCAAGGCACGTGCAGCCTTGAACCGCGACGCCTGGCGAGGCCGCCGCGACCTATGACCAACGGCGCTCACCCGCGAGCGCGATGCCGTTCGGAATGGTTAGAACCGTACATTAGAAAAATGGAACATAAGTGAGGGGAAGACATTGTTGACGCCATGGACAAGAAAGCTGGCGACAATCTTCCTGAATGGCTCCTACCCGAGAACCCGGTCGCCGCAGGCAATGCCGAGACCGGGATTTCGAAACAGACCGGGCAGAAAAGTAGACGTTCTCGAACGGCGGTCACGCGAGGCGACCCTGGCCGAAATTTGATCAAGGAACTGGAAGAAGCTGACGCCGTCGAGCGCCCGCCATCGGCCATTCCGTTGCTCCTGGTTCTCTATGTGCTCTCGATGTGGGCTTTGGCCGGGTATGCCATCCTTCGTCGGCGGCATTTTCTATAGACGCCTATCGCTTCCGCTCTGATCAGCCGGTTTGGGCAGCCCTCGACGGCCGCCGCGCTGAAAATCGTGCAGCCGGGCGCAATCAGTCGGTCCCTCCCATGGAAAGACCGGTCAGCCACGCATCACTCGTTGTCGAGATGCATGGGCGTTGTCTGCTGGCGGGCTTCCCTGGTCACCTCGTCGGCTCCGGCAGGTGAAATCCCTCGCAACGCCTTCGCTGCTTCGGTCAGGCGCCCGCGATCATTGCCGAAGCTCTTGATCAGCTGGCGGACCTGGTCGGCGGTGATGCCGTTCAGTTGGGCAAAATGCTCGACTTCACGGTCGTCTTCCGCGGAAACGCGATCGCGGTCGCGGAAATCCCGCTTGCTCTTATCGTCGGCCATTTTTTCCTCCTGGTGGAGCTTCGCATCAATGGCAACGTGGGCAAGCGGCTTTCGTTGCCCCGACCAGGCGGACTTTTGCGCCGTCGTGGCGACTGACCAGGAACCATGAGGCGAGCAGCCGGTTTGGCTTGGATGCAGCAGCCACCAATTCATACCGATGGAGATTACGATGACGCTCGCAAGCAAAACCACTGTAGTTGCCGCGGCACTGGCCATGCTGGCCGCGCCGGCATTCGGCCAGACGAGCCCACCTGCGCCCGCAGCGCCGGCACCTGATCATGGCGCCGAACAATCGCCCGCAATGAGCGGGCAGAGCCAGGATGCCATGCGCGCCATGATGCGCCAGATGCTGACGGAGATGCTGGAAGAGAGAATGCAGGAAGATCGCGCGCCCCGGGCAGAACGGCGAGGTCATTGGCGTCACGACTACAGGATGGGCCCGCCTGAGCGAGGATGGGAGATGGGAGGGCGCGGCGGCATTGGACGCGGCATGCATGGCGCGAGGATGCGAATGATGTTCGCCATAGTAGATGCGGACGGCGATGGCGCGCTTTCTCGGAGCGAAGTCCAGGATTTCGTCGGCCGGATATTCAACGCCGTCGACGAGGACGGTGACGACAGCGTCGACATGCAGGAAATCCGGTCCTTCTTCCACGGAGCAGGCGCCGAAGACCAGGAGTAAGTCTTCTACCGGTCGGCAGGAGGCCTGTCTGGGGCAGCGCGAGCTATGTCGGCCGGGGAGGATGAAAAGTCGCTGGCAGCGGGATACCAGGCTGCCAGCCGGGGAGATGCGGTCCTTGGCTGGCCTTGGAACGCCGGCGGACCAATCAGACCAGCAGGAATTCGTTTGGCCATGACAGAGAACACTACAGAGAAAACCCCGACCATCGCTCGTACCTGGCGCGGCAGAACCGTGCCTGAAAAGGCGGATGCCTATGAGAGTTACAATTACGAGGCCGGCATCAAGCCGCTGATCGAAAAGGCCCTGGGCGTGCAGACCTTTCGCGAGGACACGCCGACCCATTCGGAATTCGTGACGATTTCCTATTGGGAAAACGTCGAGGCCATGGCGGCATTCACCGGCGGCGATCCGACAAAAATCCACCATCTGGAGCGGGACGAAGAGTTTCTGATCGAGCTGCCGTCGAGGGTTCAGGTGCTGCGCATCCGCTCCAGTCACGGCCGACTGGGATAGGCCACGCGGAGCGCCGCCCGATTCGGCCCGGTTTAGGAAATCGCTTCGAATCGATTTCGGTGATGTGCCCGCGGCCGAGATTTGCGGTGTGGCGCTTGTCGCCTTGAAGGCGATGTTGGTGGGATGGGCGACCGTCGTTGCCGCCCGATCCTCGTTCAGCACCTCGAGCCGCTATCTTTCGCCAACGATAGATGCGGCTCGGCTCGTAGCACGAGATGAACAGCGACCCGTCCGGCGCCAAGGCGACGCCGGCCTCGGCTCCCGCTAGGCAGGAGAGCCGCCCTTGCGGCCCTGGTGCGCATCGCGTCGCCGCCGGACTGCAACCAAACGCTGCGATGGATCTGGCTTTTCGGGAACCTTCGCGACGAACATACGTTCGGTTGGCGCAACCATTCAGAGTAGCGTCAGTGGGCAGCGTCACTGGATTCAGCGCCGAGTCCCAAGGAGCGGACCAAATGGACCAACCATGGGCGCGGCCATGAACCGGTTTACCGCCTTGGCATTCGCCACGTTTGTGGCGATAACTTCGATCTGGGTACTGTTTCTGGTTTCTTAGGATTTGGCTCCGGCCTCTTGGGATTTGCCGCTGGTTTGCTAGGATTTGGAGGGGTTCTCGACAGGTCGACCGCTCAACGATGACGTCCGCCGCATGTGGTTCTGCCAGCCGGAGCCGCCTGCGTGAAGAAACTGTCGCCAGGAGCACACCGCTGCTGCAGCTCGGGGGCACGCATTCGGGGTTAGCAGTCACGCTGCCTGCAACGTTCCAATCGGTTTTCAGGAAACGGCGAGATCTCATGTTGCCGAAGGCGATCGTTCGAAATTGTGCCTCCATCCGTCCTGGCCGAGTCGGCGCGACGATGCTTGTTGCCGCGCTGCTTGCCGGCTGCCAGGGCGGCGTGCTCGACCCGCAAGGGCCGGTCGGCGCCGCGCAGCGCACGATCCTGCTCAATTCGGTCGCCATCATGATGGCCATCGTCATCCCGACGATCGTGGCGACGCTCGGTTTTGCCTGGTGGTTCCGGGAGACCAATACAAGAGCGCGGTATCTGCCGGAATGGGCCTATTCCGGACGCATCGAACTGGTGGTCTGGTCGATCCCCATCCTCGTCATCCTGTTTCTGAGCGGCATCATCTGGATAGGGTCGCATGACCTCGATCCAATGAAGCCGCTGGATTCCCAGCAAAAGCCGCTTGAGGTGCAGGTCGTCTCGCTCGACTGGAAATGGCTGTTCATCTACCCCGAGCAGAATGTCGCGAGCATCAACCAGCTTGTGGTGCCGGCGGCCAGGCCGGTGCATTTCTCGCTCACCTCGGCAAGCGTCATGAATGCGTTCTTCGTGCCTCAGCTCGGCGGCATGATCTACACGATGAACGGCATGACGACGCAGCTTCACCTGCAGGCGGATCAGCCGGGCGAATTCTATGGGCGGTCGGCCCATTTCAGCGGCGACGGTTTTCCAGACATGCAGTTCGTGCTGCATGCCGTCGCGGCGGACGCCTTCGATGCGTTCGTCAATTCGGCGCGAAGCCAGGGACAGGCACTCGACAAGGCCAGCTACCAGGAACTGGCCAGACAGAGCCTGGACGTGCCGCCTTCGACGTATCGCTCGGTCGACCCGGACCTTTTCCATGAAATCGTGACGCAGAGCGTTCCGCCGGCGCCCGGTCCCCAGGCCGGTCGAGCCGAGCCGAGCGTATCGCCCAAGACAGGAGGCTGACAATGCTCGGAAAATTGAGCTGGGACGTCATTCCGTTCGATCAGCCTCTGCCGATGATCGCCTCGGCGGTCGTCGCCCTGGCAATCCTCGGCGTGCTGGCCTGGGTCTTCCTGGCCGGCCATTTCCCCTATCTGTGGCGCGAATGGATCACCAGCGTCGATCACAAGCGGATTGGCGTGATGTACGTGCTGCTGGCGCTATTGATGCTGCTCCGCGGCTTCAGCGACGCCGTCATGATGCGGTCCCAGCAGGCCCTCGCCTTCCAGGCGCCCGGCTATCTGCCGCCCGATCACTTCAACCAGGTCTTTTCCGCCCACGGCACCATCATGATCTTTTTCGGGGCGATGCCGTTCGTCATCGGGCTGATGAACCTGGTCGTGCCGCTGCAGCTCGGCGTCCGCGACGTTGCCTTTCCGACGCTCAACTCGGTGAGTTTCTGGCTCACCGCCACCGGTGCGCTGCTGGTCAACATCTCGCTGGTGATCGGCGAATTCGCGCGCACCGGATGGCTGCCCTACCCGCCGCTCAGCGAGACCGCCTACTCGCCGGGCGTCGGCGTCGACTATTATCTGTGGGCAGTGCAGATAGCGGGCGTTGGAACGCTGCTCACCGGCATCAATTTCGTCACCACGATCCTGAAGATGCGGGCGCCCGGCATGAGTTACCTCAGCATGCCGATGTTCTGCTGGACCTCACTCGCCGCCAGCCTGCTCATCGTCGCGGCATTCCCGATCCTCACCGCCACGCTCGCGATGCTGACGCTCGACCGCTATTTCGGCTTTCATTTCTTCACCAACGAAGCCGGCGGCAACATGCTGATGTTCGTGAACCTGATCTGGGCCTGGGGCCATCCCGAGGTCTACATCCTCGTCCTGCCGGCGTTCGGCATCTTCTCGGAGGTCATCTCCACCTTCTCCAGCAAGCCGCTGTTCGGCTACCGTTCGATGGTGGCAGCGACGCTGTTCATCTGCATCGTCTCCTTCATGGTGTGGCTGCACCACTTCTTCACCATGGGCGCCGGCGCCGACGTCAACGCCGCGTTCGGCATCGCCACCAGCATCATCGCTGTCGGTACCGGCGTGAAGATATACAACTGGATGTTCACCATGTATGGCGGCCGCATCCGCTTCGCGACGCCGATGCTGTGGTCGCTTGGCTTCATGGTGACGTTCGTCATCGGCGGCATGACGGGCGTGTTGCTGGCCGTGCCACCGGCCGATTTCCTGCTCCACAACAGCCTGTTCCTGGTGGCGCATTTCCACAACGTCATCATCGGCGGTGTGCTGTTCGGCGCCTTCGCTGGATATACCTACTGGTTTCCCAAGGCATTAGGTTTCCGGCTGCACGAGGGCTGGGGCAAGCTGGCCTTCTGGCTGACGCTGATCGGGTTCTACGCCACCTTCGTGCCGCTCTACGCTGTCGGCCTGCTCGGCATGACCCGCCGCATGCAGCATTTCGACGTGCCGGCCTGGTATCCCTGGGTGCTGGTTGCCGGCGCCGGCATGTTAATCACCACCGCCGGCGTGGTCGCGCAGATCGTACAGCTCGTCGTCAGCATCCGGCAGCGCGCGGCGCTTCGAGATGCCACCGGGGATCCCTGGGACGGGCGCTCGCTGGAATGGGCCACGCCCTCGCCGCCGCCGGTCTTCAACTTCGCCGCGCTTCCGCATGTCGAGGGCGAAGAGCCCTACTGGAGCATCAAGCAGCGGGCACGCGAGCAAAACCGGCTGCGCGACGAGCCTGACTACGAGCCGATCGAGATGCCGCGCAACAGTCCCACCGGTTTCATCTGCGCCTTCTTTGCGACCGTGATGGGCTTCGCCCTTATCTGGCACATCTGGTGGATGGTGGCGCTCGGCGCGCTCGGTGCTTTCGCCACCTTCGTCGTATTCGCGTGGCGCGACTTTCCCGAATACGTCATTCCTGCCGCCGAAGTCGCCCGGATCGACCGCGCCAACCGAAGTGCCCGCCGCGAGGCGCTGGCCACTTACACGGGGCCAAGGCCATGACCGCAATCGATGTTCGCGAGCGTGATCCTTACCGCCTCGGCCATCGCGGGCACGGCCATGCCCCCGGTCATGGCGACGGCGGCCCGGCACCGATCCGGATCGTCGTCGGCTACGGCTTCTGGATCTTCCTTCTGAGCGACATCGTGATGTTCTCGGCCTTCTTCGCGGCCTATTCCGTGCTGGCGGGCAAGACGGCGGGCGGACCAAGCGGAGCCGAGCTGTTCGACCTGCGCAACGTCGCGATCGAGACGGCCGCTTTGCTGTTGTCGAGCTTTACCTGCGGTCTCGCCAGCCTCGCCGTGACAGCGCGGCGAAGCTCCTGGTTCTACGTCGCGATGGCTGTCACCTTCGTGCTCGGCGCCACCTTCATCCTGCTCGAGTTGCGCGAGTTCGCGCATATGGTTGCCAGCGGCGCCGGACCGACGCGCAGCGCTTTCCTGTCGGCGTTCTTCACGCTGGTGGGATGCCATGGCCTTCACGTCACGGCGGGGCTGCTGTGGCTGCTCACGATGATGGCACAGATCTTCGCCAAGGGATTCCGCGACGATATTCTTCGGCGTTTCATGTGCTTCAGCCTGTTCTGGCACGCCCTCGACATCATCTGGGTCGCCCTGTTCACGGTGGTCTATCTCCTGGGAGCAAGTCGATGAGCAATGCTGACGATCGCCACGCGCAACGGCGCGACACCGATGGCCTGGAGCGCTACGACATCGATACGGCGCCGGGTGACGAATACCTCGGCGACGCCGAGGTCGGATCCGGGTTACGCGGCTATGTGATCGGCCTCGGGCTGGCAACGCTGCTGACCATCGCCTCGTTCTGGTTGCCCGGAGCGAACCTGATATGGGCACCCGGCATTCCGGTGGCGCTGGTCGTGCTGGCGATCGCCCAGATGGGCGTGCATCTCGTCTTCTTCCTGCACATCACTACGGGGCCGGACAACACCAACAACGCCCTGGCGCTTGCCTTCGGCGTGCTGATTGTAGTTCTGGTGATCGGCGGCTCGATCTGGATCATGGCCAATCTCGACCACAATTTGATGCCGATGAACGCGAACATGAACATGAACCGCTGATTTTAGCGATTATTCCGGCCGTTCGCCGCAGTTCATGCGACAGCGAGCTCCGGTCTCAAGCCCGTTCGAATGTGCCGACGAGCTCGGCCTCTCCCAGGACGTGCGGCGCGGCCTCCTTCAGCACGTCGTCGACGGCAGCCTTCTCGCCGAGACCCAGCGTCTCGACGTCGACGGCAAGAAGCCGGAAATGGTAATGATGAAGCCCGTGCCCGGGTGGCGGCTGGGGACCGTCATAATGAGGATTGCCGAAATCATTGACACCGTGCCCGAGGCTCTCGGTCTTGGCCCCGGCGGTCGTCCCTTCGGGAAGAAAATTGCGCCGTGCGTCGATGTCGTAGACCGCCCAGTGGCGGAACGTGCCCGAAGGGGCGTCGGGGTCCTCGACGGCCAGGACGAAGCTTTTGGTTCTTTGCGGGGCGTCCGTCCACTCCAATGGTGGGGAAACGTTGCCGCCGTCGCGGGAATAGCGCGGCGGTATTTTTTTGCCATCTGCAAAGGCAGGGCTTTTGAGCGTGAAGGCCATGGTCTCGATCTCCCTGGCTGAGGTTCCCGCATAACAACCGCGAGCCGCCGATGTTCCGGGCCGCCACCCGGTCAAAACCCGCAGCCGGCCGTCGGCCGGAACATTCGCCGCGGAAACGGGTTTTTCGGTTCGGACGCATCGCGGCGGAAACGGCAATGGGCGCGACATGACCGGGCTAAGCGGTAAGCAACCAAGCGGGACGAAAGGTGTTGTGGTCGTATTCTCCGCGCCGGGCGGCGAGACCATCTACGCGCACGAATGGGAAACCGTCGCTGCCGTCGCGCGCACGATTGCAGCGTTGAAGGGATTTTCCTTCCGCGAGGGCCTGCGTGACGGCGGCGGTGACAGCGGCGGGCTGTATTTCGTGCCGGACGACAGCCTGCTTGCTGCCGACGCGGCCCAACTGGGCATCAACGGGCCCGACGACCTCTTCGGCGGGGTGGTGCCCTGGCGCCTCGCAACCACCAAGGCCATAACCCACGAGCTGGTGGACGGATCGGCGGCACGGCCAAAAGAATGGCCCGCCGGCTTCGGCAGCGCCGTCGCCACGGCCGTACTGCCCGGCTACACTGCATTTTCACGCCACGACGCGCTGCGCGCAGCGCAACGTCTGCTGGAGCTCGGGCTGGTCCGGTTCAAGCCACCGCGCGCTTCGCGGGGCCGCGACCAGCACACCGCCGCGACGGTCGGCGAGGTCGAAAGGCTGCTGGACCAGTATCCATCCTCTGATCTGAGCGAATACGGCCTTGTTCTCGAAACGCAGCTTCGCGACATCGTCACGCTGAGCGTCGGCAGAACCACGATCGACGAATTGTCGATCAGCTATTACGGCACCCAGCGGACGACGACCGACAATGACGGACAGCCCGTTTACGGCGGATCCGACCTGGTCGTCGTGCGCGGCGGATGGGAGGCGCTGGATGGGCTGCGACTTTCTCCGGCGCTGGGTTTGGCCGTGGCGCAGGCGAGAACCTATGACGCAGCGATGAATGGTTATCCCGGATTCTTCGCCTCGCGACGCAATTACGACATCGGCCAAGGTGTCGATTCCTCGGGCATCTGGCGATCGGGTGTGCTGGAAGCCAGTTGGCGGATCGGTGGCAGCAGCAGCGCCGAGCTGGCAGCAATGGACGCCATGAAGCGCGACCCCGATATGCAGATCGTGCATGTCTCCGCCGTCAAGCAATTCGGCAACACTGCAAAATTGCCACTGAACGCTGAAATCCACTTCGCGGGAGAGGACCCCGAGGAGGGTCAAATCACGCGTTATACCGTCGTCACCCAGGCGATCCGAGGGCCTGTCGGGAAAACCGGCGGGTTGTCGTTCTAGTCGGCCTAGTCGAGACCTTTGCCCCTGGGCCTCGCCCTCCCGTTGGGCTGTCCCGGGGCCGCTGGCCGCGCGCATGCAATCAAGCGAAACACGCTTCTGGCAAGGAACATCCGTCGATCACCCGAGTTGTTTTTGGGCAGCCCAAGAAAGTCAGAAAGCATGCCGACCGCATACGACAAACGACAGGATCCGGAAGGCCTCTGGGAGGTCTATGACAGCGAGAGCGACGAAGCGGTCGTGGTCGACGGGTTGCCGCTTTCCGGTCTCGACGAAAGCGAAGCCGATGAAGCGATTGAAAAGCTCAATCGCGGCGTGCTGACGTCGGACAACATCGCCGAGACAGCTCGGTCAGGGTGGCCTCCGACCAAGGATGGATTGTGATGACGGCCTGAGGGATGTCACCGGGGCGACCAGTCGCGGATCTACGACGAGGCCTTGACCCCGAGCTTGCGGGCTTTGTCCTCGAAGTCGTCGCGAATGTCCTCGATCGTCGGCAGATGCAGCCGCCGCAGCTGGGCGTGCAACTTTTTGGCAGCGTCGGAATTCAAGTCGCGCTTGAAATTGGTCGCGACCTCCTCGGCCGTACCGTAACGACGATAGCGCTCTATCTCGGTCTTCGTAGCCTGCTGGACATGTTCGAGCGTCTTGCGCTCGGCATCGGATTTTCCGCCCGGTTTGGCCCGCATGACCGGATCGAAGGCTTTGCTGATAAGGAATTCGACGAGTTCCTGCTGGGCGTCAGCCATGATTGGTTCTCCCTCGAAGAAGGCCTGTCCGAGCCTAACCGCGGCGCCAATTGAAGGTTCCGCGGCTCCGGATTTCGTTGCCGCTACAGGTCAAGGCGGTTTCCTCTAAGCTCACAGCCGCGCCTTGGTGGTGCGTGGCGTTGCCAGGAGCAGGCTTGTTTCGCTGCCGGTAATTCCGGGGATCAGGCGGATACGTCTCAGCACCGCGTCGAACTCGCTCAGGGTCTGGGTTCCGAGTTCTATCACCAGATCCCAGCGACCATTGGTGGTGTGGATGGTCGAGACCTCGGAGAAGCCGCCCAGCGCCCGGATGACGCGATCGGCGGCATGGCCTTCGATCTCGATCATCATGATGCCACGCACGCGCTGATCGACCGCGTCGGCGCGCAGAATGACGGTGTAGCCGACGATGACGCCGTCCCGTTCAAGCCGTTCGATCCGGGACCTTACCGTTGCCCGGGAGACACTCAGGCTGATGGCAAGATCGGAAATGCTGCGCCGGGCGTCGTGCCGCAAAGAGGTGATGATCTGCTCGTCGAGCTGGTCCATGATTGCTCACAACGGAAGTAGATGGTGCCACTATGGTAAGGCACTTCGGCAAATTTGCCAAATTGACATGTTCATTCTGCCAGCGATGCCGGCTTCAATAAAGGCATCGTAATTCGGTGGGGTATGGGCATGCATTGCACGATCGTTGGGGCGCCGATCCAGGCGGGTTCGGGCCGCATGGGCTGCGAGATGGGGCCGAGCGCGCTGCGCACGGCCGGCCTGGCCGGCGCACTGACCGAACTCGGCCATACGCTGACCGACCTCGGAACCATCGTCCCTGCCGACGTGCGCCCTGTCGTACACGGCAACGCTGCGGTGAAGGCGCTGCCGGAAATTGCAGCCTGGACGGAAGTGATCAGCGAAACCGCCTATGCCGCCAGCGCCGACGCGATGCCGATCTTTCTGGGCGGCGACCACAGCATGTCGGCCGGCACGCTCGCCGGCATTGCCCGCCGAGCGGCGAATGCCGGCCGGCCGCTCTTCGTGCTGTGGCTCGATGCGCACCCCGATTTTCATACGCTCGATACGACGACCAGCGGCAATTTGCATGGTGTGCCACTGGCCTATGCCAGCGGGCAGCCCGGCTTCGAAGACTATTTCCCCCGCCTTGCGGCGCAGGTGGACCCGGCTCGCATATGCACGCTGGGGATCCGCAGCGTGGACCTGGCGGAACGGGAAGCGTTGCGCAGAGCCGGCGTGACGGTCCATGACATGCGTTCGATCGACGAGCACGGCATTGCACAACTGCTTCGCGCCTTTCTCGAACGGGTGAGCGCCGCCAACGGCATGCTGCACGTCAGCCTCGACGTCGATTTTCTCGACCCGTCGATCGCCCCGGCCGTGGGCACTACCGTTCCAGGCGGCGCCACCTTCCGCGAGGCGCATCTGGCGATGGAAATGCTGCATGACAGCGGCCTCGTCACCAGCCTCGACCTCGTCGAGCTCAACCCTTTTCTCGACGAGCGCGGCCGCACCGCCACGCTTTTGGTCGACCTGACCGCGAGCCTGATGGGCCGGCGGATCATGGATCGCCCGACGAGGGGGTTCTGAGCCATGACCGTCAATTTGAACATCGTCCCGTTCGTCAGCGTCGACCGTATGATGAAGCTGGTGCTTGCCATCGGCATCGAGCGCTTCCTGGTCGAGCTTGCCGCCTATATCGAAGAGGATTTCAGGCGCTGGGAGCTGTTCGACAAGACGCCGCGCGTCGCCTCGCACAGCGTTGACGGCGTCATCGAGCTGATGCCGACCAGCGACGGGCGGCTCTACGGGTTCAAATACGTCAACGGGCATCCGAAGAACACGCGTGACGGCCGCCAGACCGTGACCGCTTTCGGCGTGCTTGCCGATGTCGGCAACGGCTATCCGATGCTGCTTTCGGAAATGACCATCCTGACGGCGCTCAGAACCGCCGCAAGCTCGGCCGTCGCGGCGAAATACCTCGCTCCCGAGGCCGCCAGGTGCATGGCGATCATCGGCAATGGCGCGCAATCGGAATTCCAGGCCCTTGCCTTCAAGGCGCTGCTTGGCGTCGACAGGCTGCGGCTCTACGATATCGACCCGGCGGCCTCGACCAAATGCATGAAGAACCTTGCCGGCATGGGTTTCGACATCAAGCTCTGCGCGTCGGCGCAGGAAGCCGTTGAAGGTGCAGAGATCATCACCACGGTTACCGCCGACAAGCGCTCGGCAACAATCCTGACCGACAACATGGTTGGATCCGGCGTGCACATCAACGCGGTGGGCGGCGACTGCCCGGGCAAGACCGAGCTGCATCGCGACATTCTGCTGCGCTCGGACATTTTCGTCGAGTATCCGCCGCAGACACGCATCGAAGGGGAGAGCCAGCAGCTCGATGCGGATCATCCGGTCACCGAATTGTGGCAGGTGATGACAGGAAAGGCACTTGGCCGGACGGACGCAAGACAGATCACATTGTTTGATTCCGTCGGCTTTGCAATCGAGGATTTTTCCGCGCTGCGCTACGTCCGCGATCAGCTTCAGCGGACCGGTCTTTATGAGGAACTAGACCTTCTGGCCGATCCCGATGAGCCGCGCGACCTATTCGGCATGCTGCTGCGGGCCGAAAAAGCGACCGGGCTGGCGGCTGCCGGCAGCTGAGCTGCGATCCCGTCGGTCAGTCTTTCTTTTCCTCATACAGGCGCTCCGTGGCGCGCTCGCTTTCCCTGCGCTCTGCCGGGCCGCGACGGTGCTGCGTGAGCAGGGCATAGGCGATCAGGATTGCCAGAAGCAGTGGACCGCCTGCAACAACGAGCAACCATATATTATTCTCAAACATCCAGCCGTCTCCTTTCCCTCACAACCGGGAAGGACCCGAACCGTTCCTCCGTCTCGTTGGGGGTCGTCAGCGGGGCGTGGTGCAATTCAGGATTTTATGCCTCGGGGAGGACGTTGCACGCCTTGTCTGCACTCAGGATGTCCTTATCTAGACTCTTATCCTTCGATCACATGCACTCTCGGCGAAGTGAAGGGAACCACAAGGGCTTTCTGACATTTGGTTGTTCAAGAGACAAACGTGCAGCCACACCGGCTCCGGGGCTAGGAATACCATGCGTGAGAATCAATCCGACGTCTTCGATCTGTTTTCCGAGGTTTACAAGAATGCGGCTCAGGAGGAGATAAGCCTCCAGCAATATCTGCTTGCCTGCCGCGAGGACAAGTCGATGTACGCCTCGGCACCCGAACGGATGGTCGAGGCGATCGGCGAGCCGACCTTTGTCGATACCAGCAAGGACGAGCGGCTCGGCCGTATTTTTTCGAACCGGACGATCAAGATCTATCCAACCTTCGCCGACTTTTACGGCATGGAGGATACGATCGAGCGTATCGCCGGTTATTTCCGCTATGCCTCGCAAGGGCTGGAGGAACGCAAGCAGATCCTCTATCTGCTCGGCCCGGTCGGCGGCGGCAAGTCCTCGCTGGCGGAGCAGCTGAAAAGGCTGATGGAGCAGCGTCCGATCTATACGCTGAAGGTCGGCGGCCAGGTCAGCCCGGTCTTCGAATCGCCGCTCGGGCTGTTCGACCCCGACCGCATGGGCGACCTTTTGGAGGACAAATACGGCATCGCCCGGCGGCGGCTAAACGGCCTGATCTCGCCCTGGGCGGCCAAGCGCCTCGACGAATTGTCCGGCGACATCTCCAAATTCAGCGTCGTCAAGCTGATGCCGTCCAGGCTGCGCCAGATCGGCATTGCCAAGACCGAGCCGGGCGACGAGAACAACCAGGACGTTTCGGCCCTGGTCGGCAAGGTCGACATCAGGCAGCTGGAAAACTTCAGCCAGTCCGATCCAGACGCCTATTCCCATAGCGGCGGGCTGAACCGGACGACGCAAGGGCTGCTCGAATTCGTCGAGATGTTCAAGGCGCCGATCAAGGTGCTGCATCCGCTGCTGACCGCCACCCAGGAAGGCAGCTACAACGGCACCGAGAATTTCGGCGCTTTCCCCTATCAGGGCATTATCGTTGCCCATTCCAACGAATCGGAATGGCTGCAGTTCAAAAACAACAAGAACAACGAGGCGTTCCTCGACCGTATTCTGGTGGTCAAGGTGCCGTATTGCCTGCGCGTCACCGAAGAGCGGCAGATCTACGAAAAGCTGTTGCGCGAAAGCGAATTGGCTAACAGCCCCTGCGCTCCGGAAGTGCTCGATATCCTCAGCCGGTTCACTGTTTCGACCCGCCTGGCCGAACACGACAATTCGCCTCTCTACACCAAGATGCGCGTCTATGACGGCGAGAACCTCAAGGAAACCGATCCCAAGGCGAAGTCGGTCCAGGAGTACCGAAACGCAGCCGGCGTCGACGAAGGCATGACCGGCGTCAGCACCCGCTTCGCCTTCAAGATCCTGTCGCAGACCTTCAATTACGACACCGAAGAGGTGGCGGCCGATCCGGTGCATCTGATGTACATCCTGGAAGAGGCGATCAAGCGCGAGCAGTTCCCGAAGGAGACCGAGGCGGACTATCTCGATTTCATAAAGTCGGAGCTGGCCACCCGTTATGCCGAGTTCATCGGCCACGAGATCCAGAAGGCCTATCTGGAATCCTACAGCGAATACGGCCAGAACCTGTTCGACCGCTATATCGCCTACGCCGATGCCTGGATCGAGGATCAGGACTACAAGGATACCGATACCGGCCAGATCCTCAATCGCGAGGTCTTGGACAACGAACTGTCGCAGGTCGAAAAGCCGGCCGGCATCGCCAATCCCAAGGACTTCCGCAACGAAGTGGTGAAGTTCACGCTGCGCGCGCGCGCCAGAAACCATGGCCGCAACCCCTCATGGACAAGCTATGAGAAGCTGCGCGAAGTCATCGAGAAGCGGATGTTCGGGCAGGTCGAGGACCTGCTGCCGGTGATCAGCTTCGGCTCCAAGCAGGACAGCGTGACGGAGAAGCGGCATACCGAATTCGTGCAGCGGATGATCCAGCGCGGCTACACCGAGCGCCAGGTCCGCCGGCTGGTGGACTGGTACATGCGGGTGAACAAGGCGGGTTGAAGCCAGCCCGGGGTAACATATGCCGATCTTCATTGATCGCCGACTGAACCCGAAGGACAAAAGCCTCGGCAATCGGCAGCGTTTCCTGCGGCGGGCGCGCGAAGAGTTGAAGCGCACCATCCGCGATCAGATCCGCGCCGGCAAGATCGCCGACGTGGACGCCGAGCATGCCGTTTCGATGCCGGCGCGGGGTACCGGCGAGCCGAGCTTCAACGATGCCAAGAACAGCGGCAGCCGCCAGCACGTCCTGCCCGGCAACAAGCATTTCTCCCCAGGCGACCGGCTGCCCAAGCCCGGCCAGGGCGGCGGCATGGGGTCCGCCCCCGGGAGAACCGAATCGGAGGACGACTTCCGTTTCGTGCTGTCGCGCGAAGAGGTGCTCGACCTCTTTTTCGAAGACCTCGAGCTGCCTGACATGGTCAAGCTCAACCTCAAGGAGATCCTCGCTTTCAAGCCGCGCCGGGCCGGCTTTGCCGCGACCGGTTCGCCGACCAACATCAATGTCGGGCGCACGATGCGCAACAGCCATGGCCGCCGCATAGCGCTCAGGCGCCCCAAGCAGGAGGAACTCGACGCAATCGCGCAAGAGATCGCGTCGCTGGAGGCGAAGCCGCAAAACGCCGAGCTGCGCAAGCGCATCGTGGCGCTGCAGGAAGAGCTTGAGCGGCTGGAGCGCCGCCGCAGGCGGATCGCCTTTGTCGATCCGGTCGATATCCGCTTCAACCGCTTCGACGCCCAGCCGGTGCCGAACGCCAATGCGGTGATGTTCTGCCTGATGGACGTGTCCGGTTCGATGGGCGAACGCGAGAAGGATCTGGCCAAGCGCTTCTTCGTGCTGCTGCACCTATTCCTGAAACGGCGCTATGACCGGACCGAGGTGGTCTTCATCCGCCACACCCACGAGGCGCAGGAGGTCGACGAGGAAACCTTCTTCTACAACACCCAGAGCGGCGGCACGGTGGTTTCCACGGCGCTCGAGGAGATGCACCGCATCGTCGAGCAACGCTATCCCAGCCGCGAATGGAACATTTATGTCGCCCAGGCTTCGGACGGCGACAATTTCGTCACCGATTCCGAGCGCTGCATCGCCCTGCTCGACGAACAGATCATGCGGCTCTGCCAGTATTTCGCGTATGTCGAGATCCTCGACGAACGCGAGAGCCACATCTTCGGCGCTACCGACAACGGCACGTCGCTGTGGCGTGCATACAGTGCGGTCAAGCTGAGATGGTCGAACTTCCAGATGAGCCGCATCGCGACCCCGGCCGACATCTACCCGGTTTTCCGCCGGCTCTTCGCCAGACAGCCGGGCTATCAAAAGAGCGGTGAAAGAGGGGGCTGATGGCGAGCAGATCCGGGCTGCTGTTTTCCGGTTCCGACTGGGATTTCAGGACGCTGTCGCGCGCCTACGAGACCATCGAGGCGATCGCCACCGAAGAGCTCCGCCTCGACATCTATCCGGTGCAGATGGAGATCATCTCGTCCGAACAGATGCTCGACGCTTACTCGTCCGTCGGCATGCCGCTGATGTACCGGCACTGGTCCTTCGGCAAGCACTACCTCTACCAGGAACTGCTGTATCGCAAAGGCGGACGGGGGCTCGCCTATGAACTCGTCATCAACTCCAATCCCTGCATCGTCTATCTGATGGAAGAAAACACCATGGCCCTGCAGGCCCTGGTGACGGCGCACGCGGCACTCGGCCACAACCATTTCTTCAAGAACAATTATCTGTTCCGGCAGTGGACGGACGCCGGCGCCATCCTCAGCTATCTGGACTTTGCCAAGGGCTACATTGCGCGCTGTGAGGAGCGGCATGGCGTCGGTGCGGTGGAAGAGATCCTCGATGCCGCACATGCGCTGATGGAACAGGGCGTGTTCAGATATCACCGGCCGCCGAAACTGTCGTCGGAAAAGCAGCGCGAGGGCCTTCGCGAGCGCCTGGAATACGAGGAGCGTTCCTACAACGATCTGTGGCGCACGCTGCCGCCGTCCAAGGACGGCACCAAGGTCCGCGAGACGGACACCATGGCGGAGCGCAAGAAATCGCTCAAGCTGCCCGAGGAAAACCTGCTTTATTTCCTGGAGAAGAACAGCCTGATCCTGGAACCCTGGCAGCGCGAGGTCATCCGGATCGTCCGCGTCATCGCGCAGTATTTCTATCCCCAGCGCCAAACGCAGGTGATGAACGAGGGCTGCGCCACCTTCGTGCATTACACGCTGATGAACCTTTTGTTCGATCGCGGCCTGATCGGCGAAGGTGCCATGCTGGAAATCCTGCGCAACCATTCGAACGTGATCTTCCAGCCGGGGTTCGACGATCCGCGCTTTTCCGGTATCAACCCTTACGCGCTGGGCCTCGACATGATGCAGGACATCCAGCGCATCTCGACCGCGCCGACGGCCGAGGACCGCGACTGGTTCCCCGATATCGCCGGCAACGGCGACTGGCGCCAGACCTTGCTGGACGCCTGGGCCAACCATCGCGACGAGTCTTTCATCCGCCAGTATCTGAGCCCTACCCTGATACGGAAATGGCGGTTCTTCGTGCTTGCCGATGCGGCCAACGACCCCCATTACGAAGTCGCCTCGATACACAATGAGCGCGGCTACGAGAGCATCCGCGGCGCACTCGCCCACAGCTACGACATCGGCGCCAGCCGGCCGGACATCCAGGTGGTGGACTTGGACTTGCTCGGCGACCGGCATCTGCGCCTGCAGCACAAGGTCAAGGACGGGATCGTGCTGGAAGGCGGCAGCCGCGACGCCACGCTGCGCCACATCCGCAGGCTCTGGGGCTATGAGGTAAGCATGGTCGCGGTCGACGCGCAGACCGGCGCCACGCTCCACGAACGGTCGACCAGCCAGATCGGGGAATGACCGAACAGCCTGCCGGCGACGTCGGGTGTCGCCTTTACCGGATCACCAACGAACCTATCTACGCACGCACCTTGGCATGATCGGGAGCAGGAACATGCGCGCATTGATGATCGCCACTCTTCTTCTGGTCGCCATCTCGATGGCGCTCTCGCTCGCGCACGCTTTGGAATTGCCCGGCAAGTTGCGCCTCAAGGAGGCTACCTACAAATCAGTGCAGGCGATCTACTATCCCGGCTTCACGATCGGCGGGTTCGCCGAGATCGGCGGCATCCTTGCACTCGCCGTCCTGCTCTACCTGACCCACTATCCAAGCGCCCGATTCTGGTGGACCTTGGCAGCGCTTGTCTTCTTGCTGGCGGAGCATGCGACCTATTGGTTGGTCACGCATCCTGTCAATAATTTCTGGGTGCAAGACGTCGCCATGCCGAAATCAGTCGCGACGTTTTTTTCAATGTTCTCTCGAAAGCAGACCGGCGACTGGAGAGATTTGCGCAACATCTGGGAGACTTCGCATGTCGCCAGGGCAGGCCTGGCGATGCTGAGCCTTGTCTCGATTGCTGTCGCCGCGACGTTTTTTGCCGAATAGGCCCAGGGATCAAGACGGCGCTGCATCCGTCAGATCAGAGAACGGACCGGCGCCGTATTGTCTTAACGTCAAGCGATGGCACCGTTCAGCGGTCGGCGCGATGCTTGTTGTGGGCGCTTTCCTGGTGCTCGCCGCCGATGATGTTGCGATCGTCGGGATCGGCAATATCCTTCGGGTCCGATCTGAGTTCGGCACCGCGCCGGAACGCCTCGCGCTCTTGCCTGGTCTTTTTCAAATCCGCTTTGGCGTCGAAATCCTTGCCGGCGTTTTTCGTGTTCTCGCGCTCTTCGATGACGCGCAATTGCTGCTCATGCGTCTTTTTTCCGGCCATCGGTGACCTCCTTCTTTCTATTTCCGCTTCCCAGGTCCAATCTGCTAGAGCCCGAAAGGATAGGTCTCGGGAAGGCCTGCCCCCGCATGTTCCGGCCCAAGCGGCGTCACTGCACTGGTTTCGTCGAACCAGACGAAAGCATCGAACTGGCGGGCGAGCGAGGCGTCCGCATAGTGGCTGTGGAGCTCGGTTTCAGGCCGGTAGATAACGCCGATAAAGCGTTCCAGCCGGCGCTCCAGAAGCCGTTGGCGCAGCGTGTCGTCACGCTCGAAGTCGAGCAGGAAAGGCGAGACGCCGCTGTCATGACAAAGCCGCTCATAGCTATCGTTGTGGGAAGGCCGAACCGATTTCACTTCCATGTCGCCGTCCCAGTCGGTGGCCGCGGCCACCGTGCCGGAATGCGTACCGAACCCGATCAACGCAACCTCGTCGCCAAAACGCTGGCGGCAGAGCTGGCCGATGTTCACTTCGTCCCTGACGATCCCCATCTCTGTATAGCGGGCATCGCCGATGTGGGAATTATGTGCCCATACCACCGCTTTGGCGTTCGAGCCGCGGGCCTGCAGCAGGTGCTCCAGCGTTTCGAACATGTGGGTGTCGCGCAGGTTCCAGGATTGCGCGCCACCATAATACATGGTGCGGTAATAGCGCTCGGCGGAGGCGACCAGGCGGGCGTTCTGGGTGGCGTCGAGGAAATCGATGCCGTCCTGCTGGGCATAGTCGAGCTCTCTGGCAAGCAGTTCCCGGCATTGCTCGAGCACCGCCTTCTCGCATTTCTGGTAACCGGAGGTGAGCGCGACACGGCCATAGGTGGCCGGGTCGTTCTGCCACGGCGTCAGGCAGCCATAGCGCTCGCGCGCGATCCTTGCCGCCTGCGGATCGACACGGTCGAGATATTGCAGGACCGCCGCGATGGATCCGCCCATATTGTAAATGTCGAGGCCATAGAACCCGGCCCACCGGGAGAATATGCTGATCCGCTCATTATGGCCTCGCATCCAGTCGACGAAGGCGGCGACATCGGTGTTGCGCCACATCCAGGTGGGAAAGCGCTGGAACGGCGGCGCGGCGTCGGGCCGCGGCGGCCTATGGCGGACATAGCGGTCGATCGCCCCCGCATCAGGCCAGTCGGCCTCGACCGCGACTATGGTGAAGCCATGGTTCTCGATCAGCCTGCGAGTGATCGCGGCGCGCGCACAGTAGAACTCCGACGTACCGTGGCTGGCTTCGCCGAGCAGGACGACGCGGCGGTCGGCAAACCGGTCGAACAGCGCACCGAAGGCCGGATCGTCGAAATCCGGAAGCGGTTCGGCTGCGGCCGCTATCATCTGCGGCAGGCTGGTCCTGCGCTGATGCCGGTGCGGAAGATCGGCCGCTATCTGGCTGTCGCTGCCTGGCTCGCCCCAGCCTTGCTCCCCGATCAGCGGAACAAACCGCACGCCGCCGAAATCCTCCTCGGTGTAGGTTGCGGCGCCGGTGCGGATGACTTTGAGCAGGCGCTGCGAGTCGAGTTCGTCGCCGACCGGGATGACAAGCCGCCCGCCGACGTCGAGCTGTTCCTGCAGGGCGAGCGGTGCGCCGGGGCCAGCGGCGGCAACCAGGATCGCATCGAAGGGTGCCGCCTCTGGCCAGCCTTTGGTGCCGTCGCCGGTGCGGACTTCGATATTGTCGTAGCCAAGCTTTTTGAACCGTTGCCTCGCCGTTTCAGCCAACGCGGCGTGGCGTTCGATCGTATAGACGCGTTCGACGATACGGCTCATTACGGCAGCCGCATAACCTGAGCCGGTGCCGACCTCGAGAACGTGGCCACCGGCTCCGACCTCCGCCATTTCGATCATGAACGCAACGATATAGGGCTGCGATATCGTCTGACCTTCGGCGATCGGCAGAGGGCCGTCCTCATAGGCGAATTCTTGAAAACCGGGATCGACGAAGGCCTCGCGCGGCACCTCGCGCATCGCTTGCAGGACATTGCGGTCGCGAATGCCACGGCGACTCAGGTGGATATCGACCATTTGGTTGCGGGCATGGGAGAGATCGAGCATCTTTCTGCTTCTCCTAGGGCTTCCGCCACCCAAGCTGCTCAGCGGCACTTTGGTCGGTCGTTATCGCGGGCCTCGGCAGTCCACTTGGATTTCATGCATATGGTGCATCTTCCTAACCTTTGGCATGCCTCGAGGTTCCCCCAAAAGACCGACCCGCTTTTTGTCTGGCGTCGCGGTTTGCAGGATCGGCAAGCGGGCGCTGGCCGCGCCGGCCAAACTTATTTTGATGCAGATCATTTCTCTGATGCGATGCCGCCCCTATTTGTCGGCGGGCAAACGCATTCTGGAGACGCTTCCATGAACGACGAGGCTCACAAGACAACGCATGAGATCGGCCTTGATCATGTCGATCTCATGGACCGCTACTGGCGCGCCGCGAATTATGTTTCGGTTGGCCAGATCTATCTGCTCGCCAATCCGCTCTTGCGCGAGCCCTTGCGGCCCGAGCACATCAAGCCGCGGCTGCTCGGCCATTGGGGCACGACGCCCGGCCTTAATTTCATCTATGTGCATCTGAACCGGATTATCCGTGAACGTGGTCTCGATGTTCTGTTCATCTGCGGTCCGGGTCACGGCGGCCCGGCAATGGTCGCGAACACCTGGCTCGAGGGCACCTACAGCGAGATCTATCCCGAGGTCGGCAGGGATGAAGACGGCCTGCGAAAGCTGTTCCGGCAGTTCTCGTTTCCCGGCGGAGTGCCGAGCCATGCGGCTCCGGAGACGCCCGGCTCGATCCACGAAGGCGGAGAGCTCGGCTATGCGCTGGTCCATGCCTTCGGCGCCGCCTTCGACAATCCGAACCTTGTGGTTGCCTGCGTCGTCGGCGACGGCGAAGCCGAGACCGGCCCGCTCGCCGCGGCCTGGCATTCCAACAAGTTCCTGAACCCCGCATCCGACGGTGCCGTCCTGCCGATCCTGCATCTCAACGGCTACAAGATCGCCAGCCCGACGATCCTCGGCCGCATGGAAGACGAGGCGTTGCGCAGCCTGTTCCTCGGCTACGGCTACGAAACCTTCTTCGTGGAAGGCCATGAGCCTGCCGCGATGCATCGGGAGATGGCCCGCACGCTCGATACCGTGCTCGACCGGATCCACTCCATCCAGGAGCCTGCACGAGCCGCCGGCTGGAAGGGAGAGCGGCCGCTGTGGCCGATGATCGTGCTGCGCAGCCCCAAGGGGTGGACCGGCCCGAAAGAGGTCGACGGCAGACGAGTCGAGGATTTCTGGCGTTCTCACCAGGTACCGGTGTCGAACGCGCGCGGCGACGCGGCGCACCGCCAGATCCTGGAAGACTGGATGCGCAGCTACGAACCGGAGACGCTGTTTGACGAAGACGGGCATCTCCTGGCGGAACTCGCGGCGCTGGCGCCTACGGGGCCAAGACGCATGGGTGCAATCCCCTACGCCAATGGCGGACTGCTGAAACAGGACCTCGTGCTTCCCGACTGGAAAGACCTGGCGCTCGACGTACCGCGTCCCGGCGGTACCGTCGGAGAGGCGACGCGGACCGTCGGAAGCTATCTTCGCGACGTGATCCGCTTGAACGCCGACGCCAGGAATTTCCGGCTGATGGGACCCGACGAGACGTCCTCCAACCGCCTTGACGACGTGTTCGAGGTTACGGACCGGGTCTGGATGGAGCGGATCGAGCCCTACGACGTCCATCTTTCACGCGACGGCCGCGTCATGGAAGTGCTCAGCGAGCATCTTTGCCAAGGCTGGCTGGAGGGCTATCTGCTGACCGGCCGCCACGGCCTGTTCTCGTGCTACGAGGCGTTCGTCCACATCGTCGATTCCATGGTCAACCAGCATGCCAAATGGCTGAAGACCTCCGGCGAACTTGCCTGGCGCAAGCCGATCGCCTCGCTGAACTACCTGCTGACCTCGCATGTCTGGCGGCAGGATCACAACGGCTTCAGCCATCAGGACCCGGGCTTTGCCGATTTCGTCGCCAACAAGAAGGCCGATACGGTAAGGCTATATTTCCCTCCCGATGCCAACACGCTGCTGTGGATCACCGACCATTGCCTGAAGACCTACAATCGCATCAACGTCATCGTCGCCGGCAAGCAGCCGGCGCCGCAATGGCTGTCCGCCGAAGACGCGGAAGCCCACTGCAAGGCCGGTGCGGGCATCTGGGAATGGGCCGGGACGGTTGCCAAGGGCGAAGATCCGGACGTGGTCCTGGCCTGCGCAGGCGACGTGCCGACACTGGAGACGCTTGCCGCAGCCGACATGCTGCGCTCGGGCATTCCGGACCTGAAGATCCGCGTCGTCAATGTCGTCGACTTGATGATATTGCAGTCGAATTCCGAGCATCCGCATGGCTTTGCCGATGACAGATTCGACGCACTGTTCACCAGGGCCAAGCCGGTCATCTTCGCCTATCACGGCTACCCCTATCTCATTCACCGTCTGACCTATCGGCGCGCTAACCACGACAACATTCATGTGCATGGCTTTCGCGAGGAAGGCACGACGACGACGCCATTCGATATGGTGGTGCTCAACCAGCTCGACCGCTATCATCTGGCGCTCGCAGCGATCGCGCGCGTGCCGGGGCTGGCCGAGCGGGGGAAGGATCTGGCCGCGGCGCTGCATAGGAAATTGGCTGAGCACAAGGCCTATGTCCGCGAACACGGCGAGGACATGGCCGACATCCAGAAATGGTCCTGGCCACAGGACAGCGCGACGAGGGCCGGCGATTGATGCGACGATCGATCCTTGCGTTGAATGCCGGCTCGTCGAGCATCAAGTTCGGACTTTACGACCTCGCAGCGTCCACCGAGCTGGATCTTGCCTCGCGCGGTTCGCTGGATCTGGGCGATGCGCCAAGGCTGACCGCGAAAGCCGCCGATGGGGAGCTGCAGTGCGATCGGCCACTTGCCGCAGACGCATCACGCAACATGAGCCCCGATATAGCCATCGGCCAGATGCTGCAATGGATCGAGAACGAACTTGGCGGACGGAAACTGATCGCCGCCGGCCATCGCATCGTCCATGGCGGACGCGAGTTCGTCGACCCTGTCCGCCTGACGCCGGGAGCTATCGAGGCTCTCGACCGGCTGACCCCGCTAGCGCCACTTCACCAGCCGCGCAATCTCGCACCAATCCGCACGCTTGCCGCGCTGCGGCCCGACCTGCCGCAGGTCGGATGCTTCGACACGGCCTTCCATCGGACCATCGAGCCTCTGGTCAGCCGTTTCGCGCTGCCGCGCAACTATGAGGCAGACGGCGTCCACCGCTACGGCTTTCACGGGCTTTCCTACGAATATGTCGCCGGCCGGCTCAAGCAGATATCGCCCGATCTGGCGGCGAAAAGAACCATAGTCGCCCATCTCGGCAACGGGGCGAGCCTGTGTGCCATGCGCGACGGAAAAAGCGTCGATACGACGATGGGCTTTTCGGCGCTTGACGGCCTGGTCATGGGCACACGCTGCGGCGCAATCGATCCGGGCGTGCTTTTGTACCTGCTGCTGGAAAGAGGCGTTTCGGGAGAGGCCCTGCAAGACATGCTCTACGAGGAATCCGGCCTGCTCGGCGTGTCCGGCATTTCCGGCGACATGCGCACGCTGGAGGCCAGCGACGACCGCCGGGCTCGCGAAGCGGTGGAGCTCTTCGCCTTCCGCGCCGCCAGGGAAGTTGCCGCCCTCGCCAACACGCTGGGCGGGCTGGAATGCCTGGCGTTCACCGGCGGCATCGGCGAGCATTCTGCCCCGGCCCGCAAAGCCATTTGCGAGAGGCTTGGCTGGCTCGGCGTGGCGATCGACGAAGCCGCCAACAGATCCCATGAAGCGCTCATAAGCCAGGCGGATAGCAAGGTCGAAGTCCGCGTCATCGCAACCGACGAAGAAGGTGTCATCGCCCGCCACACGCGCAAGGTGATGGAGGGGCTCGGCGGATGGCCTTGAATGGCGGCGCCTACGACGGCAATGTTCGACCGGCTACGTCGCGAGCGCGGCCGATCTGTTGAACACGATGGTCACCCGCGTTCCTTTGCCGGGGGCGGAATCCACCTCGAACCTGGCTTTGGCATTTTCGGTCAGCGATTGAGCGACCAATGCTCCGAGCTTGCCGGGTTTCGGCCAGGTCTCGCCTTCGGGCAGGCCAATGCCGTCATCGGCGACTACGATGCGAAAACCGTCGCCATCGATGACGCTGCGCAGCGTGATCGTTCCGCCTTCGCGACCCGGAAAGGCGTGTTTCAGCGCATTCGTCAAAAGCTCATTGACCACTAGACCCGTTGGCATCGCCACGTTGATGGACACGGGATAGGTGTCGACCTTCATGTCCAGCCGGATGCCTTGCATGGCGTGCGACGTCATCACGGCGGAAGCGATCTGGCTGAGATAGACGCCGAGGTCCACTTCGGCCTTCTGTTCGTCCACCGACAGCGTCTGATAGAGAATTGCGAGCGCATCGACGCGGCCGGCGAGGCGCTCGAAACGTTTCTGATCGGGTGACGCCGCGCTGCGGGCCTCCAACCTGATGAGAGCCGTGATCATTTGGAGATTGTTCTTCATCCGATGCTGCAACTCGCGCAGCAGCGTGTCCTTTTCCCGGATGCGTTGTTCGAACGCTTCGCTGTCGCTTGCCTTGTGTGCGGTGACATCGACAAGAGCGACCAGTCGAAAGGACCGTCGCCCGCGCTCGCCCTCGATAAGGTTCGAATACACATCGACGATGACCGGCGCTGTGCCGTCACGTTGCATGCTGAACGTTCCCGCCCGGTCGATGTCCTCGACGATGGCCTGGGCCAGTGGCCGGTCCTTGTGTTCGCCCAAGCCTTCTCCGCTCAGTGCAGCCCAGTTGCAGCGCTCCAGCTCTGCAACAGAAACGCCTGACAATTTCTGGAACTCGGAATTGACATAGACGTTCATCGCCGTCCAAATCGGAAATTGCGATCGCAATCGGCAGCTGGTCGAGGAACCTCTTGTAGCTGTCACTGTCCAGGGCGCCCGCCAGGTCGAGCGTGTCGAGCAATTGCTGGAGCTGCTCGGTTTTTTCGACTTCGGCGGACATTCCAACCTTTCGATATCTTCGGGTAGGACCATGATCAATATCAGGTCACTCGCCAACTGCGAAGTCCGCTCATTTGCCGTGCGGCTACGAGTGGCAGACAGCCGAGATCATGATTGAGAAGTCTGAAGGCTCAGCTCGAATGGCTCTGCTGGACCAGATGGAATTTATACCGGTCGCGAATATGCGCGTTGAAGAACCGGCCCTTCGACGAGGATTTGCGGAACGCGGCGTGGACCTGCGGCGGAACGTCCTCGTAATCATAGCGGTTTCCGCTCGGGACGAACCACACCGAGAGCACCCTCGTCGCCGGTTGATAGTCGATGTTTCTGATCGCAGTTGAAGGCATCTCGACAGGTCCAATGCTCGGCAGTGCTCCAGCCACTCCATTATATGAATAACCCTGTGCGGAGAGCGGGGTTCCTTCCTGCCGAAGCAGCCTTGCCGCTACGGGCCGGCTTCACCAAATACGGCTGATGCCAACGCTCAAGACATCGGCTGCAGCCCGCCAGGGCGATCTCTTTGCCGCCACCGAGGACCTGCCGGAAGGATTTCGCTACCAGCCCGAACTGATCACGCCGGACGAAGAAGCAACGTTGGCGAGCCAGCTCGCAAGCCTGCCATTTCAGGCCTTCGACTTTCACGGCCATCTGGCAAACCGCCGGGTCGTCGGCTTCGGGCTGCGTTACGACTACGACCGGCGCGAAGTCGTCGAGGCACCGCCGATACCTGGCTTTCTGCTGCCGCTCAGGGAAAAGGTTGCAGCCTTTGCCCGCTTTCCGGCCGAAAGCTTCGTGCAGGTGCTGATCAACGAGTACCGGCCAGGCGCCGGTATCGGCTGGCACCGCGACAAGCCTCATTTCGAGACGGTCGCCGGCGTTTCGCTGCTGGCCGCCTGCAGCTTTCGCCTGCGCCGGAAAAACGGCACGCAATGGGATCGCAAGACCGTCACCGTCGAGCCCAGATCGGCCTATCTGATGACGGGTGCCGCGCGCAACGAATGGGAGCACAGCATTCCGCCGGTTACCGAGCACCGCTATTCGATCACGTTGCGCACGCTGCGCGCTCAAATTCGCTTGGGACGGCGCGGTGAGGCAAGCCAGGCGCAACCCTGAAGTACTGAGCCGATACGGTTCATCGGTCGCCATGCCGACTGGCAAAATCCGCCAGCATGGCGCGCTGGCCTTTCAGGATCTTGAGGTTGGCTTCAGGCAGGGAGAACCAGCCCGCTCTGTCGACTTCGGCAAATTCCTTCATCGAGCCGGACCTTGGCGGCCATTCCATGACGAAGGTGTTGCTGCTTATGGCGTCGCTGTCGAAGTCCGCTTCGACGCACCAAGCGATGACGAGCTTGCCGCCCGGCTGCCGGTAGCTGCCAAGGTGCTCGAAAACTCCATCGATGGCGACGCCGAGTTCCTCTTCGGCCTCGCGTTTTGCCGCCGCCAGCTCGTCCTCGTTCTCGTGCACCAGGCCCTTCGGGATCGACCACGCGCCATCGTCCTTCTTCGCCCAGAATGGGCCGCCCGGATGCACCAGCAACACCTGAAGTGAACCTCTGCTTTGGCGATAAATGAGCAACCCCGCGCTGCGTTTGGCCATTCCGCTATTCCCCTGACGAAAATGAAACGAACGTTCTCGTTCCGGCCAGCATGTGGAGCAGCCTGCCACGGCGGAACGATTTCCGCTCGCAGCCGTTCCGTCCGTTCGGCAAATGAGTGATTGATATGGCGACGCCCCGAGCTGCCTGGAAGGGCTTTATGAAAGTCGGATCGGTTTCCTGTGGCGTCAAGATCATCGGCGCCGTCAGCGAGGCCGAGAAAGTGCATTTCAGGATCCTGAATCGCAAGGACGGTCTCCCGGTCAAGAGCGCTTACATCGACGAGGAGACCGGCGACACGGTGGAGGCTGCCGACCAGGTAAAGGGCTATGAGGTGGAGAAGGGCGAATTCATCCGTATTGAGCCGGACGAAATCAAGAAACTGAAGATGGTGTCGCAGCACACGCTCGAGATCGGCGAGTTTGTGCCCACCGCCGAAATCGACGCACGCTACCTCGAAAAGCCCTATTATCTGGTCCCGGCCGATGCGCCCTCCACGGAGGCTTTCGCGGTGATCCGGGACGCCATGGCCAGGAAGAAAGTGGCAGCCCGGTCCTGCGTCGTGCTGTACCAGCGTGGCCGAGAGGTACTGATCCAGCCGCTGGGCAAGGGCATGGTGATGACGGAATTGCGCAATCACAATGAAGTGGTCGCGACGGACGCGGTGTTTGAAGGGCTGAAGGCTCGCAAGGTCGATCCCGAGATGCTGGAAATCGCGCAATTGCTGATCGACAAGAAGCCCGCCAAATTCGATCCGTCGAAGTTCGAAGACACCTATGAACAGGCGCTGGTTGCGATGATCGAAGCCAAGCGCAAAGGCAAGACACCGCCCAAGCCGGCACCCGCGCCGAGGACGAACGTCGTCAATCTCGCCGATGTTCTGCGTAAGAGCCTGGCGCAGGAGGGCGGCAAGGCTCCGAACAAAAGTCCGAGGGCGGCGGCGAAACGCAAATCGGCCTGAATGTCCGAAAGCAGATCGAACGGAACCGAAAACACGCGCGCGCATTTAGATGACGTAGCAATCCGTCGGCAAGCCAAGCGGAGCGGGGGACAGGTGGACGTCGTTGAACTAAGGACTGGCGGAATCCCGCAAGTTTCCTCCGCCGATCTGATGCAGGCGTTGCCTGTCGCTGTCTACACCACCGACAAACAAGGCTACATCACCTTCTTCAACGAAGCCGCTGCCGATCTCTGGGGATATCGTCCAGTTATCGGCCAGGACCGCTGGTGCGGATCATGGAAGCTTCGCCACATGGATGGGCGGCCGATGGTGCACGACGGATGTCCGCTGGCCGTTGCCTTGCTGGAGGAGCGGGACGTTCGTGGGGGCCGGGCGATCGCCGAGCGGCCGGACGGTCAGTTCATCCCGTTCAGCGCGCATCCGGTCCTGCTTCGCAATGCGACCGGCGAGGTCATCGGCGCCATCAACACCTTGCTCGACCTGCGCACCCAGGCACTGGCTGACGACGCCGGCATAAGGCTCGCTGCCATCGTCGAATCCTCGATGGACGCGATCGTGTCGAAAGACCTGAACGGCATTATCACTAGCTGGAACGACGCCGCACAACGCCTGTTCGGCTACACGCCCGCCGAGGCGATCGGCCGCCCGGTGACGATCCTCATCCCGCCCGACCACCTGGATGAGGAAGCCATGATCATCAGCCGCATTCGCGCCGGCGAACGGATTCCTTCATACGAGACTATCCGGCAGCGCAAGGACGGCACCCTGGTACCGGTTTCGCTCACCATTTCGCCGATACGCGACGGCATCGGGCGTATCGTCGGGGCCTCCAAGATCGCGCGCGACATCAGCCCGCATAAGGAGAGCGAACGGCGCATCCGCACCCTCATGCGCGAAGTCAACCATCGCGTCAAAAACCAATATTCGGTGATTGTCTCGATGATCCGCGAGACCAGCAAGCTGGCGGGTACGCCAGAGGCTTTCCTTTCCCAAGTCCGGGAACGCATCATGGGACTTTCGGAATCGCACGATCTGCTGGTCGATGCCGAATGGCGCGGCGCGACTATCGGCGAATTGATCCATGCCCAAACCAAGGCGTTCACGCCACCGGCCCGTCTGTCGATGAGCGGGCCGATGATCATGCTGCAGCCCAACGCGGTGCAATATCTCGGTATTGCGTTTCACGAGCTGGCCACCAATTCGGTAAAGCACGGAGCGCTGTCGCATCATGACGGACGGGTCGAGGTCGAATGGACCGTGACGCCAGCCGCCGATGGCAGCGATGGTTTCCGCCTTGTCTGGCGGGAACTGGACGGACCGTTGGTGGATGAAAACACGCGACGCGGTTTCGGAACGGTCGTGCTCAAGCGCGTCACGCCGCAGGCGCTCAGCGGCACCGGCCGCCTTGATTTTGAGAGGCATGGCATCATCTGGACGCTGGAAGCGCCGCTGCGCTTCGTGCAGATGTCGATGGTCGGCATCGCGGCTGATTGAAGGCCGCACCTCGGCCGCGGCTTGGCGGCCGTGTGGGAACGCAATCCCTTTGGTAGCAATCAGGAGGAGCAGCAATGAGTTGGCTGGGCACCTGGCGGAACCAGTACGGGTCGGTCGTCGAACTGACCAGCGAAGAGGGCGGACGGATCGGCGGCACCTTCAGGACGGCGCTGGAGGACAGCGCCTTCTTCGGCATGACGGTGCCGCTGTTCGGAGCCTGCCATGGAGACGTCATCGGATTCACCTGCGCGGCCGAAGGGCGGGCCGGAGCCGCGGCGGTGAGCTATACCGGAATCCTCAGGAACGGGAAGCTGGAGATGCTGTGGCACACCGTTGCGGACGCCGCTTTGTCGGCGGAAAAGGAAGGTGCCCCGGCCCGTGCCAGGAAACTCCCCGCCTGGCGCGCGTTTGGAACCAGCCTCGACAGTTTTGAACGCATCTCCTGACAAGTCGCGCCGCTGTGACGGCATTCAGCTCGCAAGCGAGGCAGGAAGGGTCCCGCAGTGCATCGGAACTCGCGCTAACGATGGCGCGTTGGTGCGCCAGGACATGCGCTGTTGCTTACGGGGTCTACCAATGAGCGTGCTTTATCGCGCAGCAAAAATCGCCGAACAGGCCCATGCCGGACAGGCGGACAAGACAGGGCGGCCTTACATCGAACATTGCCGCCGGGTCGTCGATGCCGTCGAAACGCTCGACCAGAAGGCCATCGCCTATCTTCACGACATCATCGAAAAAGGCGACGGCTGGAACCGCGACCGGCTTGAGGCGGCCGGGTTCGGGCCGTCCATCGTATCTGCCGTGGACGCCATGACGCGATTGCCGAACGAGGATGATGCCGCTTTCGTTCGCAGGGCCGCGGCCAATCCGTTGGCGTTGCCTGTCAAGCGCGCCGATCTTGCCGACAATCTATGGCAGGCGCGGCAGATCGGGGCCTCGACAGCGAAATACGAAGACGGCCTGCGCATTCTCAGAGAAGAGTTCGCGAGCTGACGGAAGGCTGGCGCATGTCGCCGATTTGGACCTATTCGGTGACGTGCGGCGTATGCCGCTTGTCCTCCGCGGGATCGGCCTCGATCCGCGCCCGGCCGGGATCGAACGCGCCGTGGCGGGCGATCGCCAATGCCGGGGTGTCGGGCGTCTCGTAGGCCCACATGAAGTCTTCTGCCGACGAACCGACCGCATGAACACGCCAATAGCTTGCCGTACCCTTCAGCGGGCTGTGGCTCGTCGTGTTCGTCTTCTCCAGAAGGTCGAAATAGATGTCCTCGAACGGTATGTAGAAGACAGGATCATGATCGCCTTCGTAGAGCAGCTTTGCCCGCTCGCTCGACGCAATAATGGCGTCGGAGAACCGAACGGTCACGGTTCCATCGAACGGGACAATCCTGAGCGGACCTGGCCGGGGGGCGGAATTTGCGGCTAAGGACTGCATTCGACTTCTCCGTTGACTGCGCTGCCTTCCCGAAACGTACCATCGCCCATCAGGGTTCCAGCTCTACGCCTCTCCTCTTCCGAAACTGTCGAGGAATCTCACAAGGTGATCGGCAACGCGCTCGGGTGCTTCGCGCGTCGGAAAGTGGCCGATGCCAGCTAGAAGCTGGCGCTCATAATGGGCCGTGAAGTGTCGCTCCTTGTCTTCGGACGATTGCGGCAGCACAACGCTGTCGGCATCGCCGTGGATCGTCAGAGTAGGCGCGGGAATAGACTTGGCGGAAATCTGGCGGCGGGCAAGGTCGGCGTAGCGCGGATCGGGATCGGCTTCGCCCCAGCGAACCCTGTAGGCGTGCAACGTCACGTCGGCCCAATCGGGATTAACGAAGGAAGCGGCAACGCTGTCGAGAGCTCTTCCTCGAACCAGCCGGGCGGGCTCCAGCTCTCCCATTGGAAATGCGCGAACGCCTTGCCTTGCTGGCGAACGACCTCGGCGCCGCGATGCGTTGCCATGAACCATTGGTACCAGAATGCCCTGACCTGGCCCAGCGGCGGCGTCGCGAGTTCGCCCGGCTGCCAGCCAAGCGACAATGCCGCGCAGCATCGTATCCTTTCGGGAAATACCGAGGCGAGCAGATAAGCGATACGAGCGCCCCAATCGTGGCCGACGACCGCAAAGCGGCCGAGGCCAAGGGCGTCGGCGAAATCGATCACGTCCTGGGCCATGGCGGCAATTTCACCGGATCGCATGGTCTCGTCCGACAGGAAGGCGGTTTTGCCGAACCCACGCAGCCACGGCGCAAAGGTACGGAAGCCGGCACGATGCAGGACAGGCGCAATGCGCGCGAAGGTGGTTGCGTCGTCCGGCCAGCCGTGGAGGAGCAGAACGGGCGCGCCGGCTTCAGGGCCACCGGCGATGTATGCGATGCGCAGCAACGGCGTGGTGCAGATGGCGGGTGTTTCCATGATCCGGCAATCCCGTTTCGATCATGCCGAATGGCGTCAGATCGACTTCGGCGCAAGTTTGCTGAACCTCGCGCGGCCGCGATTGTTCCATGACATAGGGCAGACTGCCAATGGAAGCTCACCGCTGCTCGCAGTGAAGAGGACCAACAGGAACGGTTTTGCAAGGTCGTCGTTGTTTCAGACCTCCGCACGCGGCATAATCGCAATGGCCGCTACTCACCGACTCAACGGCAAATGGATCAGATGCTGGATCGATCGCCCAACCTTCCAAGGTCGCTTGGCGCTGCGCTGCGAAGGGAAGTGCCGCGGTTTGCGGCCCCCGGCAATGAAATTTCGTGCACCACGGTCGCATCCTACAATGTGCATAAATGCGTCGGCACCGACGGCAGGTTCGATCCGGAGCGTGTCGCGGCCGTGGTTAGGGAACTCGACGCCGATATCATTGCTTTGCAGGAGGCCGACGAAAGAACCGGAAGCAGGCAGGGATTGCTGGATCTCGCAGCGATCGAGCGGGACAGCGATCTCGTCCCCACCCATGTCCCGGAAAACCGCCGCAGCCATGGCTGGCACGGAAATCTGATCCTGGCACGCCGCGGCGTGGTCGAAAGCGTGAACCAGATCCGGCTGCCCGGCCTCGAGCCGCGCGGTGCGGTCATCGTGGACCTGGAGCTGAAGGGCGTTTCGCTCAGGATCATAGCCGCACATTTTGGCTTGCTGCGGCGGTCGCGCTCGCAGCAAGCCAACGCACTGGTCGAAGCCACGCACCCGGTTCTGCGGCCAACAATCCTGCTTGGCGACCTCAACGAATGGCGCGTCCGCAACAGGTCTTCGCTGCTGCCCCTGCTGCCGCATTTCGGTCCTATCGATGCGGTTCTGCCGAGCTTTCCGTCGCGCTTTCCGCTATTTGCGCTCGACCGCATCCTGGCCAGGCCGCCGCACCTGATTTCCAGCATCGAGGTGCACAAGACGCCGCTGGCGCAGCGGGCTTCCGACCATCTGCCGATCAAGGCCCGGCTGAACCTGGACGCCATACGGCAGCCGCGACTGCAACCAGAATGAACCTGAAGGGTTGTTAGTCAGATTTCAGACGGTTTGCTTCGCTGATGTTTGCCGGTGCACTTCATGGATACAGCCATTTCGCGGTTTGCCCGGGACAAGATCGCGGCAGGCAATAGCGGGCTGCTGCTGATCGCCGACAATTATGACGCGTTTGCCGCGCGAATCCTTGCCGCGCGCAGTGCCACAAGCAGCCTCGACCTGATGTACTACCTCTGGCACGACGACCATAGCGGCCGTCTACTGATGCAGGAGGTCGTCAAGGCGGCGGAGCGCGGTGTCCGCGTCCGCATGCTGCTGGACGATATAAATCCGCGCAATAGCGACGCCGCTTACCTGGCGCTCAACAGCTACAAGAACATCGAGTTGCGGCTGTTCAACCCCAGCGGCATGAGGAACGGCAGCATCTTTCGCTCGCTGGAGATGGTCGCACGGCTGTTTGCGATGACCCGCCGCATGCACAACAAGGCCTGGATCGCCGATGAGGGCTTGGCCATCGTCGGCGGAAGGAACATCGGCGATGCCTATTTCGACGCTGCGGAGACGAATTTCCGCGATCTCGACCTGTTGCTTCTCGGTCCTGCCGTAGGGCAGACGATGCAGATATTCGAGGCGTTCTGGAATTGCGACGCGGCAAAGCCGATCCAGCTGCTCAACCCGGCTGCGGCGGGCTCGCGCGCCGATTTCCTCGACAATCTCGGCGCGACCGCGGGCGGCCAGCTTTTGGACAGCGTCGGTGCCTGGCGCACGATCACGGAGTTCATTGCAGCGCACAGCGACGTCTGCTGGACGAAAGGCGTTCGCGTCATTTCCGATCCACCGGAAAAGGTGCGCGGCAAGAGGCGCAGGAACTGGCTGACCAAGGAGCTGCTTCCCGCTATCGCGGCGACTAGGCAGCGTCTCGAAATTGTCTCGCCCTATTTCATCCCCAGCCGCACCGGGTTGGCCATCCTGTCGAAGCTGGTGGACCGTGGCGCCGAAGTTGCGATCCTGACCAACTCGCTCGCCGCGACGGACGTCGCCGCCGTGCACGGCGCCTATGCCAAATACCGCCGCAAGCTGCTTAAAAAGCGTGTCCGGCTTTTCGAATTGCAGCCCTTCGACCGCCAGGCCAACATCTCCGTTTTCGGCTCGAAGGGAGCCAGCCTCCACACCAAAGCCTTCACCGTCGACGATACGCTGGGGTTTGTCGGTTCCTTCAATTTCGATCCGCGTTCGGTGTCGTTGAATGCGGAAATGGGCGTGCTTTTCCACGATACCAATCTGGTGATGAAGTTGCGCCGGCAGTTCGAGCACGAAAAGTCGCCTCAGACGAGCTACCAGCTGATCCTGGACAAAGGCGCCTTGCGGTGGCTCGGCATGGCGGATGGGGAGATCCGGCGATATTCGCGTGAACCGGAGGCCAGTCTCTATCGGCGCATCGTTGCAACGCTGGTTGGATACCTGCCGATCGAATCGCAATTGTAGAGGCGACGGATTCGTCGGAACCGGACTTTTTGTCGGAACGGAACACTTCATCGGAACGGAAGCCTGGGACCACGAGTTGTAACCCGTGTCCGGAGCATGCCGATGAAGACCACGATATACCGTTTTCTTGCTGAGCTCTTGCCGTTCTGGATGGCGCCTAAACGTAAAATGCGCGTCGGCCGCGCCGCTGAGTGGCCGGCACGACCGGCTGCTGCCGATGACGATGTTCGACCGTCAGGCGATCCGAATCGAGCAACACCGGCGCGGCGGCGCAACACGTCCTGAGGTCGGGATGCGTTCAAATTAGATCCCGCTCCAACTGTCTGGCTGGCCGCATTTCTGCGACGTCAGTGATCCCGTTTGGCTGCAGAAGCTCTAGCTCTCCCGCGATCACGATATCGTCAAGTATCGTTATTCGAAATCCGGCGTTACCAAGCATCCATTTTGCGCCACATACGTTAATGTGCGCTACATGTTGCCGCTATAGGTGAGCGCCATGAGTGATAGTGCGCTAGAATTCTTGCAGGACTGGATCCACGAAAACGTTCATGTACCGTCGCCTCCGATCAAGCTTGAAAAGGAGGCGGAAATCCTCGCTAGGGAATGCAAGGAAGAGGCGGCCGACGCCGGCGTACCCATAGAAGACATCGAGGAAGAGGTTGGCGACCTCAAGGATCTGCTCGTCGCCAAGCTTGAAGACGCAGCCGAGGACGAGGCCAGGCAACTCAACGGCCGTGGCCGCGAGTTCAAGAGAGCGGCTCAAGCCGGCAGTCGGGCGACTTGGCAGAAGCGTTTGTGACGCAGAAAGCGGCCGGCGCACCTATACGGGGGGACGCGTGAGCCGCCCAATAGCGATGCTCGCCCGTCCCAGCATCGTCGCCGCCGGGCTCAAGGAATGACGGGGGTCGCATAAACCTTTTCGCCGGACACGCGTTGTTGGGTTTCAAGCCAGGGAGATCACCATGCAGATGAAATCGGAAATCGCCGGCGAGGCCGGCAAGCAACGGCACATCCAGCGCCGGATCGACGAGAAGGACAAGTCCAAATCCAATGGCAAGCAAAAAGGCGCCATGCAGGCCGGTGCCCGCAAATATCCCGAGCCGCCCTTCCCCGAGCAGCACCAGCCGAAGCCGGGGCATGAATGGGCGATCGAGCCAGCGCCGCTTTACGATGCGCCATTTTATATCGGATCGAAAAAGCTCGACGGCAAAGTGACCGTCATTACCGGCGGCGATTCAGGCATCGGCCGTGCGGTGGCCGTGCTCTATGCGCGTGAAGGCGCCGATGTGGCGATCGTCTATCTCTCGGAGGACAAGGATGCCGAAGAGACCAAAAGGGCCGTCGAAGCCGAAGGTCGGCGCTGCATCCTGATCAAGGCCGATGTCAGCGAACGCGACCACTGCCACAACGCGGTGGCTGAGATCGTAGAGGCGTTTGGGCGCATCGACGTGCTGGTCAACAACGCCGCTTTCCAGATCCACTCCAGCGATTTCAGCGAGCTGACCGAGGAGCATTTCGACACGACGCTGAAAACCAACCTCTACGGCTATTTCCACATGGCGCAGGAGGCCGTGCCGCACATGAAACTTGGTTCGGCGATCATCAATACCGGTTCAGTGACCGGCATCGAGGGCTCGAAGCAACTGGTCGATTACTCCATGACCAAGGGCGGCATTCATGCCTTCACCCGCGCACTCTCGGGCAACCTTGTCGAGAAGGGCATAAGGGTGAACGCCGTGGCGCCAGGCCCGGTTTGGACTCCGCTCAACCCCTCGGACAAGGAAGCCGGCGATGTTTCGAAATTTGGCGCCGACACGCCGATGAAACGGCCGGCCCAGCCGGAGGAGATCGCGCCCGCCTACGTGTTCCTCGCCTCGCCGCACTGCTCGAGCTACATCACCGGCGAGATATTGCCGATCGTGGGCGGCTACTGACGGCATGTATTTCATTGCTCTGGCCACTGATTATGACGGCACGCTGGCGCATGAAGGGATCGTTGCCGAGAAGACGCTTGCGGCGCTTGAACGCTTCAAGAAGAGCGGCCGCAAGCTCATTCTCGTCACCGGGCGCGAGTTGCCCGACCTTAAACGCGTCTTTCCCGAAGTCGCGATCTTCGACAAGGTGGTCGCGGAAAATGGCGCGCTGATCTACACGCCGGCCAGCGAGGAGGAGCGGGCGATATCTCCGCCGCCCACCCCCGAGTTCATCGCCATACTCAGGAAACGCGGCGTCAAACCGCTTTCGGTCGGACGCTCGATCGTCGCAACCTGGGAACCGCATCAGGCTACCGCGCTCAAGGTCATCAAGAAATTGGGGCTGGAGCTGGAAATCATCTTCAACAAGGGCGCGGTGATGATCCTGCCCAGCGGCATCAACAAGGCGACCGGGCTGACAGCCGCGCTTCAGGACCTCAGATTGTCGCCGCACAACGTCGTCGGTGTCGGCGACGCTGAAAACGACCACGCCTTCCTGCGTGCCTGCGGCCTCAGCGTCGCCGTCGACAACGCACTGCCGGCGGTCAAGGATACGGCGGATCTCGTGACACGCGGCGCGCGCGGAAAGGGCGTCGAGGAACTGATCGCCAAGGTAGTCGAGCGCGATCGCGAGCTTGTGCCGGACCGCGACGGCATTGTGCTTGGCTCGGAGGATGGTAAGGAGGTGTATCTGTCACCAACCGATACGGTGCTGATCGCCGGCAGTTCGGGTATCGGCAAATCGACCCTAGCGACCGCACTGACGGAGCGGTTCGTCGAGAGAAAGTTTCAGTTCTGCATTTTCGATCCGGAAGGCGACTATGACGGCCTCGAAGGCGCCGTCCGGCTGGGCGACGGCTCGAATGCGCCGACGAAGACGGAGCTGCTCGACCTCCTTGAGAAGCCGGACAACAATTTGGTGGTCAACGGCCTGGCGCTGCGCGTAAACGAGCGGCCGGACTTCTTTGCCGACCTGCTGCCGGGCCTTGGCGGTGTTCGCTTCCGCACGGCACGACCACACTGGCTGATCATCGACGAGGCGCATCACCTGTTGCCGAAACGGCGCGACGACACGCCAATGGTGCTGGCCATGGAATTGCCGGGCACGATCCTGATCACCGTTCATCCGGACGCGATCTCAACCGAAGCATTGCGGCTGGTCACCGCCGTCATCGCACTCGGCCCCAAGGCGAAAAAGGTCATCAAGACGTTCTGTCGGGAGACCGGCACCGAACCGCCAAAGGACAAGGACCTGAACTCTCCAAAAGACGAGCGTGTGCTGTTCTGGCGGCCGCAGGCGCACAAGAAGCCTGCCATGGTCGAGGTGGTCGAGCCGCGCCAGTCGCTCAAGCGCCATAGCCGCAAATATGCCGAGGGCCAGCTCGACGAGAAGGGCAGCTTCTATTTCCGCGGCCCCGACAATGCGATGAACCTTCGCGCCCATAATCTGATGATCTTCGCCCAGATCGCCGAGGGCATCGACGACAGGACCTGGGAACATCATTTGCGCGCTGGCGACTATTCCGAATGGTTTCGCCACCAGATCAAGGACAAGGAACTGGCACGCGAAACCGCCGAAGCGGAGAAAGACGGCACACTTTCGGCGCAGGAGAGCCGCAACCACGTCCTCGACGCCGTGCGCCGCCGTTATACCGCGCCCGCCACCGCGCCGAAGGAATAGATGCAAACAGCGCCTAGAGCGGGATGCGTTCAAATTGAACCGTGCATCCCGCTCTATCTATTTGTTTAGCCGCATTTCTGCGACGCCAAGTGAGCCCACTTGGCTGCAAAATGCTAGCCGGTCCCAAGCCGGTTGGGTTGGACAGGTCAGACGATCAGATGATCGATCCTGACCGGCAGGTCCCGGATGCGCTTGCCGGTGGCGTGATAGACCGCGCTCGCGACCGCGGCCGCGGTTCCGACATTGCCGAGTTCCCCCAGGCCCTTGACGCCGGCCGGGTTCACCTCGTGGTCGATCTCCGGAACCAGGATCACTTCCAGCTGCTTCACGTCGGCGTTGACCGGTACGAGATAATCCTGCAGGTCGCGATTGACGTAGCGAGCATAACGCCTGTCGATTTCCGTCGCTTCGTGCAGGGCCTGGCCGATGCCCCAGATCATGCCGCCCATCAGCTGGCTGCGGGCGGTGCGGGTGTTCATAATGCGCCCGGCAGCAAAGGCGCCGACGATGCGCGGCACCCTGATTTCGCACGTATGGCGGTTGATGCGCACTTCGACAATTCGGCGCCAAAGGCATATTTCACCGAATCCTTGTCCTGGTCGCCGCCGTGGAACTCCGATTGCCCGACATAAAGCTTCTTCAGCGCCTCCGGTGACGATCCCTTTGGCGCGAACTCGGCATATTCCTCGATCGCACCGATCTGCATCGCCTTGAAGACGTCCGCCAGCTTAGCCGACTTACCGTTGGCCGCGACGATTTTCTCTTGTCTCATTTCGAGCTTGGCGTTGCCGGAACCGGCAAGCGGTCCGCCCTCGGCGACGGCCGCGGCGAAGAGCTTTGCGCGGACGGCATTGCAGGCTTTCAGCACTGCCGAGCACACGCTTGCCGTCGAAATCGACCCGCCGGACACCGGCGCCGGCGGCAATGCGCTGTCGCCCATTTCGACGCTGACCTTGTCCATTTCTATCCCGAGCCGTTCGGCCGCCATCTGCCCTGCCACCGTGCGCACGCCGGTGCCGATCTCATGCGAGCCGCATTGGACGCGAACCTCGCCGTCCGTGGTCAGCCGGACGCGGGCAGCGCATGGCGCGGCCGCCGTCGGATAGATGGCGGTGGCACAGCCCATGCCGACCAGCCAGTCGCCGTCACGCATCGCGCCAACCGCGGCCTCGCGCTTTGACCAGCCGAAGGCCTCGGCGGCCTGGTCGTAGCATTTCACGAGCGAGCGACTGGAGAACGGCTTGCCGCCGATCGGCTCCTTTTGCGGCTCGTTGATGCGGCGGAACTCGATCGGGTCCATGCCGAGCGCCACCGCCATCTCGTCCATGGCATTTTCCAGCGCATAGACATAGGGCGTCTCGGGCGGCGAACGCATGTAGCCAGGCGTGTTGCGATCGGCATGCACCAGCGAGACGTGCGTCAGCACGGAGCCGTAATCGTACATGCGGCCGGTGGCCGAAGTGCCCCCGACGACATAGGAATCAGGCCGCGAGGTCACTTCCCAGCCTTCATGCGCAAAGGCGCTGATGCGGCCGTCCCTGTTGGCGCCGATACGAATGCGGTGTCGGGTCTCAGCCCTATAGGTCTGGGTGCCGTACGCCTGCATGCGGCTGACGACGCAGCGCACCGGCCGGCCGACCCGGCGGGCCGCAACGGCAACGATCGCCGTGCGAGCCGTCATCGGCCCTTTGGACCCGAAAGCGCCGCCGACATAGGGACTGACGATCCGCACATTGGCCGGGTCGATCTTCAGCTGCCGGGCGAGCTCGGCCTTCCAGCCGGTGACGTTCTGGCTCGGCTCGTAGATGGTGAGTTGATCACCTCGCCAGACCGCCGTCGTCGAAAACAGCTCGATCGGATTGTGGTGCTGGGTCGGCGTCGAATATTTCTCGTCGATCTTGACGGCGGCCGCGGCATAGGCGGCATCAAAGTCGCCGGCTTTGACGTCCTCCTTGAACAATGGGCTCTTGCCGGCGGCCGGCTCCATCTCCGTTTCCCTGGAATCGAAGCCGGCGCTGGGCGTTTCTTCGGCGTAGTCGGCGCCGATCAGGGCGGCTGCTTCCTCGGCCGCCTCGAATGTTTCGGCCACCACCAGCGCGATGATCTGGCCGTCGTGGAAAATGGTCTTGTCATGCAGCGGAGCGATCGAACTTGCGGCGGTGTTGCCGAATTTCGGCTTGTCGACGCCTTCCATGTCGCCGATGCTGACGATATCGAGGACGCCGGGCACCTTACGCGCCCTTTCGAGCCGCAGCGCTGTGATGCTGCCCTTGGCGATGTTGCTGGTGGCAAGCGCGCCATAGGCAACATTGGCGGTTGGCAGGTCGGCCGAATAACCGGCCTGTCCGGTGACCTTCAAGCGAGCATCGATGCGCGGAACGGGATGTCCCATGTTCTCTTTCGGCGCGGGAGCAGCTTGGTTCATGGGTCAGACCTTCATGTCGCGCGTTTCGAGCAGAGCCCGCACAAGCGTGCGCTTGCCGAGCGGTATCTTGAACGCATTGTGTTCGCGCGGTTTGGCTTCGGCGAACGCGGCTTCGGCGGCAGCTTCGGCCGCGGCGTCGTCGAGTACCTTGCCGCTCAGTGCTTCCTCGGCCGCCCTGGCTCGCCATGGCACGGTCGCCACGCCGCCAAGCGCGATGCGCGCCTGGCTGACCGTGTCGCCGTCCATATCCAGAGCGACGGCCGCCGAGGCCAGTGCGAACGCATAGGATTCGCGGTCGCGGATCTTTAGGTAGCGCGAGCGGCGGCTCCAGGCGCCGAGGGGCACCTCGATGGCCGTGATCACCTCGTCGGGGGCCAGATCGGTCTCGAGATTGGGCGTGTCTCCCGGCAGCCGATGCAGCTTCGAAAACGCTATCTTGCGCATACCGCGCCTTGCCTCGACCTCGACGGTCGCGCCGAGGGCGATCAGCGTCTGCGCGAAATCGCCGTGATAGGTGGCGATGCAGGCGTCGCTGGTGCCAAGGACCGCATGCTGCCGGTTGAAGCCCTCCATGGCAGCGCAGCCGGAGCCGGGCTCGCGCTTGTTGCACGGCCAGGAGGTCTCGCGAAAATACTCGCACCGCGTCCGTTGCAGCACATTGCCGGCCAGGCTCGCCATGTTGCGGATTTGGCCGCTGGCGGCGAATTTCAGGCTTTCGGCAAGCATCGGGCAACGGCGCTTGATCTCGCCTGCGTCAGCGGCCTCCCCCATGCGGACCAGCGCGCCGAAGCGGATGCTGTCCTCCCCGACCTCGATCTGGCGCAGGGTCCGGTCACCGAGGCCGTTGAGATCGACCAGCCGTTCCGGCTGCGCCACGCCAAGCTTCATGTAGTCGGCCAGATTGGTGCCGCCGGCGATGAATTGCGCGACGGCCCCGGTCGGCGGGACACCCTCGGTGACAAAACGGGAAGCAATGGCGGCCGCCGCGGACACGTTGGCCGGTCTCTCATAAACGAAGGGGCGCATCTCAGGCTTTCCTTATTTCGTCCCGGGCCTGCACGATGGCCGCGACAATGTTGGGGTAGGCAGCACAGCGGCAGAGATTACCGCTCATATATTCGCGGATATCGTCCTCGGAGCCGGCATGGCCTTCGTCGATGCAGCCGATGGCGGACATGATCTGGCCTGGCGTGCAGTACCCGCATTGGAAGGCGTCATTGTCGATGAAGGCCTGCTGCATCGGATGCAAATTGCCGTCAGCGGAAGCCAGCCCTTCCACCGTGGTGATCTCGTGGCCCTGGTTCATGACTGCGAAGCTCAGGCACGACAGCACCCGCTTGCCATCGACAAGAACAGTGCAGGCTCCGCACTGGCCGTGGTCGCAGCCTTTCTTCGTGCCCGTCAGGCCGACATGGTCGCGCAGCGCGTCGAGCAGGCTGGTGCGATTGTCGAGGGCAAGATTGTAGGGTTGCTTGTTGATGCGCAGCGAGATCGCCGACAAGTCGCGCGGCTCGGCCGCTGTGCCCGCCTGCGGCGCGGCGGCTTTTGCCGATGCGGCGACAAGCGGGGCTGCCGCGGCCGAGACGGACCCGGTCATGAAGCTGCGTCGGCTCAGGCTGGCAAATGTGGTGCCTGACAGTCTGGTGCTTGGCATGGCTGGCTCCCGGCTGGCTGTGTCGCAAGCCGGCCGAACCGGTGACTGATAGCAAGGTTCCCCTGCCTTACGTGCCTGTGATCGATCTTCGTTCCGCCGCGCAGGCGTTCCAGTCCCAGGTAGCCGTTGTCCACGGCTCATCGTGGAACCTCATCCGCCGAACGAGATTGTGTTCATCAGGAGCCGGATTTGTCCGTTGGAGTGGCCCCCCGGACCGAGACGATGAAGGAGACGATGGTGAGCGACGACCGGGACAAGGATGGTCCTGTCGTTTCGGCGGAGCAGGCGCGGCAGGGCGAGATCATCCTGCGGACGCGGGCGCACCGGATCATTTTCATCGCCGGCCTGGTGGGTCTCGTCTTGCTGGCATTGCTGGTGTGGTGATTTGAATTCCTGACGGCCGGAGCGAAATCATGAAATCACAGCTTGTTGCCGAAAGCGCCGGGCAGAGAACGTTCGTCGTCGTGCTTGATCCCGGCGAAGAGGCGTTTGCGCAGCTGACGTCGTTTGCGGTCGATCACGGTGTTGGCAGTGCGTCGCTGACTGCGCTCGGCGCTTTCGAAAGGGCAACCGTCGGCTGGTTCGATCCTGGAGAAAAGACCTACCGGAAAATCCCCGTCCGGGAACAGTGCGAAGTGCTGAGCGCGATCGGCGATGTTGCCATCGGCGACGACGGCAGGCCCAGCCTGCATATCCACGCGGTCCTTGGATTGAGTGACGGCACCACGAGGGGCGGTCATCTGCTGGACGGCATCGTGCGGCCGACGTTCGAGGTCACATTGGTGGAGACGCCTGGCCATCTGCGCCGCAGGCAACGTCCCGAACTCGGCGTCGCCCTGATCGACTTGGAGGCTTGATCCGGGCCGATCACTTCGTTGATTTGACTGCGGCCGTTTCCGGTGCGCCTTCCCAACCGAAGACGCTGCGGCCGCCGAGCAGATGCGATTGCTCGAACTCCCCGGCGACGATTTCCTTCAGGCTTGGACCGGTGACATAGCGCTCGACCTGCCGCGCCTGGTCGTCCAGCCGCCGCAACGCGCCGATTTCTTCCTCACGTCCGAGCCTGGCCTTCTGGACAGCCGATTTCAGCACGCCGATGGTCTCGTCATAGACTTTCAGCGGCACGGGGAACGGGTGCCTGTCCTTGCCGCCATGCGCCAGCGAGAAACGCCCTGGATCGGAAAAACGGCATGGCGCGCCATGCACCACTTCAGCAACCAGCGCCAGCGCCCGCACCGTGCGCGCGCCGACATTGGGCACCAGGAGAAGGCCGGCGAAATCCGCCGGGCCGCGCTCGGCCGCCGCCGCGATGTTGCCGTGCAGGCGGCGCATGACGACATCGCTTTCGCGTACATCGTGGTGCGCCGGCATGACCAGATGCGGCAGCAGCTTTTGTGCCGGTTCCGGCGCTGGCGCCGAACCCCGCTCCAAAGCGGCAAGCTCCCTCACGATGCGATCCGGTCCAAAGTCGTGCAGAAGGTCCAGTTGTCCCTGGCGCGACGCTTGGGCGCGGCGGTCGGTCAGGTTGACGATCTCGCCCTGGTTGGCGCCTTCGATGGCGGCATGCGGCTGGTCGACAAAGCTCGTCAGGCCCTCGGACAGCCAGTGATAACGGCGCGCCACCTTGCTGTCGCCGTTCATGCCTTGCTGCACCACCACCCACTTGCCATCATCGGTAACGATAAAGCCGTGCAGATAGAGATCGAAACCGTCCTGGACCGCGGCGCTGTCCACCTTGGCGACAAGCCGGCTGGCAGTCGCGAGGCCTTCCCCGTCGAGGCCGACACGCTCGCCGATCAGGGCAAGCTCGTGCGGGGTCTTGCGCGAGTGTGCGCCGCGGCCGCCGCAAACGTGGATGCCGAGTTCGCCGGAAAGCGGCGACAGGCCGCGCTTCAACGCCCCGACGACGCTGGTGGTGATGCCGGAAGAGTGCCAGTCCATCCCCATCACGGCGCCAAAGGACTGGAACCAGAACGGATGCGCCAGCCGGCGCAGCAATTCATCGCGGCCGTAATGGTGGATGATCGCCTCGCACATGACCGCGCCAAGCCGCGTCATGCGGTCGCCGAGCCATTTCGGCACGCGTCCGCCGTGAAGTGGAAGATCAGCACTTCCCGATCGCTGTGCCACGCTCTTTTGCTTGCTCCTTGAGTCCTGCCTCGACAGATAGGTACTGGAAGCGGCTTGGAGAAGCGATGGCCCGCTTCAGGTCACGATCGTTGCGCTAGCGGGCAGGTTCGCTCAGGAGATCAAACCTTTGGATCTCGCAATGTTCGCCCACCGATGCCAGCAGATCCATTGGCGGTGCGCCAGTGTCCGGCCGTCTCCAACTGATCTCGAACGAGAAAACCGGGTCCTTGAGACCCGGGCGCCTCTCTATTGCGACGAGGCGTGCCTGGTAGCCAAGCGGCCCGATGAGCGCATCGAGCTCCTGTCGAGCCGCGCCCTTCCAGGTCAGCGCCAACTGGGCGTGATGTTCGCGCGAAATTCGGAGGTCCACCCATTTCAGGACCAGCAAGGTGGCCAGCGTCAACGCCGTGCCGGCCGCGCCCAAGCCGTATTGGCCACCGCCGAAAGCCAATCCGATCGCCGTCATCACCCACAACGTAGCCGCCGTGGTGACGCCGCTGACAAGGTTGCCGCGGCGAAGAATGGCGCCACCGCCGATAAAGCCCACGCCGGTCAGCACGCCCAGCGGAAAGCGCAAGACGTCCATCGATGCAAACGAATCCGGGTGTTTGCCTACGGTCCCCAGCAGAATGCTAGCCTGGATCATTGCGATGGCGGCGGCCAATCCGACCAGCACGGTGGTGCGTAGCCCCGCCGCGTGCCCGCGCGCCTCGCGGTTGAGGCCTATCAACAGGCCGGCGAGCGCGGTCAGAAGCAGTCGTGCCGCGATGTCCTGCCAGACCGGAACAACGAGGAGCATCGCGGTCACCCGTCGGGCCAAGCGCTGCTGGCCAAGCTTAGCGCCAGGGTCAAAGCGAACAAGGGTAACAGCGTCTTCATCGCAAATTCTTTTGGTCGATAAGCAACAAACGATGCGCTTAGGTTTTGGTTGCCCCGCCGACGAATCACCTGCGCTATGGGCAGCGGCGGAACAAAACCTTCGGCCCGCGGGTTGGTGGGTTCACGCCAACGAAGGATCTGCAGTCATGGTCCGCTTGCTGCTTGCCGGGATTGTCGCCTATCTGGCTTATCGCATCACCAAGGAGATCGGTGGGTCCGACGAGGTCGATCAGATGTCGCCTTCACCCGACCAAACTGGCCGCAAGGCGCCGAGGCGGCAAAGTGGGGCACAGGGGAATGGCGGACGGCGGTAGCGAATGCCTCAGCGGCGGCGCGGACCAGCCATGACCGCATTTCCGTTGCCGCTCGACCTTCATCCGATGGAAGCCAAGGCCGCCGACGCAATTCCTGGCGGCGGCGGCCGTTGGCAATACGAACCGAAATGGGACGGGTTTCGCTGCCTCGTGTTCAAGGGCGACGATGCCGTCGATCTGCGCGCAAAATCAGGCAAGCCGCTTGGCCGCTATTTTCCCGAACTGGTCGCGGTGCTGCGCGATGTGAGCGAGCGGCGGTTTGTTGCCGACGGCGAGATCGTCATCGAGGTCGACGGATCGTCGTCATTCGAGGCCCTGCAAATGCGCCTTCATCCAGCGGAAAGCAGGATCCGCAAGTTGAGCCTGGAGACGCCTGCCATGCTGGTCCTGTTCGACATGCTGGCCGAACCCGGCGGCAGGATCATCATCGAAGAGCCTCTCACCACCAGGAGGCAGGCGATCGAGACCTTTGTCGCGGCGGCGGCACGGCTCGAACTGCACCTGTCCAAATACACGCACGACGCCACCACCGCCGAGCGCTGGCTGCAGGGCGCCGGCCACGGCTCGACCGACGGTGTCGTTGCAAAACTGATCACCGGGCCGTACCGGCCCGGCGAGCGCGCCATGGTCAAGGTCAAGCGGCTGCGCACGGCGGATTGCGTGGTAGGCGGCTTTCGCTATCTCGCCGGCAGCAACGAAGTCGGATCCCTGCTGCTCGGGCTCTACAACAAGGAAGGCAGGCTGGACCATGTCGGCTTCACCTCGACCATCGGCAAGGACGACAGGGCGGTGCTGACCAGACGGCTGGAAAAACTGCGGGCCAAACCGGGTTTCACCGGCAAGGCGCCGGGCGGACCAAGCCGCTGGAGCACGGAGCGCAGCGGCCAATGGGAACCGATAAAGCCTGAACTGGTGGTCGAGGTTCGGTTCGATCATGTGACAGGCGACCGGTTCCGGCACGGAACCAAGCTGTTGCGCTGGCGGCCGGACAAAGAGCCGCGGCAATGCACGTTCGAGCAGATCGAGTAAATCCGTCCCGAAGCACCGCTTCAAGGCGCCCCGTTCTGCCGCCGACCAGGGAACCAACGCAGAATTCACTGGTTCGAGACCCGTCCATTGGAGGTCCCGACATGCCAAACGCTGCAGATATTCTCGTCAACACCTTGATTGCCTGGGATGTGAAGGTCGTCTTCGGCCTGCCGGGAGACGGTATCAACGGCGTCATGGAGGCGCTGCGCAGAAACCAGGACAAGATATCGTTCGTTCAGGTGCGGCATGAGGAGTCCGCCGCCTTCATGGCCTGCGCCTATGCGAAATGGACCGGCAAGCTGGGCGTGTGCCTGGCCACGTCCGGCCCTGGCGGCACTCACCTTTTGACCGGGCTCTACGACGCCAAGCTCGACCAGGCGCCGGTGCTGGCGATCACCGGCATGCAGTTCCACGACCTGATCGAGACGTTTACCCAGCAGGACGTCGACCTGACCCGCGCATTCAGCGACGTCGCCATCTACAACGCCCATGTCTCGGACGCCGCCCATATGGAGAATGTGGCAAGCCTTGCCTGCCGTACGGCGCTCGCCCGCAAGGGCGTCGCGCATCTCTCTATCGCCAGCGACATCCAGGAACAGCCCGCCGATGCCGCCAAACGCTCCAAGCGCAACCGCCCCGCGCACACGCCTCAGGACATGTTTGCGGCACACGCCGTAGCGCAAGATACCGAGTTGGACAAAGCCGCTGCCATCCTCAACGAAGCCTCGCGCGTGGCAATCCTGGCCGGGCGGGGAGCTCTGGGGGCCATGCCAGAACTGGAAGAGACCGCAAGGCTGATGCAGGCTCCAGTCATCAAGGCGCTGCTCGGCAAGGCGGTGCTGCCCGACGACCATCCCTATACGACCGGCGGCATCGGCATGTTGGGAACCTTGCCTTCGCAGGAGGCGATGGAGAACTGCGACGCCGTCCTCATCGTCGGCTCGACCTTCCCTTACATCGAATATTACCCGAAGCCGAAGCAGGCGCGCGGCGTGCAGATCGATTGCGATGCACAGCGCATCGGCTTGCGCTTCCCGGTCGAGGCAGGGCTGGTAGGCGATGCCGCAGAAAGCTTGCGCGCGCTCAATCGGCGGCTCAGACAAAAGCCGACCAGCGAATTTCTGCATGATGCCCAGGCTTCGATGCAAAGATGGCGGCAGATGATGCGGCAATCGGAAGACAGGAATGCCCATCCGCTCAAGCCACAGCTTGTGGCTCGCGCCTTTGGCGAAAGGCTGGCCGCAGACACGGTGTTGGCGACGGATTCGGGCCAGAACACGGAGTTAGCGGCGCGCCATGTCGATCTCCGGCAGGGCCAGGCGTTCGGCGTCTCGGGAGCACTGGCTTCAATGGCCTGCGGCCTCAGCTACGCGATCGCCGCCGGTATCGCTTTCCCGGGACGGCCGATCGCTGCCATTGTCGGAGACGGCGGCTTTGCCATGCAGCTCGGCGAATTCTCGACGGCAGTACGCTACAAGATCCCGCTGAAAGTCTTGGTCATCAAGAACAACATGCTCAACCAGATCGCCTGGGAGCAGATGATGTTCCTGGGCAATCCGCAATTCGGCTGCGAATTGCAGCCGATCGATTTCGCCAAGGCGGCAGAAGCGATGGGCGGCAAGGGTTTCAGCATCGAGCGGGCCGACCAGTTGGGCAGCGTCCTGGATGAGGTTTTTGCGGCGGAAGGACCGGTCGTCGTAGAAGCGCTGGTCGATGCCTACGAGCCGATGATGCCGCCGAAAATGCCGCGCGACTATGCCAAGAATTTCGCTGCCGCAAACGCCCGGCCATGAAAGGATCGAGGAAAACATCTCCCGCCAGCCGATAAAGGCGATGATGGATGCCGGGAAATAGCTGTTACCAACCGAGCCCCGGCTGACTGCTGCCGAGGCTCGGAGGCGATCTTGTCGATCAAGCGGCTTCTTGCATTGCGCGTTCGTTGACACCGCTTTCGCCGAGCTTGGAAAGCGCTTCATCGGTCGCAACTTCTTCCTTGAGCGTTGCCCTGAGCAGCTCGACAACGTCGTTCTTGCCGAGTTCTTCCGCCCACGCGATCAAAGTGCCGTAACGAGCGATCTCGTAATGTTCGACAGCCTGCGCCGCACCGACAAGCCCGGCGTCGAGCGCGGGAGCACCGTTATACTCCTCGAGCACTTCCGAGCCCTCTTCGATGATGCCGTCAATCGCCGGACAGGTCTTGCCGCGAGCCGGCTTGCCGAATTTCTCGAACACCTCCTCGAGGCGGTCGACATGTCCTTCGGTTTCCATGCGGTGTTTCTCGAAGGCGGCGGTCACTTCTTCCGACTCGGCGCCCTTGGCCATTTTAGGCAGCGTTTTCAGTATCTTCTTCTCGGCGTAGTAGAGGTCTTTGAGCCCGTCGAGGAACAGATCCTCAAGGCCCTTGCTTGCCGCCTTCGCGGCCTTTTTCGTAGTCGCCATGATCCTCTCCCGAACGTTGGTGCCATCTCGCAAAAATGGAGGCGTCCCATAACCCTCCGATGGGAAACAAGTTCCCTGACGGTTCAAGAGCTTTGAAACTTTTTTCCGACCCGCTGTGTGGTGTCGCAAGGGGCCTCGACCTGCGGCAGCACTCGGCGAGGAAAGCGCAGTCAGCGCTCGCCGATATGCTCGACCAGGCGGGTATATTCGGCCTCGGCAAGGCCGTAGCCGCCATCGGCCAGTGCGACGAGACCGTCGCGATCGCGGATGATAATTTCGCCGCGGCGGGACCGGATGAGCCCGCGCCCCTCAAGCAGCTGCAGCGCGACCGTGACACCCGGGCGCCTTACGCCAAGCATGATCGACAGGAATTCGTGAGTGATCGTCAGCCGGTCGCCGGCCACCCGATCGTCACACATGAGCAGCCAGCGCGCCAGCCGGTCTTCGAGTTTCGATCGCGCGTTGACCAGCGCGGTGTAACCAGTCTGGACATGCAGATATTGCACGTAGCGCAGCAGGAACAGCCGCAGCGTCGGGCTTTGCGTCAGCGCCGCCTTGAACGGCTCGGCGTCGATCCTGGCGGCTTCTCCCGCCAGTTGGACGTAGCAATCATGGATCGTACGGTCGTCGCCCATCACCAAGGCGGAACCGGTCATACCTTCCAAGCCAATAAGGCCAACTTCCGCATCGCTGCCGTTCGGCATTTTCGCAACTACCGAACCAATGCCGTCCTCGAGAAAATAGATAGCCTCGATCGGCGATCCGGGTACTTCGAGCGATTGCCGCAGATCCAGGGAACAGCGCTCGAGGTGCGGCTCGAGAGATGCTAAATCGTCGGCGCTCATCCGGCGCAACAGCTTGTTCTTGTATAGATTTTTATTGGAAATTGCTGGATCAGACATAGCTAGCCCCAAAACAGGGCAAGAGCTCTTTTATCTCCCAGCCGTCCGCGCCCGGTATAACCTGCGGACGATAGCGCTGATATAAGCACTCAAAGGTATGGAGCCTACTAAATAAAAAAATGAGTCGATGCACGGCAGTTTCTCCTGCCGCTTGCCTACGAAAACATCCGACTGAAAGTTAGAGTTGGAAACGTACCAAAGATGGTTTGGTACGAAAACGACAATTGAGATCATCGGGCGCGAAAGAGCCCGTCGCGAGGGATGCAACGGGCTCCATTCGGGCGTCGTGGGCTACGCCCAGTGATCCAAATGAGGGGTGGGTTGGATCGCAGCAACAATGCAGGTGCAAGGCAGTCGTTCCCAAACTGTCTGCTTGGTAATTTCCGTACATTGAGTTTGGACGAGAGCGGCGCTAATTGAATTGGAAGCGCCCACACAGACATGGCGAGTGGACGCTTGAAAGACGCTTCGCGCTTTCGCCCTTTTCAAGGGAGGATGGCATGTCGATGCAAGGTGCAGCAACTCCAGCCGAACTGAGCGTGCTGAGAAAAGCCCTCGACGACTGCTGCCGCGAGTTGGGTGTTGCGGACGACAGTCCTGTCCGCGAGCGGTTGGCCGCCCGTATCATGTCGCTGTTCAACGAGGGTGTGCTCAGCGCCGATCTGAAAGAAGCGCTGGCCGCCGATCGCCAACACTAAGCTGCTGCTGTGGTGGTGTCCTCGGTGCCGAAAGGTTCGGCACCGGGTCGCCTTTTCTAGCCCGGGTCCTTGATTGGCCAGGGATCTTGCAAATCTTGTCTTTTCACGACAAAACGCCCGGCGTTTATTACGAAGCGGCAGGCGTTTTGGTCGTGGGCATACGCTAAATGCGCCCAAGCAGGACCAGGATGATGACGATAAGCAACACCAGGCCGAGGCCGCCACCACCGTAATAGCCGGTGCCATAGAACGGTCCGCCGCCCAACCCGCTGAAGCCGCCAAGCAAGGCAAGGACCAAGATGATGATGAGAATGGTTCCAAGGCCCATGATGTCTGCTCTCCTTGTTTGCGCTGCTGCCATTCGCGTCAGCGCGTCGCATTGTACAAAGGTATGAACGTACAAAGGTATGAACTCGCGAGGAGCATTCCTGTTCCGGCGGGACAGCAAGGCGTACGCTCATGCGTCGCGCAAAATGCCGGGCTGTGCCGTTAGAAAAATCCACGGAAGCGTGCCTGCGGAGAATGGCGTGACGGCCGCCTTGAACACCTGAGAACAGGCTGAATTCATTGGGAATTTGTTGGAACCTTCGCCCGTCCCGAACGGTTGTTTTCGTGGTCGCAACGCGACGACCCTCGTAAAAAAGGAGAAGCATCATGCTCACGAAAATTCTCGCAGCTTCGGCGCTTACGATCGGTCTGGCCACGTCAGCGATGGCCCAGAACGTCGGCGACCCCTCCGGAGCCGCTGCCGACGGTAGCGGGCGGACGGTCGTAGTTCCGGACAATGGTGTCCCTGACACCGGCACGGATTCGACCATCACCAACAGCATTCGCGATTTCTCAACGACGGATTCGAATGCCGACCGGAATTGCCCGCCGAGCCCGCAGGGGGCTATGCCCGATGCGACCGGCAAGGCTCCGGGCACGATGGCGCCGACGGTGAACGACAACCACTGCGGCAAGTAAGCGCCCGGTGATCACAGCCGGACGAGGCCGCGGAGGCTAGGCTCCGCGGTCGGCTCGTCTTGCGGCAAATCAGGTGCCTAAAAGCGCATCGCGTTCGATCGGCCTCTTGCGATGCGCTTTAGGTTCTTGTTTTCATGCATGTCGTTGTCGCAAAACCGCTGCACACTTTTGCGCGACACGCATTAACGGCCGCGATGGTCGAAGCTGACCGCGATCTCCCGACCGTCCAGCGCCCGAACGATGAAGCCAACCAGCTCCTCGTCGGTTTGCCGGAACCAGGGGAAGCGTTTGCGCAAATCGGCTATGACGACGGTGGTCGAGAGAATGTCACCGGGATGGTAGTCGGCCATGACGGTATGGACGGCTTTGTCGGCATCGATACCGATTCCAAGCGGCGACTTGATCTGCCCCACGGAAGCCTCCACCCATCTCTCCCCGCCGACGATAGCAAGACTGCGGCAAAGCGAAAGAGCTTGTACGATTCCGTACGGTCTGGCCGGTAGCGTTGCACTTTCCAGAACCCGGCTGGCGGTCTTTTGCATCATCCCAAGACCACTGTTTGGCGGGGGGGGGGGGGGGGGGGGCCCCCCCCCCCCCCCCCCCCCCCCCCCCCCCGCGGGCGGGGGGGGGGGGGGGGGGGCCCCCCCCCCCCCCCGAAG
>NZ_JBVVQF010000003.1:233343-292309 GCF_055811815.1 Mesorhizobium sp. WSM4836
TTTTGCGGCGCGTTTGTGTTTTGGTCTGTTGTTTGCTCTCTTGCCGCGCCGGGTTGTTTTTTTTCACAATCCCACAGTCTGGTGGGGGGGGGGGGGGGGGGCCCCCCCCCCCCACGACCAGGCAACCTCGCCGCAGCTTCCGCGTTGAACCATCGGAGGGATGACATCAGCCTCGGAGAACCCCCATGAAAACACTTCTATCCATCACTGCGGCAGCGATGATGGCCGGCGCGCCTTTGGCTGCTTTTGCCCAATCGGCGACGGTGACGCCTTTGACGACCGACACCATGAGCAAGGTTGACACCGCGACGTTCGTCAAGACCGTGCCCGTTGCCAATACATTTGAAATCGAGTCGAGCCGACTTGCGCGGACGCAGGCGACGGCCGACGATGTGAAGGCCTTCGCAACGCGAATGGTCACGGACCATACCAAGGCCGCAGAGGACTTCAAGGTGGCGCTCAGCAAGGGTCAGACGACTTCTGCCACCGCGCCGGCGGGCTCGCCGCTGGACACCAAGCACCAGGCGCTGCTCGACCAACTCAAGGAGGCCAGCGGGGACAGCTTCCAATCGAAATATATCGACATGCAGACCCAGGCGCATAAGGAAGCGGTGGCGCTGTTTTCCGCTTACGCAAATTCCGGCGACGATCCGGCAATGAAGGAGTTTGCCAAAAAGACGCTGCCGGTGCTGCAAATGCACGAACGTCACGTGAAGGATCTCGCTGCCGCGCATCAATGAGAGCGAAGACCGCCTGCAGTTTTTCGCCGACGGAAACACCTCGGCATGAATGAAGCGGCTGTCGTCGCGGGCCGGGAACAAAGGACCGAGAGTGCCGCTATTGCTCATTCCGGGGGTACCCAATGGAACGCGGCATTCGCGAGACGCCAAGCGCAGCAGCGCTTGGTTTCGGCACCGTCCCGATTGCCGCTGTGACAGGCTGAATCCGCCTTCCGGCCAGGACAGGTTACCTCAATGCGCTACGGCGAGATATTTGCAAACGCAACGGCACTCTTGTTGCTGGCGCTAATGGTTGGCGGCATCTTCATCTTGTTTGGAGAACCGCTGTGGCCGGGGCACTACGCGCGAATGGTGCTCGTCACGGATATCGATGCTACGACCACCGCGTCAGTCCGGACAAGCTGCGTGCCAGCTCCGTGCCTGCCCGACACCGTCGATCGGACCATGCTCACTCCCCGCGCCGGGGACGGACCTTGATTTGCGATTTGCAGACGCTGGAGCCGGGTATGAAAAAGCCCGCCGCCCGAGTTGCGCGGCGGACTTTTGGTGTAATCAACCCACTGTAGACCGTCTAGTCACAACTAGCTCAGGATAACCACGATCTTATAGGTATTGGGATCGACGATGACGATCCGTCCGTCGGCCAGCACGAAATACTCGTAATTTTCGTAAGCCGGAACGATCTTGACGATGCGCGCCGGCAGACGATGCAGCCGAACCTTCTTCCGCGGCACCTCGACACCGACGGAGATGTCGAAATCGACGCTGGAAACGGGTTGGACGTTCGTTTCCTTGATGACCTGAGTGATCTGGGTTTTCTGTTCAACGGTCACATTGCTGATGGAAGCGGTCGAACTCTGGTCCTGCTGGGTAGACGTATTAGCCTGGGCCTGATTTGTAGTCGTGGTCCCAGTCTTACCCTGAGCCTGCTGGTCGGTTTGCATCTTGGTTCCGCCCTGGGCCTGCTCGGTGGTGGTAGTTCCAGCCTTGCCTTGGACTTGCTCGTCCGTCTTCATCTTGGTGTTGCCTGTGGCCTGCTGTTCAGTCGTGGCGCCGGCCTTGCCTTGAGCCTGCGTCTTGGCGCCGCTTGGGCAATTGGCAGTGCCGGCTGCGCAATTGGCGCCGGACTGGTCGTCGGTCGACTGCTGCGTCTGGGCAAGTGCAGCTCCGCAGCTGACGCTGATTGCTAGCATGCTGGTGATCAGAACGCCTTTCATGAGAAATCTCCTTGGAAAATGCGTCCCTTCACCGCCTAAAACTGCGGCTAAAAAACTTTGTTCCAAACCAATGGAGCGAAGCGGCAAACGATCCGATTGGCGGAACAAGCTCCACCCGATGACGTTACCGGCATAGCGACCCCGCTGCGAACAGCATGACGCGGCGCAGCGCAGAGGTGGCTCACGAGGAAAGGAGACAATCATGAGAATGCATCTTTCCGCGGCCGCGGCCGGGTTCTTGCTGCTTGCGGGTGTCGGCGCCGCCGCCGCCCAGGATGTGGTCATCGAACCGCAGCAGGAGACGGTCGTACGGGAGTATGTGAAAAAGCAGCCTCTGGCGTCCGTCCAACTCCCCGGCGTGGAGCTCAATGTCGGCTCGACCCTGCCCGACACCGTCGAACTTCATGAAGTTCCCAACGTCAAATACCGCTACGTCGTCGTCGACAACCAGACCGTCCTGGTCGATCCGGGCACACGCAGGATCGTGAAGGTCATCCAGTGAGCAATGCGCGTCGTTCTTTGAAGGGACATGCGGCGCGCCGTCCATTGTCGACATCCCAAACTGCTGCCCGTGCCGGGCATTCGCACGCAGAAGGCCCGCCGTTCCGATAGACGGCGGGCTTCATAGTCCAAGTCAGCAGCCACACGGCAGCGTCCTGTGCTCGCCAAAGGCCAGAAACTTTGAGAGAATATTTCCGGGCATCTTATTTGAGGGGAAATCCGGCGCTTTCATCTGGCGATCAGCATTTCCGATGATGCTCGCAACGCTTCCGCGCCGGCGGTCTCGGCGACCTCGCCATCCGCTACGGCTATCAGCGCTTCGAGACCTCAGTCATGGTTGCCGTTGTCATCGTGCGTATCATTCCGACGACCGGCTGGTCGCTAGGCTGGATCACTGCAACTGATCGTTGACCGCAATGACGGAATCCGGGGCCGGCGTCGTCAGCCGGCGCGCCTCTTTTCCGTGGCGGCCCGGTCGATCCCCAATCCATCCGCCGAGAGAGCGACGCCGAACTTTTCGCCGGCTTCTGCGGGCGTGTAATAGCCCAGTTTCACATCGCGAGCGACCAGTTCCGGATCACGCTGCAATGGATCGCCGTAGCCGCCGCCGCCCGGCGTGCCGACGCGCACGCGGTCGCCTGCCTTCAGCGCGATGTCCTGCTCCTTGGAGAGGTGCGGCGGCACATGGGCTTCGCCGTCGCGGAACACGGTCACCGTGTTGACCGCGCCGTCCTTGCCGCCGAGCGCGCCCTGCGGGCCGAAGCGGCCATGGTCCATGACGAAGGAGGCGCGGGCGTCGCCGCGCAGGATCTCGACTTCATAGGCGAGCCCAAACCCGCCGCGATGCCTGCCGGCGCCGCCCGAGCCTTCGCGCAGAGCATAATGGCGGTAGAGCACCGGAAAAGCCTGCTCCATGATTTCGACCGGCGGCGACTTGGAGATGCCGATGGTCGAGCAGCCATTGGTCAGGCCGTCGTGACCGGCATTGCCGCCATAGCCGCCGCCGGAGATCTGGTACATGACATAATCGCGGTCGCGGGCCGGATCGTTGCCGCCGAGCGCGAAATTGCCGCTGGAGCCGGCCGGCGCCGCCGTCACTTTGTCCGGCAGCGCCTGCACCATCGCCGCGAACACCGCCTCGGCAATGCGCTGCGAAACCTCGGCCGCGCAGCCCGACACCGGGCGCGGATATTTGGCGTCGAGGAAGGTGCCTTCCGGCCGCTTGACGATCAGCGGTTCGAAGGCACCGGCGCTGATCGGCACGTCCGGGAAAACGTGGCGCATGGCGAGATAGACCGAAGACAAGGTCGTCGCCAGAACGCTGTTCATCGGCCCGGCGCAGGGCTTTGACGAACCGGAGAAGTCGAAGGTCAGCGTATCGCCCTGTTTCTCCACCGCAAGCGCGATGGTCAGCGGCTCGTTGACCACGCCGTCGGAATCGACGAAGGCCTGCGAGCGGTAGATGCCATCGGGAATGGCTGATATGTTGACGCGCATCTGTTCAGCGGCGCGGCGCCGCAATTCGGCGATCGCATCGACAACCGTTTCATCTCCGTAACGATCCAGAATTCCGTTGAGCCGGTCTTGGCCGATCAGCAGTGCCGCTGCCTGCGCCCGGACGTCGCCGATGCGCTGGTCGGCAACCCTGATGTTCGAGCAGATAATGGCGTAGATTTCGCGATCGAGCACGCCCTTCTTGAACAGCTTCACCGGCGGCAGCCGCAAGCCTTCCTGCTCGACCGCCGTTGCCGATGCGGAGAAGCCGCCCGGCACCGAACCGCCGATGTCGGGCCAGTGGCCGGTGTTCGATAGCCAGCAGAAAATCTTTCCGTCGCGATAGACCGGCATGGCGAAGCGCACATCCATCAGATGGGTGCCGCCGAGATAGGGATCGTTGACGATGTAGATATCGCCCGGCTCGGGCGGCAGGCAGCGGCCCTCGGCGATCATCTCGATCACCGTTTTGGTAGAATATTGCATGACGCCGACGAACACCGGCAGGCCCTGGCTGCCTTGCGCAATCAGCGAACCGTCGAGCGCCGAATAGATACCGTCGGAGCGGTCATTGGCCTCGGCGATAACAGGCGAGAAAGCGGCGCGCGAAAACGTCAGGTCCATTTCGTCGCAGACCTGCTGCAGTGCCGCCTGGAGGACCGAAAGCGTAATAGTATCGAGGTCTGCCATCTCAGGCCTCACCGATATCGATGATGATGTTGCCATCGGCGTCCGAGCGCGCCCGGTCGCCAGGCTCGAGCACCGTGGTGGCGTCCATCTGTTCGAGGATCGCCGGACCCTCGATTGTTGCGTCGAGCGGCAGTTTCTCCCTGGTGTAGACCGGCGTGTCATGCCAGCGCCCGCCATACCAGACCGGCCGGATTTCGCGCCGCGCCTCGTCGACCGTTTTGGCGCGACCAGCCGGGTCGATCAGCCGGGACAGATCGATAGCCGGCCGCACGCCGGTCACCGAGGTGTTGAGATTGACCAGATTGGCGCGGATCTCGGGTAACTCGACCTTGAAGCGGGCGAAATAGGCCCTCTCGAACAGTTGCTGCAGTACCTCGCGCGTCACCGCAGACGACGGCAGCGGCACATTGATGATGTGGGTCTGGCCGACGAACTGCATGTCGGCGGAATGGGTGACGCGGATCATCTCCGGCTTCACCGCTTCCTTGCCGATCAGCTCCTCGCCTTCGTTTCGGTGCCGTTCCAATATCTCGCGGAGTTGAGGTTCATCGAGACTGGCCACCGGCTGGTTGACCGTGTTGACGAAATCGTGCCTGAGATCGGCGACGACGCAGCCGAGCGCATTGGTGATGCCCGGCCGCGCCGGTACCAGCACTTTCGGCAAGCCCAGTTCGCGCGCCAATGCCGTCGCATGCAGCGGCCCGGCGCCACCAAAGGCGAACAGCGCGAAATCGCGCGGATCATGGCCGCGCGACACCGACACCATGCGGATGGCGCCGGCCATCTTGACGTTGCCCAGCCGCAGCACCGCACCCGCCGCCTCGACGCCGGACAGGCCGGTGGCGCGGCCGATCCTGTCCTCGAATATGCCAGTGACATGTTCGGCGGTGACCGGGTTTTGTACCGCAAGCAGCTTTTTCGGCGCCAGGCGGCCGAGCACCAGATTGGCGTCGGTGATGGTCGGCTCCAAGCCGCCGCGGCCGTAGCAGATCGGCCCGGGATCGGCGCCGGCGCTTTCCGGGCCGATCTGGATCAGGCCGGCTGCATCGACGCGGGCGATCGAGCCGCCGCCGGCGCCGACCGTATGCACCGCCACCATCGGCACATGGATCGGCATCGCATATTCGATCTCGATCTCGTTCGACACCGCAGGCTCGGCGTTGCGGATCAGCGCCACGTCGGTCGAGGTGCCGCCCATGTCGTAGGTGACCAGGTTTTCGAACCCGGCGCGTTTGCCGGTGTAGGCGGCGGCAATGACGCCGGAGGCGGGGCCGGACATGACGGTCTTGGCCGACTCACGTGTGACAAAGCGGGCCGAGATCATGCCGCCATTGCCGTTCATGATCAGGAAGTCGCGGGCGTAGCCTTTTGACGCCAGTTCCTTGCGCAGCCGCTCGACATAGCGTTCGAGGATCGGCTGCACCGAGGCGTTGACCGAAGCGGTCACGCCGCGCTCGAATTCGCGCGCTTCCGAAAGCAGCGCATGGCCTGTCGTGATGTAGCCGTTCGGCCAAAGCTCGGCGGCGATCTCGGCGGCGCGCCGCTCATGCGCCGGATTGGCGTAGGAATGCAGGAAATGGATGACCAGTGATTCGCAGCCGGCCACGATCAGTTGTGAAATCGCTGCCCGCATCTCGGCCTCGTCGAGCGGGATGCGCGCCGCGCCCGAGGCTTCGACGCGCTCCGACACTTCGAGCCGCAGATTGCGCGGGATGATCGGCACGAAGGTGCCTGTCATGCCATAGGGTTGCGGCCTTGTCCGCCGGCCAAGCTCGATCACGTCGCGAAAACCGCGCGTGGTGATCATGCCAGTCTTTGCCAGCCGGCGCTCCAGCACCGCATTGGTCGTGGTCGTCGTGCCGTGCACGATGAGGTCGATGCCGTCGACGGGAAAGCCGGTGGCACCAAGTGCTGCAACGACGCCGAAGGCCTGGTTGTCGGCCGTGGTTGGCGTCTTGCCGATATGCACCCGGCCACCGTCATGGCCGTCGATCAGAAGCAGGTCGGTAAAGGTTCCGCCGACATCGATGCCGGCAACGACGCTGCCCGTCGAATCCAGAGCTTGCGCCGAAAAATTCTGTTCCATTGTCGAAACCCGAAATGCCCGAACTGCTTACATGCCTCAGTTTGGAAAGCTGTTTTACGGCGGCGTCTTGACGCAATATCGTTTGTATACTAATAAATTCCGGACACAAGAGCTTACCGCTTCGGAGTGTGCAAACGGTACGCCGGAACCTGACAGGTTCGGGCGCGCAGGTGAAGGTTTGGCGCCGGCGCTGAGCTGGTCCAGAAGGTTAGGTTTGATGAACACCACATCCGCGTTCAACACCGCCGGCGCCCGGCCGTTGCAGTTCCCGATACCGGCCAATGTCTATGCCGAAACCGTGGTCTCGGTGAAGCACTATACCGACCGGCTGTTTTCGTTCCGCATCACCCGGCCGCAGTCGCTGCGCTTCCGCTCCGGCGAGTTCGTCATGATCGGCCTTCCCAATGCCGAGAAGCCGGTGTTCCGTGCCTATTCGATTGCCAGCCCGTCCTGGGACGACGAGCTGGAATTCTTCTCGATCAAGGTGCCGGATGGCCCGTTGACCTCGGAGCTGCAGCAGATTGAGGTCGGCGACACGGTCATCATGCGGCAGAAGTCGACCGGCACGCTGGTGGTCGACGCGCTGACGCCGGCCAAGCGCCTGTTCATGATTTCGACCGGCACCGGCATTGCACCCTTCGCCAGCCTGCTGCGCGACCCCGACACCTATGAGAAGTTCGAGCAGGTAATCCTGACCCACACCTGCCGCGACAAGGCCGAACTCACCTACGGCCAGAAATTGGTGGCCGCACTTGAGAACGATCCGCTGATTGGCGAACTGACCGGCGGCCGCGTCACGCTCTACAATTCGACGACGCGTGAGACCTCCGAATGCATGGGCCGCATCACCGCGCTGATCGGCTCGGGCAAATTCTACACCGATCTCGGCATCGACAAGCTCAATCCAGAGAGCGACCGCATCATGATCTGCGGCTCGATGCATATGCTCAAGGACGTCAAGGAACTGGCCGAAAGCCTCGGCTTCCAGGAAGGCTCGCTGCATCATCCGGCAAGCTTCGTCGTCGAGCGCGCCTTCGTCGGCTGAGACGCGGCAGTTCAGGGTCCATTCGTTTGCGACCCTGATTTTGACCATACGGGTCAAAGATCGGCTGCCTTGACTGCCTTTTTCCGCTATGACCGCTTGAGGGACTCGTGAAGCGCCGCTTCACGGTCTATCTTCGGCATAAGTCGCTGAACAAGGGGCAGGAGATGAGCAGCACAATCCGCGAAGCCGATCTCGGCACGTCCAAGATCACGCCGCTGCCGGCGCGCGCCGCCGCCAATGCGCCGGTGCCGCAAGCCCATGGCATTGCTCGCAATCCCGGCATGAGGCTCGATCTCGGCTTCATGGAATCGATGCGCGGCGTCAACCGCTCGGCGCTGGAACGCCGCGTCGCCAGCTTGGCCAAAAGACGCTCGATCAAGGCCGATAACCAGGCCGCCTGGCTGCTGCGCGCCGTCGCCTGCATGGACCTGACGACGCTGAACTCGAATGACACGGAAGAGCGCGTGCGCCGGCTCTGTGCCAAGGCGGTCAACCCGTTCCGCCGCGACATTGCCGAGGGGCTCGGCATATCAGGTGAAAATATCCGCCCGGCGGCGGTCTGCGTCTATCATCCCTTCGTCGCCACTGCCGTCGAGGCGCTGCGCGGCAGCGGCGTCCATGTCGCCGCCGTTTCCACGGCTTTCCCGCATGGCCTTGCACCGCTTTCGACACGTCTGCAGGAGATCGAAGCATCGATCCGGGACGGCGCCGACGAGATCGACGTCGTCATCCCGCGCGGCCTGGTATTCGGGGCGAAATGGCAGGAGCTCTATAACGAGATTGTCTCGATGCGCGCCGCTTGCGGCGAGGCGCATCTGAAGGTGATCCTCGGCACCGGCGACCTCGCGACGCTGCGCAACGTCATGCTCGCCTCGATGGTGGCTATGATGGCGGGGGCGGATTTCATCAAGACCTCGACCGGCAAGGAAAGCGTCAACGCGACGCTGCCGGTTGGCCTTGCCATGGTGCGCGCCATCCGCGCCTATTTCGAGGAAACCGGCTATCTCATCGGCTTCAAGCCGGCCGGTGGCATTTCCACGGCAAAAGCCTCGCTCGATTGGCTGGTGCTGATGAAGGAAGAGCTTGGCCGGCCGTGGCTGGAGCCGGAGTTGTTCCGCTTCGGAGCATCGAGCCTTTTGACCGACATCGAGCGCCAGCTCGAGCATCATCTGACAGGCCACTACTCGGCCAATCATCGCCACGCGATGGCGTGATTCGGAGCGCGCCATGAACATTCTCGAACGCTATCACGCAATGGATTACGGCCCGGCGCCGGAGGCCCGCAACGAGGCCGATGCGTGGCTTGCCGCGCGGGACTTCGGCAAAGCCCTGTTCATCGGCGGCGACTGGAAGGCAGCCAGCGGAGGCAAGACCTTCGACACCAGCGATCCCGCCTCCGGCAAATTGCTGGCCAAAGTGTCGGATGCCGGTGCCACCGATATCGAGGCGGCCGTTTCGGCCGCCACAAAAGCGCTGCCTAAATGGAGCGCCAGCAGCGGTTATCAACGCGCCAAAGTGCTCTATGCCATCGGCCGCGCCATGCAGCGCCACCAGCGGCTGTTCGCTGTGCTTGAGACAATCGACAACGGCAAGCCGATCCGCGAAAGCCGCGACATCGACGTGCCGCTGGCGATCCGTCATTTCATCCATCATGCAGGCTGGGCGCAGGCGCTGGACAGGGATTTTCCCGGCCATAAGGGCGTCGGCGTCGTCGGCCAGATTATCCCCTGGAATTTCCCGCTCTTGATGCTGGCCTGGAAGATCGCGCCGGCGCTCGCCGCAGGCTGCACCGTGGTGCTTAAACCAGCGGAATTCACGCCGCTCACCGCGATCCTCTTCGCCGAAATCTGCGAGCGCGCCGGCGTGCCGAAGGGCGTCGTCAACATCGTCCAGGGCGGCCCGGAGGCAGGCGCGGCCATCGTCAACCATCCCGGCATCCAGAAGATCGCCTTCACCGGTTCGTCCGAGGTCGGCAAGATCATCCGCAAGGCCACGGCCGGGTCGGGCAAGAAACTGTCGCTGGAGCTTGGCGGCAAGTCGGCCTTCGTCGTGTTCGAGGATGCCGACCTCGACAGCGCCGTCGAGGGTCTGGTCGACGGCATCTGGTTCAACCAGGGCCAGGTGTGCTGTGCCGGCTCGCGCCTTCTGGTGCAGGAAGGCATCGCCGACGCCTTCATCGCCAAGGTCAAGACGCGGATGAGCCGGCTGCGCGTCGGCAGCCCGCTCGACAAGAACACCGATATCGGCCCGCTGGTCGACTTGACCCAGCTCGATCGCGTCAAGGGCCTAATCGCCGAAGGCGCCAATCAGGGCGCGATCTGCTGGCAGCCGGACTCGGCACTGCCCGCCTCGGGCTATTACCATCTGCCGACGCTGGCGACAGGTGTTTCGCCGGCTAACATCCTGGCACAGGAAGAGGTGTTCGGGCCGGTGCTTGCCACCATGACCTTCCGCAACACCGAGGAAGCGGTCGAGCTCGCCAACAACACACGCTACGGCCTGGCCGCTTCGGTGTGGAGCGAGAACATCAACCTTGCCCTGCACGTCGCACCGCAACTGAAGGCCGGCGTCGTCTGGGTCAACGGCACCAATATGTTCGATGCCGCCTGCGGCTTCGGCGGTTACCGCGAGAGCGGCTTTGGCCGCGAAGGCGGGCGCGAGGGCATGTTCGAATATCTCTCGGCAAAACTGCCGCTCGGCCCGGTCATCAAACCGGCTGTGGCCACCGCCCAGCCCGTCGAGCGATCGGAAAGCAGCGCCATCGACCGCACGGCGAAGCTGTTCATCGGCGGCAAGCAGGTCCGGCCGGACGGCAATTATTCCTTCGCCGTCGCCACTGCCAAGGGCAAGCTTGCCGGCGAGGTCGGCCTCGGCAACCGCAAGGATATCCGTGACGCCGTCGCGGCCGCGCGCGCCTGCAAAGGCTGGCCGGAGGCGACCGCCTACAACCGCAGCCAGGTGCTCTACTACCTGGCCGAAAACCTTTCCGGCCGCGCCGACGAGTTTGCCGCCCGTTTGACCCAGCTCCGGGGCGCGACCGCCAAGGCCGCGCGTGAAGAGGTCGAGCTGTCGATCGAGCGCCTGTTCCTCTATGCCGGCCTGGCTGACAAATTCGAGGGCCGCGTCCACCAGCCGCCGGCACGCACCGTCACGCTGGCGCTACACGAACCGGTCGGGGTCGTCGGTATCGTCGCGCCGGACAACGCACCTTTGCTTGGCCTGATCTCGCTGGTTGCGCCGGCGCTCGCCATGGGCAACACCGTGGTCGCGGTACCATCCGAAAGATATCCGCTGCTTGCCACCGACCTCTATCAGGTTATCGAATATTCCGACGTTCCGGCGGGCGCCATCAATATTGTCACAGGCCGGTGCGCCGAACTCGCCGGCGTGCTGGCCAAGCATGACGATGTCGACGGGCTTTGGGTATTCGCCGATGCCGAGACTTGCGCCAAGGCGGAAGCCGAGTCCATCGGCAATCTCAAGCGCGTCTGGACCGGCAACGGCCACAGCCTCGACTGGGCATCGAGCGAAGCAGCCGGCGATGCCCTGCTGCGCCGTGCGATCGAGGTCAAGAACGTCTGGGTGCCCTACGGCGACTGAGTGTCCCGGAAGGGCGTCCGGGCTTGACGGGCCAAAAGATGTTCTTTACCGAGAAAAAACATTTGGCCGACAGGGGGATATCGAAACAGGCGGGATGCTAGTGCCCGTCTGGCACATTGCGCCCCCGCCTTGTGCCGGTAAGAAGCCGAACGATCACGGACGGGCGAGGAGAAAAGCATGGCGGATCTGACAGGCAAAATCGTTGTCGTCACGGCGGCGGCGCAAGGTATCGGCCGGGCGAGCGCGCTGGCTTTCGCCAAGGCAGGCGCCGTCGTCCACGCCACCGACATCAACGAGGTGGCGCTCGCCGACCTCGGCAAGACGCCCGGTATCAAGACCCGCAAGCTGGATGTGCTGAACGACGAGGCGGTGAACGCCGCTTTTGCCGAGATCGGCGCCGTCGACGTGCTGTTCAACTGCGCCGGCTTCGTCCATTCCGGCTCGATCCTCGAGATGAAGGACGGCGATCTCGACTTTGCCTATGATCTCAATGTCCGCTCGATGATCCGCACCATCCGCGCCGTGCTGCCCGGCATGCTGGAGCGCGGCGACGGCTCGATCATCAACATGGCGTCGCTGGCCAGTTCGACCAAGGGCGTACCGAACCGTTTCGTTTACGGACTGACCAAGGCGGCCGTCATCGGCCTGACCAAATCGGTCGCCGCCGACTATGTCGGCAAGGGCATACGCTGCAACGCGATCTGCCCGGGTACAGTCGAAAGCCCGTCGCTGCAGGACCGCATGCATGCGCAGGGCGACTACGAGGCAGCCCGCGCCGCCTTCATCGCCCGCCAGCCGATGGGCCGGCTCGGCACACCCGAGGAAATCGCCGATCTCGCCGTCTATCTGGCCGGCGCCACCTATACGTCGGGGCAGGCTTATAATATCGACGGTGGCTGGTCGATCTAAGCTCATCTCAAATCAAGGAGAATGCTATGAAACTGCTGCGCTATGGCGAAGCGGGGAGCGAACGCCCCGGCCTGCTCGATGCCGATGGAACGATCCGCAACCTCTCCGCCCATATCACCGACATTGCCGGCAAGGCGCTTGACCCGGCATCGCTCGAGACATTGTCGAAGCTCGATGTGAAATCGCTGCCGGCGGTTTCCGGCAAGCCGCGGATCGGCGCCTGCGTCGCCGGCACCGGCAAATTCATCTGCATCGGCCTCAACTATTCCGACCACGCCGCCGAAACCGGCGCCACCGTGCCGCCGGAGCCGATCATCTTCATGAAGGCAAGCTCGGCTATTGTCGGGCCGAACGACGACGTGCTGATCCCGCGCGGCTCGGTCAAGACCGACTGGGAAGTCGAGCTCGGCGTGGTCATCGGCAAGACCGCTAAATATGTCACCGAGGCCGAGGCGCTGGACTATGTCGCCGGCTACTGCGTCGCGCATGACGTCTCCGAGCGCGCCTTCCAGGCCGAGCGCCAGGGCCAGTGGACCAAGGGCAAGAGCTGCGACACGTTCGGGCCGATCGGCCCGTGGTTGGTGACCAAGGACGAGGTCAAGGACCCGCAGAACATCCCGATGTGGCTGACGGTCAACGGCAAGACCATGCAGAACGGCTCGACCAAGACCATGGTCTTCGGCGTCGCTTATCTCGTCTCCTATCTCAGCCAGTTCATGTCGCTGCGCCCCGGCGACATCATCTCGACCGGCACGCCGCCCGGTGTCGGCCTCGGCATGAAGCCGCCGATGTTCCTGAAGCCCGGCGACGTCGTCGAGCTCGGCATCGAGGGACTCGGTCAGCAGAAGCAGACTTTCAAGGCTGACGCGTAGCAGCGTTCCCTTCTCCCCTTGTGGGAGAAGGTGTCGCCGAAGGCGACGGATGAGGGGTGTTCCAGGGAACGCCAACGTCTCACTCCGCTGGAACACCCCTCATCCGTCTCGGCGCTGCGCGCCGATCCACCTTCTCCCACAAGGGGAGAAGGCAAGACCGCGCCTCGCTAATCCTACTTCAACACCTTGCCATCGGCTCCAAACCGGTATGTCTTCGCCGGATCCGGCGTCGCGTAGAGCGTGGCTCCCGGTTCGGCGTTGTAGACGCCGAAGATACGCACGGTGATCAGGCCGGCTTTCTCGCAGTCGAGATAGAGATTAGTGTCGGCGCCGAGATGCTCGGCATGCACGACCGTACCTTTCCAGGCGCCGGATTTGGCATCGACCGTCAAATGTTCGGGCCGGACTCCGATGGTCTTTGCCGTTTCGCCGAGCCTGGCGCCGTCGACGAAATTCATCTTCGGTGAGCCGATGAAACCGGCGACGAACTCATTTGCCGGCGAATTGTAAAGCTCCATCGGGCCGCCGATCTGCTCGATCCTGCCCGCATTGAGGACCACGATCTTGTCGGCCAGCGTCATCGCCTCGACCTGGTCGTGGGTGACATAGATCATCGTCGCCTTCAGCCGGCGGTGCAATTGCGCGATTTCCAGCCTGGTGTTGACGCGCAGCGCGGCATCGAGGTTCGATAATGGCTCGTCGAAAAGAAAAAGCTTGGGCTCACGCACCACGGCGCGGCCGATGGCGACGCGCTGGCGCTGGCCGCCGGAGAGCTCGGCCGGGCGCCTGGCGAGATAGGGCTCCAGCGACAGCATCGAGGAGGCGATGCCGATGCGGCGGTCGATCTCGGCCGCCGGCGTGCCCGCCTGCTTGAGGCCGAGGCCCATATTGTTCTTCACCGTCAGATGCGGATACAGCGCATAGGTCTGGAATACCATGGCGATGCCGCGCTTGGCCGGCGGCGTTGCGGAGACGTCCGCGCCGTCGATCACCACGCGGCCCGAGGTCGAGTCCTCCAGCCCGGCGATGACCCTGAGCAGCGTCGACTTGCCGCAGCCGGATGGACCGACGAAGACGACGAACTCGCCATCCGTCACCTCGAGGTTGATGCCCTTCAGCACCTCGACCGGCCCGAAGGCCTTTTTCACGTTCTCGATGTTCAGCGAGCCCACGGCGTCGTCCCTGTTCTAGAGTTTCACGGCGAGGCCGCTGCGCACGCTCTCGTCGGCGGCAAGGCAGACGGCGAGCGATTTCACCGCGTCGTCCATGTGACGGGTCAGGTCCAGATCCTCGCGGATCGCCTTCAGCACAAACGCCTGTTCCAGGTCGCAGAGGTCCTGATGGCCGGGCTCGCCTTGCATCGACAGCATCTCGTCCGGTTTGGCGAACTTGCCGTCCGCGCCGGTCGCGGCACTGTGCAGACGGATGGTCGAGGTCTTGGTGTGGGTGTCGATGTCGTCGGACCTGACGCCCTCCTTCATGACGATCGAGACGCAGCCATTGGGCGAGATCACGTCTTTCACGAAGAAAGCCGTCTCCGAAATCATCGGCCCCCAGCCGGCCTCGTACCAGCCGACCGAGCCGTCGTCGAACAGCACCTGCAGGTGCCCGTAATTGTACATCGACGGCGCGATCTCTTCGCTCAGCCGCAGCCCCATGCCGCGCACCTCGACCGGCCTGGCGTCGGTGATCTGCAGCATCACGTCGAGATAATGCACTCCGCAATCGACGATCGGCGACGTCGTCTGCATCAGCTGCTTGTGCGTCTCCCAGGTGTGGCCTGAGGATTGCTGGTTGAGGTTCATGCGGAACACGTAAGGGCCGCCGAGCTTCCGCGCCTCGGCGATCAGCCTGATCCAGGACGGGTGATGGCGCAGGATATAGCCGATCACCAGTTTTCTGCCGTTGGCCTTGGCGGCGGCGACGACGCGTTCTGCGTCGGCGACCGTCGTTGCCAGCGGCTTTTCGACGAAGACGTGGCAGCCGGCCTCGAATGCCCTGACCGCGTAATCGGAATGGCTGTCGGAATAGGTGGCTATACAAGCGATATCAGGCTTTTCATCGCGCATCGCCTCGTCGAAGGAACGCCGGATGGCGTAGGTCGAAAGCCCTTCCGGCAGCGGCACATCGGAGCGGTTGACCAGCGCGGCGATCTGGAATCCCGGATTGGTGTGATAGGCCAGCGCATGGCTGCGCCCCATATTGCCGAGGCCGGCGACGACAACGCGAAGAGGTTGTTGCGAACTCACTTGACCGCTCCCGAGGTGATGCCGCGGATCAGCTGCCGCGAGAAGATGACGTAGAGGATCAGCACCGGCATGATCGCCAGCGACAGGGCGGCCAGAATGGCGTTCCAGTTGGTGACGAACTGGCCGAGGAACAGCTGCGCGCCGAGCGTCACTGTCTTGGTCTCCTCAGACGGCGCCAGGATCAGCGGGAACCACAGATCGTTCCAGATCGGGATCATGGTGAAGACCGCGACCGTCGCCATCGATGGCCGCACCAGCGGCAGCACCAGCCGGAAAAAGATCGTGTATTCGGACAGGCCGTCGATACGGCCCGCGTTCTTCAGATCGTCGGAGACCTGCTTCATGAATTCCGACAGGATGAAGACGGCAAGCGGCAGGCCCTGCGCCGTGTAGACCAGGATCAGCGCCGTCAGCGTGTTGACCAGCCCGCTTGCCACCATCAACTGCAGGATGGCGACGGTGCCGAGGCGGATCGGGATCATGATGCCGAGCGCCAGGTAAAGCCCCATCAGCGAATTGCCGCGGAAGCGGTATTCCGACAGCGCGAACGCAGCCATGGCGCCGAACAAAAGCACGAAGAACAGCGAGGCGACGGTGACGACAAGGCTGTTCTGGAAATAATGGATGAAGTCGCCCTGGCCAATTACCGTGGTGTAGCCGATCAGGTCGAAGGTCCCTGGCGTCGGCGGCGTCAGCGGCGCGCCGAAGATCCCGGCACGCGATTTGAACGAATTCATGATCACGAGGATCACCGGAAACAGCGCGATTGCGGTGTAGGTCAGAAGGATCGCGTGGGCGCCGATGGTGCGGGGCAGCGACCGGGTTGCGGTGCTCATGGTCGCCCCCTAAAACTGATAGCGACGCAAGCGCGTCTGCACGAGGAACAGATAAACGCAGACGCCGCCGAGGATGATCAGGAACATCATCGTGGCGATCGCCGCGCCCATGTTGGGGTCGCCGACCTGCAGCTGGAAACCGAAGAAGGCGCGGTAGAGGAAGGTGCCGAGAATATCCGTTGAATAGTTCGGCCCGGCCAGCGCGCCTTGCGCGGTGTAGATCAGGTCGAAAGCGTTGAAATTGCCGACGAAGGTCAGGATCGAGATGATGCCGATCGACGGCAGGATCAGCGGCAGCTTGATCTTCCAGAATTGCGCCATGCCGGTGATGCCGTCGCATTCGGCGGCCTCGATCACCTCTTCGGGAATGGACAGCAATGCCGCGTAGATCAGCATCATCGGGATGCCGACGAACTGCCAGACCGAGATCAGGCTGAGCGCGGTCAGCGCATATTGCGCCTTGCCGAGCCAGGGCGTGAACAGGCTTTTCAGGCCGACAAGGTCCATCATGTGCGGCGCCACGCCCCATAGCGGCGACAGGATCAGCTTCCAGGCGAAGCCGACGATGACGAAGGACAGGATCGTCGGCACGAAGATCGCCGTGCGGTAGAAGGCGGAAAACCGCAGCCTGGGGCTCGACAGAAGTGCTGCCAAAAGGACGCCGATCGGGTTCTGCACCAGCATGTGGATGATGAAGAACCAAACATTGTTCCTGAGCGCGTTCCAGAAATTGACCGACCAGTTGGGATCACCGAACAGCATGCGGAAATTTTCCAGTCCGACGAACACCTGCGACTGGTTGATGTTGTGGAACAGCGACAGCTGCAGCGTGCCGGCCAACGGCAGGATCATGATCGCCGTATAGACCAGCAACGCCGGCGCCAGGAAAACGCCGATATGCCAGCGGAACGGTCTTTTCGGTGCTGCGGCCATGCGCTCGGTCCCCGCCGATCAGGTCTTGCAATTGCCGTCAAAGGAACGGCGCCGCCCTCCCCCTCGAGGGGAGGGAGCCTCGCGAAGCGAGGCGGGTGGGGTCGGCCGAGGCAGCGCGCCATCGTCGTTCGACCGTGCCTTCAGCAACGATCAAGCCGTGGCCTGCCTCAACCTACCCCCTCTGTCGCCTTCGGCGACATTTCCCCTCAAGGGGGGAGACAATGCTTCGCCGCGCCTTTACTTCGCCGGCTTGTACCAGCTGTCGAGGCCGTCCTGCAGCTTCTTGGCGGCAGCTTCCGGCGTGTCGGTGCCGTTGATGACGTTGGCGGATTCAACCCACGTCTCGTTTTCAAGGTTCGGCGTGCCGCGCGACAGTATCTGGTAGGTCGAGCGGATCGTCGACTTGCACTTGCCGCGCCAGGAGACGAATTCCTGGGCCAGCGGGTCTTCCATCTTCACCGGAGTGTTGTTCAGGCTGAAGAAGCCCGGCAGCGCGTTGGCGTAGATGGTGGCGAAATCCGGCGAGGCCACCCAGGACAGGAAGGTCTTGGCTGCATCGGCGTTCTTCGAAGCCGCATTGAGGCCCATGCCGATGTCGGTGTGGTCGGAGATGTAGCAGGTATCGCCGGCCTTCTGCACCGGCGGCGGGAAGGCGCCCATCTTGAACTGCGCCTGCGTGTTGAACAGGCCGATTTCCCACGAGCCGGCCGGGTAGATGGCGGCGCGGCCGAGCGTGAACAGGTTCTGGCTGTCCGGATAAGTCTGCGCCTCGAAGCCGTCGCCGAGATAGTCCTTCCACTTGGCCAGCTCCTTGAAGGGCTCGACCCACTGCGGATCGGTGAGCTTCTGCTCGCCCTTGATCAGCGCCAGGCGGCCTTCCTCGCCCTTCCAGTAATTCGGTCCGATGTTCTGATAGCCCATGGTCGCGGCTTCCCAGAGGTCCTTGGTGCCCATCGCCATCGGGATGTAGGTGCCGTCGGCCTTAATCTTGTCGAGCGCGGCGTAGAACTCCTCATTGGTCGTTGGCACCTTGATGCCGAGCTTGTCGAAGGCGTCCTTGTTGTAGATGAAGCCGTGGATGACCGAAGCCATCGGCACGCAGAAGCTCACCTTGCCGTCGTCGGTCTGCCAGGCCGCCTTGGCCACTGGCGAGAAGTTCTCCATGCCGGGCAGCGTCGAGATATCGGCAAGGTTGCCCTTCTTGAACAGTTCCAGCGACTTGTCGAACGGGCGGCAGGTGATCAGGTCGCCGGCCGAGCCGGCGGCGAGCTTGGCGCCCAGCGCCGCGTCATATTCGGTTGGCGCCGACGGCGCGAACACCACCTTGATGCCCGGGTTCTTGGCTTCGAAGGCCGGGATCAGCTTGTCCTTCCAGATGGCGAGGTCGTCGCCGCGCCAGCTTTCGATATTGAGCGTTACGTCATCGGCGTAAGCCACCCCGGCGGAGCCGAGAATGCTGGTGCCGAGAAGAAGTGCCGTCAGTAGCTTCCTTGTCATGCTCAGTCTCCCTGTTGACCTTTTTCAGGTTCGGTTTTGATGAGAACAGAGGCATTGCGCCCCTTGCTCCCCTCGATCGCGGAAAGGGCTGGCCGCAGCTTGTGGCCCGTCCCTTCCAGTATCTTCTCGGCTGCATCGGCGCTGGCGGCGCCGGCGGCGAGCAGAATGGCGGTCTTGACGACACCGCCGCTCTTTTCGAGCAGGCGCGCCGCCTCGTCCTTGTCGCGCCCGCTGACAGCGGCAACGATGCGTGCGGCGCGGTCGCGCAACTTGATGTTGTCGGCCATCAGGTTGACCATGTAGCCGTCATGGACATGGCCGAGATGGATGGCGGCCAGCGTCGACAGCATGTTGAGCGCGATCTTCTGGGCGGTGCCGGCGCCCATGCGTGTCGAGCCGGCAATCAGCTCCGGCGGCGTTTCGAGCAGGATGGCGATTTCGGCCAGCCGCAGCAGCAGCGCATCCCTATTGTTGGCGATGGCGATGGTCGCCGCACCGCGCCGCCTGGCATCCTCGATCGCCCTGACTGCATAAGGTGTCGAGCCGCTGGCGGAGACGGCGATCAGGCAGTCGCCCTTGCCGATGCCGGCGGCGGCGACCGCCGCCGAAGCTTCGTCGGTGTCGTCCTCCGGCCCGCCGGCCAGTGTCTTGTAAGCTTCGTCGCCGCCGGCGATCAGGATGGCGATGCGGTCGCGCTGGATGCCGAACGTGCCCGGCAGCTCCAGCGCATCGGCCAATGCCATCAGGCCCGAGCTGCCAGCGGCCGCATAGGCGAGCTTGCCGCCGCTTTTCAGTCTGCCTGCGATGATTTCGGCTGCTGCGGCAATGGCAGGAATGGCGCCGCGCACGGCCTTGGCGGCCTCGATCTGTGCGCTGGCCAAATAGGAAAGGACGGCTTCCGGGGCCTGGATGTCCAGTCCCTCGGCATCGTGGTGAAGCGCTTCGGTGCGCGTTTCGGCCATCCGCTTTCCTCCAATCGAGAAACCATACCAAAAAAATACCACTTGTCCACACGCATTAATGAAATCCTTGCGGCGGCGCAGGCTCGCGGACGAAATCAGCTGGTTTTTCAATAAACTGCGCCTTAACTTTTTTGAAACGAAAATTAATCCTTGGCTATTGGTATTTTATTGGTATTATCCGCCCGGAGGAGAAATCGCGTGAAATTCGTGCTCGGCATCGATGGCGGCGGCACCAGCTGCAGGGCGGCCCTTGCAACGGCCGACGGCGGCGTCCTCGGCCGCGCCAAAAGCGGCGCCGCCAACATCCGCACCGATCTCACCGGCGCCAGGGCCAATATCGTCGACGCGGCGCAGCAGGCCTTTGTCGCCGCGGGCAGGGATCCCGCACTGATCCCGCAAACTCCGGCCGTTCTCGGCCTTGCCGGCGCCAATGTCGGCACCTACCGGCAGCAGCTCGAAGCGATCTTGCCGTTCCGCATCAGCCGTGTCGAGACCGACGCCGAGATCGCGCTGGAAGGCGCGGTTGGCTCCGGCGACGGCGCCATGGCCATACTCGGCACCGGCACCGCCTATATGGCGCGCAAGCATGGCAAGTCGCTCGCCATCGGCGGCTGGGGGTTCCAGGTCGGCGATCAGGGCAGCGGCGCCCGCATCGGCCGCGACCTGCTCGAACAGACGCTGCTCGCCTATGATGGCATCCGCCAGGGATCGCCGCTGACAGAGGCCATGCTCGCCATCTTCCGCAACAATCCCGAGGATGTGGTCGAATTCACCACCAACGCCAAGCCCGGCGACTTCGGCGGCTTCGCGCCCAAGGTGTTCGAACATGCCGACAAAGGCGACGTCGTCGCCATCTCGATCCTCGATAAGGCGGTCGCAGATGTCGAGGCAGCGCTTGGCGTGCTCGACCTCGGCGGCGACGATCCGCTCTGCCTACTCGGCGGGCTGGCGCCGCTCTATGCGCCGCGCCTGTCGCCGCGCTACCGGGCGCTGCTGAAACCGCCGCTCGACGACGCGCTGGGCGGCGCGGTGCAGATGGCGGTTCGGATGTTCGCCAACACGGCGGAGGCAGCGCGATGAGCGAGGCCGCCGACCAGATATTCGCGGCGCTGAAACAGTCGTCGCAGAGCGGCGCACCGCTCTATCTGCAGCTAAGAAAAAGCATCGAGGATGCGGTCAAACGCGGGCTGATCGGACCGGGCGATGCGCTGCCTTCCGAGCGCGACATCGCCAGCAAGGCCGACATTTCGCGCGTCACCGTGCGCAAGGCGGTGCAGGACCTGGTCAAGGGCGGCATCCTCGTCCAGCGCCATGGTTCCGGTACCTTCGTTGCGCCGCGCATGGAGCGCGTCGAGCAGTCGCTGTCGATGCTGACCTCGTTTACCGAAGACATGGCGCGGCGCGGCATGGCGGTGCGTTCGGCCTGGCTCGACCGTGGCCTCTATCCGCCGTCGCCCGACGAGATGATGGTGCTCGGTCTGGCCTCGAACGAATTGGTGGCGCGCGTCGCGCGCCTGCGCATCGCCAACGACACGCCGCTGGCGATCGAGCGCGCCTCACTATCGACAAGCGTGCTGCCCGATCCGGCGGCGATCGGTTCGTCGCTTTACGCCGCGCTGGAAAAGACCGGCAACAGGCCGGTGCGAGCGGTGCAGCGCATTTCCGCCACCAATCTCGGCGACGACGACGCGCGCCTGCTGGAAGTGCCGCCGGGCATTGCCGGCCTGCACATCGAGCGTATCTCCTATCTGGCGAGCGGCAAGGTGATCGAGTTCACCCGCTCCATCTATAGGGGCGACGCCTATGATTTTGTCGCCGAACTCCGGCTGAGCGGGCCGGGCGAAGAGGGCCGGTCATGAGCACGACAATTACCCATATGCGGCGCGAGATCGAGGAGATCCCGGAGGCCACCGCCCGCCTGCTCGACGGCTCGGCCGCGGTGCTGACGGAAGCCGGACGCGGCATTCGCGAGCGCGATCCGAAATTCATCGTCACCGTGGCGCGCGGCTCGTCCGACCATGCCGCAACCTTCATGAAATATGCCGTGGAGCTGACCGCGGGCCTGGCGGTTGCGTCGGTAGGCCCGTCGATCGCCTCGATCTATGGCGCCAAGCTCAAGCTGGGCGGCTCGGCCTGCCTGGCGATCTCACAGTCCGGCAAGAGCCCGGACATCGTTGCAATGGCGCAAGCGGCGCGGGCCGGCGGATCGCTGACGGTCGCCATCACCAACACCGCCGATTCGCCGCTCGCGCGGGCTTCGGACTACGCCATAGACATACTGGCCGGGCCGGAGCGCAGCGTCGCGGCGACGAAGACCTTCGTCAATTCGGCGGTCGCCGGCCTCGCCCTGATGGCGCACAGCACCGGCAACGACAAATTGCTCGCCGCACTCGCCCGCCTGCCGGAGCATTTTCGCAGGGCGATCGCCTGTGACTGGATGGCGCTGGCAGGGGCACTCGAAACCCAAAAATCGCTGTTCATTCTCGGCCGTGGCCCGTCGGCGGCAATCGCCAACGAGGCGGCGCTGAAATTCAAGGAAACCTGCGCCATGCATGCGGAAGCCTATAGTGCCGCCGAGGTCATGCACGGCCCGCTGGCGCTGGTCGGTCCCGGCTTCCCGGTGCTGGCTCTGGCTGCTCGCGATGCGTCCGAGCCGTCCGTAGCCGATGCCGCCGACAGCCTGGCCGGCAAGGGCGCCGCTGTCTTTGTGACGTCGAACAAGGCAAAGAGCGCGCAGCCGCTGCCGCATGTCGCCACAGGTCATCCGCTGACCGATCCGCTGACGCTGATCGTGTCGTTCTATGGTTTCGTCGAGGCTTTTGCCCGCCACCGCGGGCTCGACCCCGACACGCCGCCCAATCTGCGCAAGGTGACGGAAACTCTATGACCGATCGCTTTGCCCTGACTGGCGCCCGGATGTTCGATGGCGACGACTGGCACGACAATGCGGCGCTTGTCGTGCGCGACGGCCTCGTCGAGGCCATTGTTGCCGCCCGCGCCGTTCCATCCAATGTTGCGCGTATCGAGACCGGCGGCGGCACGCTGGCGCCTGGCTTCGTCGATCTGCAGGTCAATGGCGGCGGCGGCGTCATGCTCAACGATCATCCCGACGTCGCCTCGATCGAGACCATCTGCCGGGCACATGCGCCCTTCGGCACGGCGGCGCTGTTGCCGACGCTGATCACCGACACGTCCGACATCACTGCCGTGGCGGTTGCGGCCGGAGCCGAGGCGGCGCGGAGGAAGGTGCCGGGCTTCCTGGGCCTGCATCTCGAAGGGCCGCATCTGTCGATCGTTCGCAAGGGCGCGCATGATCCGGCCCTGATCCGGCCGATGCTAGTTGCCGACCAGGCGATGCTGATCGCCGCACGGAAAAACCTGCCGGTGCTGCTGACGACGGTGGCGCCCGAATCCGTTGTGCCCGGCCAGGTGTCGGCGCTCAGCAAGGCCGGCATCGTCGTCAGCATCGGCCATTCCGATACGGGCTATGCCACGGCTCGCGCCTTTGCCGAGGCCGGCGCAACGATGGTCACCCATCTGTTCAACGCGATGAGCCAGATCGGCAATCGCGAGCCGGGGCTGGTGGGCGCGGCAATCGATACCGGAACATTCTATGCCGGCATCATCGCCGACGGTATCCATGTCGATCCGGCCACCATGGCCATCGCCTTGCGCGCCAAGCAGGGGCCGGGCAAGATCCTGCTCGTCACCGACGCCATGGCGACAATCGGCACCGACATGACCTCGTTCACGCTGAACGGCCGCACCGTCCATCGCAAGGATGGCAGGCTGACACTTGCCGATGGTACGCTGGCGGGCGCGGATCTCGACATGATTTCCGCGGTGCGCTTCGTGCACCGCGTCGTGGGCCTCGGCCTCGACGAAGCCTTGCGCATGGCCTCGCTCTATCCGGCGCAAGCGATCGGTCAGTCGCACCGGCTCGGGCGCTTCGCCAAAGGCACCGCCGCCAACATCGTTTCGCTGTCGGACGATCTGGACATTAAAAGCGTCTGGATCGACGGCGCCAAGGTTTTTGCAGCCAACACTATCCCTCCGGCTTAGCCGGCTTTGGACGTATAGAGGTCCTTGTATGCTTCGCGCAGCAGGTTCTTCTGCACCTTGCCCATCGTGTTGCGCGGCAGTTCGTCGACGAAGACTACCCGTTTCGGATGCTTGTACCTGGCGAGGCGCCCGGCGATGGCTTCGATGATCCCTGCGGCGCTGATGGTCGAGCCTGGCGTCCGAACCACGACAGCGGTGACGCCTTCGCCGAAATCCGGATGGGCGACGCCGATGACAGCGCTTTCGGCGACACCGGGCAGCGCGTCGATCTCGCTCTCGACTTCTTTTGGATAGATATTGTAGCCGCCGGAAATGATCAGGTCCTTGCCGCGGCCGACGATGTGGACATAGCCGTCGGCATCGATCAGCCCGAGATCGCCGGTGATGAAGAAACCATCGTCACGGAATTCGGCCCTGGTCTTTTCCGGCATGCGCCAGTAGCCGCAAAAGACGTTCGGGCCCTTGACCTCGATCATGCCGACCTCGCCCCGGGCAAGTGTTTCGCCGCTATCGGGATCGGCGATGCGCAGGGAGACGCCGGGCAGGGGAAACCCGACTGTGCCGGCACGCCGCTCGCCCTCATAGGGGTTCGACGTGTTCATGTTGGTCTCGGTCATGCCGTAGCGCTCGAGGATGGCGTGGCCGGTGCGCTCGCGCCAGGCTTTGTGCGTCTCGGCCAAAAGCGGCGCCGAGCCGGAAATGAACAGGCGGATGTTTTTCGCCGCCTGCCGGGTCAAACCGTCCTGCTGCAGCAGGCGGACGTAGAATGTCGGCACGCCCATCAGCGCGGTGGCGCGCGCCAGCAGCGAGACGATGCGGGCCGGGTCGAATCTGGTTTCGAACAGCATCGAGGCGCCGGCCATCAGGACGACATTGGTGGCCACGAAAAGGCCATGCGTGTGGAAAACCGGCAGCGCGTGAACCAGCACGTCTGCGGCAGTGAAGCGCCAGAGGTCGACCAGCACCCGCGCATTCGAGGCGAGGTTTTCGTGGCTGAGCATGGCGCCTTTCGAACGGCCGGTAGTGCCGGACGTGTAGAGGATCGCAGCAAGGTCGTCCGGTCCGCGCGCCACATCGTGGAAGTCCACGGCCGCCTCAGAGGCGCGATCGGTCAACGAACCCTCGCCCTTGCTGCCGAGTGTCGCGACCGCAGCGCCCGAAGCCTGCGCCAAAGCGCCGATCTCGGTCACTCGCGCCGGGTCGCAGACGACCAGTCGCGGCTCGGCATCCCTGAAGAAATAGTCGAGCTCGGTCAGCGTATAGGCGGTGTTGAGCGGCAGGAAGATCGCGCCGGCACGCAGGCAGGCGAGATAAAGGAAAATGGCCTCCGGGCTCTTCTCGACCTGAACGGCGACGCGGTCGCCGGCTTCGACGCCCAGCTGCGACAGCGCATGTGCCAGTTGAGCGGAGCGCGCCAGCATTTCGCCATAGCTGATCGAGCCTCCATCCTCTGCCTCCATCAAAAGGCGTCCGGACGCGGGCATCCGGGCACGGAAAGCATCGAACAGATGGTTGCTCATGTTTCCCCCGAGCGGCTGTCTCCGGCCGGACGGCGGCGGTCAGCCGGCCGCCTTGTCCGCCGCCGCCCTGATTGCCTCGATGTTTGCCCGGTAGGCCTCGACGCTGCCGCCCTTGAAAATGGCCGCACCAGCGACCAGCACGCTGGCGCCGGCGGCGGTGACCAGGGGCGCAGTTTCAGGCGAAATGCCGCCGTCGATCTCGATCCGGATCGGCCTGGCACCGATCAGCGCCTTCACCCGCTTCACCTTGTCGATGATCGCCGGAATGAAGGGGTGGCCGCCGAACCCTGGATTGACCGTCATGATCAGGATAAGATCAAGCCGGTCGAGCACGTATTCGATCATCGTCTCCGGTGTCGCCGGGTTGAGCGACACGCCGGCCTTCTTGCCGAGATTTTTGATCGTCTGCAGCGAGCGGTCGAGATGTGGCCCGGCTTCGGCGTGCACCGTCATGCCGTCGCAGCCGGCCTCGGCGAAGGCGGCCAGATAAGGGTCGGCCGGGGCGATCATCAGATGGCAGTCGAAGAATGCCTTGGTGCGGTTGCGGATCGCCGTGATCACCGGCGGCCCGAAGGTGATGTTGGGGACGAAATGCCCGTCCATGACGTCGAGATGGATCCAGTCGGCGCCGGCGGCGGCCACCGCCTCGACCTCGTCGCCGAGCTTCGAGAAATCGGAAGCCAGCACCGATGGCGCGATCAGGGTTTTTTGGGCCATGTCCGCTTCCCGTTGTTGAGACCGCTTCGGCCTAATCATCTCGGCGCCGCTTGTCGACAGGAATTCGGCGTCAATACCGCATCCGCGCAGAAGGAGAGAAGCGGTGCGAGCCACTTCCCTCCCGGTACAAGACCTTTCCTCCAGTGCAAGGACTTTCCAGTGGATTTCAGTTCAAATCACGCCGCGGCCTGGCCGTCCGTGGCAGGAAGAGCTTGCCGTTGCCTTGCTTCACCTTCTGCAGATCGGGCTTCTTCAGCGGCGGCTTGGGCACACAATGTCCACGCACCAGTTCTTCGGTTGTATGGCAGGCGGTGACGATCCCCGGGTTCTTCACGCATGCCTTGCCGACCAGATGATAGCCGCGCTTGCAGTCGATGACGACCGGGGGCTTGCGCGCGCATCTTCCGTCCATGCGCAGCTCGTTGCGGTTGCACCTGTCGGCGACCACAGGATTCCTCACGCATTTCAGGCCGACCTGATGGTAGCCGGGCAAGCAGTGGATGCTGATCCCAATGCACTTGCCGTTGACGAGCTTTTCGGTGCTGCGACATGCGCCTACGAGCGGCCTGTCGATGCATTTGCCGTGGATCAGCTTCTGGCTGGGCAGACATTTACGGCCGGGATCGACGACGACCGGAGGCAGATTGGGCTGATCGAAACCCGGACGGGTGGTCGAGACGAGATCATCGGCCTTCGGATCGAAGGTGCGCCTTATGCAAGTGAAGTCCTCTGCGTCCGTATCGACGGTCGCGATTGAACCATTCTGCTTGATTTCCTGCAGCGTGCACTGGATCGAGCGCGTCCTGGCGATGCTGAGCTCGTGCGCGGCAATCGCCTTGAACACGCCGCCATCGTTGAAGGCGGCCATCGTGCCGGTGAAGAAGGCGCCGTTCGAACAACTGATGCGGTAGTGAAACGCGCCCGGCGCATCATGCTCGACTTCGAACGCCACCTGACCCTTGCGCGGGCAGAATTTCTTGAAGGCGGCGCTGTCGGACACGGTGACCTCGCCCTGCCAGTCCGAATGCACCGGCGGCCTGTCGGGGTTGTCCTGCGGTGCATCGGTGAAGCCGCCGCCGGCGGCACCCGTGCAATGGACGGTGATGTCCTTCCAGCCGTCGAAGGGCTCGAACGGGCCGTTGCCGACGATCTCGGTCTTGTATTGGAAATAGGCGGTGGCGCCGACATCCTCCCATTTTTCATAAAGCGCGAAATAGCCGTTCTTCGCTGCATCGTACGAAGCCCATGCCTGCTGCACCTGGGAGGTGATCGATCCGCCGTCCTTCTGGCGCCAGATGCGCATCGTAACCGGCCCGGCCTGGTTGGCTTGCGCCCGACTGGTGACCTTGAGCGAAGGGCAAACAGTGCCAGGCGTGGAGCCAGGCTGATTGGACTGGTATGTCGTCAAGAACAGCTTGACGTCGCTCACGTCGAACTCGCCGAAATCGGTGGCGACGTCCTGGACCTTTGGTTTGATGACGGCATCGCAGACGATCTGGACGTCGAACGAGCCATGCTCGGCATAGTGCGATGCGTATAGCGGTTGGGGCCAGCTGCCACCCTGCACCTCGCTGACCGCATTGTCCATGTCGAGAGCGGTGTCGGTAGATGCCGAGAAACTGGCGTGGAATGTGTGGGTGAATGAATAGGATTTGGTCGGGCCGTCCGCCTGCAGGTGCTGGTTGCACTTCGCGATGATCTCGTCGCCATCGGGCACGACGGCGATGCCGGTGTTCGACGACAGCGGGATGATGGAGGGATCAAAGGAGAAATTTTCCTGGTGGTCGTAGTCGCGGCTTAGCGGTGAAGCACTCCAGATCGGCGGGAACGCCTGGCATTGGCCTGGTCCGCAGACGCCGAGCGACACGGCGACATCCTGCACATAACCCGGCCACCAGAGATCGAGCTTCATGTGGCCCCAGAACTGGACGTTGCCGCTTTTCAGCGTGTCCCATTTCTGCTTGTCGCTCGAGCCGACGTGGATTGTCGTGTTGGCGCTTTCCGTATGGAATGACATCGATTTTATGTTCGCCTGCTTGGCGAAGGCCGGCGTGCCGACGAGCGCAGCTGCGATCAACGCAGCGGTCGCCACAGTAGTTTGGAAAAGATGTTTGGCTGAAGGCATTTCTCTCTCCTGATGGGTTGATGGGATCCTTCAGGAGTTTGTCGCTGCTGGCTGCCGTAAGGTTCATGCAAGCCGCCGAAATACGACGCCGCCAAAGAAAACCCCGCCGGATCGCTCCCGCGGGGTCTTGCGTGACGCGAACCATCACTGTTTGAAGTTCCGGGCGATCCTATTGCTCGAGCTGCGGCTTGCGCCTTGGCAGCTGCTGAAGAACATCTGGATTCAGCAGCAGGTTCGGTTTGCGGATCGGCTGGCACTGGCCATTGATCGGCCGCGCGCCCGGTGCGCATTCCAGCGGTGGTTTGCGGCAGGCGCCGTCGCGCAGCTCTGTCCCGCGCGGGCAGACGCAGACGCCACGCTTGTTGTGGATCTGGCCTGGTATCGGGCACTCCACCACAACAGGCTTCGTGCGCCTGCAGGCATTGCCTTGCACTTCCGTGCCTTTCGGGCAGACACAATCACCAGCGGCGTCGTGGATCTGACCACGGATGGTGCACTGCGCGGGTTTCGGCTGGATTGGCCGGCAGGCATTGCCCCTGACTTCCATGCCTTTCGGGCAGATACAATCGCCAGCAGCGTCGTGGATCTGGCCACGGATCGTGCACTGCTCGGGCTTCGGCTCTTTCCCCACGCAAGCGCCGTTCCCCAGTTCGGTTCCGCGCGGGCAGACGCAGCGTCCGTCTTCCGTACGGATCTGGCCTTTGAGCAGAACGCAAGGTCTTGGCTTCGGCACGACGACCGTGCCGCCGCCGGACGAGCATTGGCCGTTGCGGAAGGTCGTGCCTGGCGGGCAGACGCAGTTGCCGGCGTCGTTCATGACGAAGCCTTGCGAGCATTCCTTCTTCACCTCATGTGTGATGGTGAAGGGATGGCAGGCATAGGCTTTGCCGCGATCGCCCTGCACGTCGGCGGCACCGCGGGACAACACGTCGCCCGCGCCTTGTACCGGCGTGTTCGGAGACAGCACGCCGATACAGTTCTGGCCGTTGACCGTGCCCTGCAGCTTGGCCAGACGGCGGTCGTCGGGTATGACCACGGTCACTTTGTGCACGTGGCTTTCCCCCGCGCCGAGCGTCAGTTGTGCGATGCACGACAGAGGCAAGGTTGCCGGCTCCGGCGAGCAGCCGAAGGGCGGATCGATCGAGGTGATCGCAACGCCTTCCAGCCGGCCGAGGCCTTCGACGCCAATGGCATCGCCGATGCGAACCGGGCCGGAGAAGGCGCTGGCGCCATCGTTCGTGATGGTGATCTCGAACGAGCAGGGCTGGCCGGGCTTGCACCCGGGGTCGCCGGTCTTCTCGACGCGGATGGTCGAGGCGCCGCCGCCCTGGGCGCAGGCCTGGCCGATCGGATAGACGATATCGTCTCCCGGAGCCGGGCCGTAGGAGCCGCGCGCGCAGTTCTCGAATTCGCCGTTCGCGGCAACCGTCACGTCAAAATGGCGGCTGGTTCCGGGCGTCATGACGGCGCCGGGAATCTGGCAGGACAGCGTATTGGCCGGTACCGGTCCGCAAGCCCATTCCGCGCCGTCTGGGGTGACGGTCTGGATTTGGACCGGCGCTCCGCCCGCTATCAGCGTCGCGGCATCGTTGACCCGCACCGGACCGGTCGGGGCAGTGGTGCCGAGGCTGATGGCGGTAATGCGGCAGGAAACGACCGCAGCGCCGGCCAGCGAACCATTGCACACCTTGGTGATGCGCAGGGCCGGCTGGCCGGCATTGGGATGACGGATGCGTTCCTTGGCGCAGGCCCTGTTGTTGGTGATGTCGTTCTCACCGGGAATAGCCTTCGCTTCGGCGCAGTTCTCGACACTATCGGGCCGGTAGTTGGCTGGCATCACCGCCCTGACGACGATCGGCGTCGAGGCGCCAGGCAACAGCACGATGCCGGCGTTGTCGCAGCGGAACTGGCCTGGGCCGTTCGGTCCGCATGTCCATGGCGGCGTCGGGCCGAACGTCGAGGATGCTGGCACGCCGCCCGGATAGTTATCGACGACCGTCAGCGGCCCGTTATAGGGGGCGCTGCCATTGTTGATGATGTCGATCACGAAGGTGCAGACGCCATCGGCCGAACAGAATTCGGTGCGGGCGCGCTTCTTCAGGATCAGATCGACCTTCTTTTCCACCGGCGGCCGGCAGTCGCGGTCACGATCGCCATGCCGGCAGACCGGGATCGACGCGCAGCCGCGATCGTTTTGCTGGCTGCCGAAAAGCGGCTTGCGGCTGGCGCCGTAATTGTAAGTGGCGCAGTTGCGCAAGACACTGCCTCGCCAGCCTGCGGCGAGCTTGAAGCCGAGCTTGAGGTCGACAGAGGCACCAGGAGTGAGCGTGGTCACCGGATGAGTGCAAATCATCGGGGTGGTTGCAGGCACGCAGATCCAAGGCGGGTTCGGCCCTGAATCGAGGGTGGAGCCGGCCGGCAAAGTGACTTCGTCGAGCACGATCTTGCCGTGGTAGGGTGCATCGCCGACATTGGTGACCCTGATGGTGAAGTCGCAGCCGCCGCTCATCGTGCAACGTTGCACGTCGGCGCGCTTTTCGACTTTCAGATCCGGTTCCTTGTCCTTCGGCGGGCAGCGCTGATCACGCGGGATGACGATGTCGATGGTCTGCGTGCAGCACAGGCCCCAGCCTTCCTTCGGGCCGGCATAGGTTTCGATGCCGGTGACGATGATGTGGATGACGTCGCCGGGTGAAGCGCCGACAATCTTCCAATTGAGCACACCGCCGCCCGCCGGCACCAATTGCGTGTCGGGAATGATGGTGATGCCTGGTGTCGTCGTCGAAAGCTGCACCCATTTGCCAGCCATCTCCGGGCCGACCGGCATGTGGTAGATGAAGGCGCCGCCGCCGGGCACGCAATCGACCGTGCCGCGCTCCACCTTGAAGCATTCCTTGCCGGGAGGTGGCGGTGGCGGACTACACTTGGTGACGTCGATCCAGATCGAGGTCTTTTCGCCCGTCAGGAAATTACCATCGTCCGGCTTGCCCGGATCCTGCGACGGAATTTCGACACCAGCACCGCGTTCGCGGCTCACTTTGACCACGCCCTGGTTGTTGACGATTGCCGGGGACGGAAACGCCGCATGGTCGATCTTGGCGGTGATCTGGAAGGTGACGGCGCGCTCGTTCGCAGCGCCGATGCCGTCGAGGTCGCTGGCGGAAATCCGGAAATCGGAAACCGTCGCCGTATCGTCCGGGCCAGCCGAACTGCTGATCGTAGCGCCGGGCAGCGGTCCGCCGGACGCATCGGTGCCGTCGCCGGTCACATGCACGCCGACGATACGCAGGCCGTGCGGGAGCTGGTCCCTGAAATCGAGCCTGACCTTTTTCAGCATGGCCGCGAGGCCCGAGGTGGCAAAACCCTGCGGATTGCCGCGCAAGCCAAAGCTCAGCGAATATACGACATAGTCGCAGCCTCTCTGGGTGCCTTTCTTGGTAAAGAAGGGCACGATCCGGCCCGGCTCCGGATTGACGATCCGAGGATTGTCGAAATCGAGCCTGGGATCTGGAACGGCAGTGTGGATGTCCGCATCGGCAGGCTTGGCCTTGGCCGGAGCAAGGTCTTCAGCGAAGCCTTGCAGCGGGCTCAGCATGGCGACCGCGATACCGGCCGCCGCCAGCCAGCGCGGGCCGCGCCTGGCGAGTGACAGGGGTTTCATGATGGTCTCCATGACGAATGATTGTTTGCCGGTTGATTGGCTGCTCGTCGCAAGCGGGAAAAGTGTGAGATTGCTCATCTTCCCCTCCTCACGGTTCGCAGCTGACGGCTGGGGTTCTGAGCGGCAAGGTCATTTTGCAGCAAGGGTAGTAGCCACCCTTGTCGCGGTCGGACTGTCGGTAGAAGCAGAGCCCGACATCGACCCTGTCCCCAGGATAATGGCCGGTGATGCCGATCGTGAATGGCGCGCCGGGCGCGTGCGACAGGGGCGAAGTCACCCCGACGCCGGGCGTCCTGGACAGAGCCTTGATCGAATCGCCGCCAAAGCCGGCATGGTCACGGAGATAGAGATCGGCCTCGAGGCCGGAGGGCGTGCAGAAATACTCGACATCCTCGATATCGAGGCAAGGAGGCAGATTGCCGGGGGGCGGGAAGTCCGGTGGATAGAACGGTGGCAGATAGCCGCCCGGCACCTGCTCGTAATAGCCGGCACGGCCTTCGCAAGGGCGCCAGACCTCGACGTCGCCGACATGGCCCTCGACTTCGGGGTCTTCGAAATAAGTGTCGAAGTCGACGAACCACGAGCCGAAAGGCGGTAAGTTGGCCGGCTTGACCAGCGCCGTCGGCGTGATCTGCACGCCATGTACGGCGAGCGGTCCGCCAGCTGCGAGTTGTTCGGCAAGCTCCGGGTTGTCGCGCAACTTGTCGCCGGTGTCGACCAGCGTGTCGGTGCAGACGCCGGTGTCGAGATTGCCTTCGGCATCGTAGCCATATTGCAGGTCGAGGCCGCCGGCCGACTGCCGGTTGTCTTGCGGGAAGCCGACCGCATATTCCTGCGGCACTTCCACCCAGACCGATTCCGTCGCCGGATCGTCCGGATTTTCGCGCCAGTAGCGGATGACCTCACCCTTGCCGGAATCGGCGAACTGGCTGTAGTCGTAGCGGTTCTCCACCGGGCCGCGCTGGGCCAGATACATGAAGCCCTTGTTGTCAAAGGCGATGTCGGTGACAGCGTAATCCTTGTCGGCCGTGACCGTCAGCTCCCAGCGCGGGTCGCCGGCGAAACTGCCGTCGCCGGCAACGCCCACCGACCAGATCTCCGCCTTTTCCCCGACCGAATAATAGAGCCGGCCACCACGATAGGCGACCGACCAGACGCGGCGCTCGTCCTGTGTGTAGCCCCAGCTGTCGGGATCCTCGCTGTCGAAAGCAGCACCCTGGATGTCCATCACCGAGCCGTCGTCGGCAAGGGCGGCAAGCCCGTGCGCCGGGCGGCCGGCGACGCCGTGGTCAAACGTGTCGAGCAGCGCGCCATTGCCGTCCATGCGGTGGATGAGGCCCGTGTCGAGATCGCTGGCGAAGAACTGGCGGTGGATATTGTCGAAAGTGACGTCGCCGATGCCGGGACCGCTATTGGCATCGATATCGGCGAATTTCGAGACGGCACCGGTGATGCCGTCGATCTTCCAGATCGTTCCGGGGCCGCCGCCGTTTTCGATGCCGAACTGGCCGTCCATGAAGACAGCATCAGCCGTGCCGCGGCGCTGCCGCTCCGGCCGGCCGTCGGCGTCGCCGTCTGGCGTGACGATGCGGATGCCGTGCAGCGACGTGGCGCCGGCATAGAGGTTTGGAACGGCCGAGGGAACGCCGTTGCGCACGCCGTCGTCATAGGTGATGCCGAACACCTGGCCGATTTGTCCGGCCGTGACCTCGAATGGTGGCGGGGTGAAGACCAATTGGCCAGACGCCGGCCCGCCCAGCCTTGAGACGTCGAAGACGCGCAAGGTCGCGCGTGCCGTGTCGATGAAGGTTTCGTCGACGGGATCGACGCCCGGCGGCAGGCCTTCCTCGAAATTGGGAATGATGGTGCCGGAGAATCCGGTCACTGCCATCGAGCCGGGATAGATAATCTGGGTTTCCTGCGCCTGGGCCGAGCCGCCGAGCCAGAGCCCAGCGGCGAGCGCCAAGATCGACAGTCCGCTGGCAGCCTGGGTAGCGCGGCGCAAACGGCCGGCACGTGAGCGCACGAACGCGCCATGGTCGCAAGACATGGATCTCCCCCCACAGGTCATGGGAGAAACGTCCAGTCCCGGCGCGCAAATCAGGGCAAGGCGCGGCGTTCCGGCACGTTCATCCCTGATCGAATTGTCTGCTTTCCTCAACGTCACGATACGCCTGCGTCCGCGCAGGGTCAACGGAACCAGCGAAAAGCCCAGCGCATCGACCCGGTCCCGAAGGCGATGGTCGCGCTGAGCTCCTGCCGTTCCCGTAGACCATGGAGCCTCTGGATCTGTGGTCATGGGGCTTTCCTTTCCGGGGCCGCACCACGCGGCACCTGAGCGTCAGTCGCGAGGCGGGGCGAAAAGGTTCATGGGCCGGCGGCCGGGTCGGCTGGATCACCGCCGGAAAATACGGGCCTGCCGGTCCCGAATCCGATCAACCACGATGAATGGTGAACGCCTTGCGCAGAATGCTTGCGCGCCACGCAGCCTGTTCTTATATACGCGCCAAGCCGTCCAGCGCCGAATGCCGGTTGCCGGAGCGGAATTTCTTGTGAACAGGGGCTTTCGTCGGAACGCCTGTACGGGTCCTGAGAGCCTGCTTAGCGGAGAGATTAGAACAATGGCAAAAGTAATCGGTATCGATCTGGGAACAACCAACTCCTGTGTCGCCATCATGGATGGCAAGGAATCCAAGGTTATCGAGAATGCGGAAGGCGCCCGCACGACCCCTTCCATCGTCGCCATCAACAGCGACGGCGAGCGCCTCGTCGGCCAGCCGGCCAAGCGCCAGGCGGTCACCAATCCTGAAAACACCATCTTCGCGGTCAAGCGCCTGATCGGCCGCCGCTATGACGATCCGGTGACGGAGAAGGACAAGAAGCTTGTCCCCTACAAGATCGTCAAGGGCGACAATGGCGACGCCTGGGTCGAGGCCGGCGGCAAGAAGCAGTCGCCCAGCCAGATCTCGGCGATGATCCTGCAGAAGATGAAGGAAACGGCGGAGGCCTATCTCGGCGAGAAGGTCGAGAAGGCGGTCATCACCGTTCCGGCCTATTTCAACGACGCCCAGCGCCAGGCGACCAAGGATGCCGGCAAGATCGCCGGCCTCGAAGTGCTGCGCATCATCAACGAGCCGACGGCGGCCGCGCTTGCTTATGGACTGGACAAGAAGGAAGGCAAGACGATTGCCGTCTATGACCTTGGCGGCGGCACGTTCGACATTTCGGTACTCGAAATCGGCGACGGCGTGTTCGAGGTGAAGTCGACCAATGGCGACACCTTCCTCGGCGGCGAGGATTTCGACATGCGCCTGGTCGAATATCTGGCGGCCGAGTTCAAGAAGGAACAAGGCATCGACCTGCGGAACGACAAGCTCGCCCTGCAGCGCCTCAAGGAAGCGGCTGAAAAGGCCAAGATCGAGCTGTCGTCCACCACGCAGACCGAAATCAACCTGCCCTTCATCACCGCCGATGCCACCGGCCCCAAGCACCTGACGCTGAAGCTGACGCGGGCGAAGTTCGAGAGCCTGGTCGAGGATCTCGTCCAGCGCACGATCGATCCCTGCAAGGCGGCGCTCAAGGATGCCGGCCTGAAGGCCGGCGAAATCGACGAAGTCGTCCTGGTCGGCGGCATGACCCGCATGCCCAAGATCCAGGAGATCGTGAAACAGTTCTTCGGCAAGGAGCCGCACAAGGGCGTCAACCCGGATGAGGTCGTCGCATTGGGCGCCGCCATCCAGGCCGGCGTGCTGCAGGGCGACGTCAAGGACGTGCTGTTGCTCGACGTGACGCCGCTGTCGCTCGGCATCGAGACGCTGGGCGGCGTGTTCACGCGGCTGATCGAACGCAACACGACGATTCCGACGAAGAAGAGCCAGGTGTTCTCGACGGCCGAGGATTCGCAGTCGGCGGTGACCATCCGGGTCTTCCAGGGCGAGCGTGAAATGGCCGCCGACAACAAGGCGCTCGGCCAGTTCGATCTGGTCGGCATCCCGCCTGCGCCGCGCGGCGTGCCGCAGATCGAGGTCACCTTCGACATCGACGCCAACGGCATCGTCAACGTCTCGGCCAAGGACAAGGGCACCGGCAAGGAGCACCAGATCCGCATCCAGGCGTCCGGCGGCCTTTCGGACGCCGACATCGAGAAGATGGTCAAGGACGCCGAGGCCAATGCCGAAGCCGACAAAAAGCGGCGCGCGCTGGTCGAGGCCCGCAACCAGGCCGAGGCGCTGGTGCATTCCTCGGAGAAGTCGCTGAAGGAATATGGCGAGAAGGTTTCCGAGGCCGACCGTACGGCGATTGCCGATGCGATCGCGGCGCTGAAGAGCGCTGCCGAAGGCGACGACGTGACCGAGATCGAGGCCAAGACGCAGACGCTCGCCGAAGTTTCGATGAAGCTCGGCCAGGCCATGTACGAAGCTTCGCAGAAGGAAGCCGCCGAGGCCGACGCCAAGGCTGATGCCGCCAAGGACAGCGACGTCGTCGATGCCGATTTCGAGGAAATCGACGAAGACGACGAGAAGAAGAAGTCGGCCTGAACCGCCAGGCGGTACAGGTAAGAAAAAGCCCGGCGCGCAGCCGGGCTTTTTTGCAACCCTTTACCGGAAAAACGCCGAGCTCCCCGAAAAAATGCGGACAAAGGCTCGTAGACACTGGCATCGCGGCTCCATCACACCTAAATCGGAACAGCGTGCCGGCAAACGACGCAACGATGCTTCAAGACGTTGACCATCCGGACTGCGGGAAAACATGAAAGCTGATTTCTACGAAACGCTGGGCGTGCAAAAGGGCGCCGACGAGAAGGAGCTCAAGAGCGCTTTCCGCAAGCTCGCCATGCAGTTCCACCCTGACCGCAACCCAGGCGACCATGCCTGCGAGCACAAGTTCAAGGAAATCAACGAAGCCTACGAGACGCTGAAGGACCCGCAGAAGCGCGCCGCCTATGATCGCTTCGGCCACGCCGCCTTCGAGCACGGCGGCATGAATGGCGGGGCGCAAGGCTTTGGCGCCGGCGGCTTCGCCGACATTTTCGAAGACATTTTCGGCGACATGATGGGCGGGCGCCAGCGCCGCTCATCCGGTGGCCGCGAGCGCGGCGCCGACCTGCGCTACAATATGGAAATCACGCTGGAAGAGGCGTTTTCCGGCAAGACCGCGCAGATTCGCGTGCCGGCCTCGATCTCCTGCTCGGAATGCTCGGGCAGCGGCGCCAAGCCCGGCACCCAGCCCGTCACCTGTTCGATGTGCAACGGCCACGGCAAGGTGCGCGCCACGCAAGGCTTCTTCTCGATCGAGCGCACCTGCCCGCAATGCCAGGGGCGCGGCCAGACCATCAAGGATCCGTGCCCGAAATGCGCCGGCCAGGGCCGCGTCACCGAGGAGCGCTCGCTGTCGGTCAACATCCCTGCCGGCATCGAAGACGGCACCCGCATCCGGCTGGCCAATGAGGGCGAGGCCGGCCTGCGCGGCGGCCCGTCGGGCGATCTCTACATCTTCCTCGCGGTCAAGCCGCACGAATTCTTCCAGCGCGATGGCGCCGACCTTTATTGCAAGGTGCCGATCTCGATGACGACGGCAGCACTTGGCGGATCGTTCGAGGTGACGACACTGGACGGTACCCAGACGAAGGTGAAGGTGCCGGAAGGCACCCAGAACGGTCGCCAGTTCCGCCTCAAGGGCAAGGGCATGCCGGTGCTGCGCCAGCCCAATATCGGCGACCTCTACATCCAGACGGTGGTTGAAACGCCGCAGAACCTTTCGCGCCGCCAGCGCGAATTGCTGGAGGAATTCGAGCAGCTTTCCTCAAAGGACAATTCGCCTCAGTCGAGCGGATTTTTCGCCCGCATGAAGGACTTTTTCGAGACGTTCGGCGAGCACTGAAGCTGATCCCTGGAACGCTTCCCGAGCGTCACCAACACCTTATCCGGGGATTCGCCTTGTCTTGCACCTCGTAACTGCTAAGTAGCGTGCGAGGGAGCGTTGAGGAGGACTTTCGATGACGCGTAGTCCCGGACTGCGAAAGACGCTGGCAGAAAAGTTCGACGACGAGTTGAAATTCTTCAAGGGCTGGATCGACAAGCCGAAGGCGGTCGGTTCAATCGTCCCGACCAGTTCCATCACCGCAGGCAAGATGGCCTCGATCGTCGATCCGACATCCGGCCTGCCGGTGCTCGAGGTCGGGCCCGGTACAGGCGTCATCACGCGCGCCATCCTCGCGCAGGGCATAAAGCCTGAAAATCTCTACGCGGTCGAATATTCCACGGATTTCGTGCGCCATCTGCGCCAGCTTTATCCAGGCGTCAACGTCATCGAGGGCGATGCCTTCAATCTCGACGCGACGCTGGGCGACAAGCGCGACCTGATCTTCGATTCTGTGATATCGGGCGTGCCGCTGCTCAATTTTCCGGTCGCCCAGCGCATCGCCTATGTCGAGAGCCTGCTCGACCGCATCCCGGCGGGCCGACCCATCGTGCAGCTGACTTACGGGCCGCTGTCGCCGATCCCGCCCGGCCGCGGCGACTATACGGTCGAGCACTTCCATTTCGTCATCCGCAACATTCCTCCGACGCAGCTTTGGATCTATCGGCGCGGGGCCACTTGAATTGAAGCGTTGGGTTTGAATAGCACTTGTCTTATACCCATCGGGTGACAAGGCAGACCCATGGCTGTGATCCCGAAAATTCTTGTCTTCGCCGGTTCGGTGCGCAGCGGCGCCTATAGCGGCAGGACGGCCGACGTGGCGCAGAAGGAACTTGCCATGCAGGGCGCCGAGGTGACCCGCATCTCGCTCGCCGACTACCCGCTGCCAATCCTCGACCAGGATTTGGAAAAGGAAGAAGGCATTCCCGAAAACGCCTTCAAGCTCGGCCGGATGATCGCCGCCCATGACGGGCTGCTGATCGCGACGCCCGAATATAACGGCTCCATTCCGCCGCTGCTCAAGAACAGCATCGACTGGGTGGGCCAGTTGCGCAAGGATGGCGGCCGGACGTTCAGGCCGCTTGCCGGCAAGGTAGCCGGCCTCTGCTCGTCTTCCAACGGACCCTTCGCAGGGATACGCTGCATCAACCATCTGCGCGCCGTGCTGGTGCGCTGCCGGATGGAGGTGGTGACACCGGAATGCTCGGTACCGGAGGGCGGCAACGCCTTCGACGACGAGGGCAACTTCAGGGATGAGAGACTGCACCAATCGATGGAGCACCTATGCCGCACGCTGATCGAAACCTCGCGCATGCTGTCGACGCGGATCGAGACATGATCCCGGAGGCCGCGCATGCCGACACGATGCAGGAAAGGCTGATCGTCGGCCTCGACCTGCCGACGCTGAGGGAAGCCGAGCAGGCTGTGCGCGAGCTCGACGGGATCGTCTCCTTCTACAAGATCGGCTACCAGCTCGCCTTTGCCGGCGGGCTCGACTTCGCCCGCGAGCTGGCCGGCGGCGGCACCAGGATCTTTCTCGACATGAAGCTGCTCGACATCGACAACACGGTGGCCAAGGGGGTCGACAACATTGTCAGGATGGGCATGAGCATGCTGACCATCCACGCGTATCCGAAGACGATGAAGGCGGCGGTCGAGGCTGCGAAGGGCAGCGACCTTTGCCTGCTCGGGGTTACCGTGCTGACCTCGATGGACGAGCAGGACGTGATCGACGCCGGCTATGAGTATGATCCGCATACGCTGGTGCTGAGGCGCTCCGAGCAGGCGCTGCATGCCGGCATGGGCGGCATCGTCTGCTCGGCCGAAGAAGCCGAGGCGGTGCGCCGCATCGTCGGCCCCGACCTGGCGGTGGTGACGCCGGGAATCCGGCCGACGGGCAGCGACCATGGCGACCAGAAACGCGTGGTGACGCCGCGCCAAGCGATCCGCAACGGCTCCAGCCATCTCGTCGTCGGCCGGCCGATCGTCGGCGCCACCGACAGGCGGGCGGCGGCGGAAGCCATCCTCGATGAAATGCGCTCGGCCTAAGGACCAATTCCGAAACTCTACTCCGGCGGCCGTCTGGCGGCGTTTTCTCCGCTTCCGGTGCTCACGTACTTTCAGTACGCTCCGCTCCGGTTCTCGAAAACACCCCAGCCCACTCGCCGGAGCGACTTTCAAAATCGGTCCATGCTCTGCCAAAGACCCGGAGAAAAGCCATGCCCAAGGGATACTGGATCGCTCGCGTCGATGTACGCGATGCGGAACGCTACAAGGACTATGTCGCAGCCGCCAAGCTGGCCTTCGACCGCTTCGGCGCCAAGTTCCTGGCGCGCGGCGGCGCGCATGAGAAGGCAGAGGGGCCGGGCCGCGACCGCAACGTGATCATCGAGTTTCCGTCGCTCGCGGCGGCGCATGACTGCTACCACTCGCCCGAATACCAGCGCGCCGTCGCGATCCGCCAGAAGGTGGCTGATGGCGAAATCGTGCTGGTCGAGGGGATTTAGGCGAGAAGTCGGTTCATCGCGGTTTCAGCCATCGCATCGGCGAGGCTCAGGCCCCATTGCCGGCGACAGTAATCGCGGAAATCGAAGCAGGGCAGGCCGGGGCAGACCTCGAACTCGATGAGGTGCACGCTGTCGTCGGCTTCGACCCGGAAGTCGATGGAAAACACATCCCGCAGGCCAAGCCTGACCATCAAGCTTTCGGCGATGCGACGGATTCTTGCATCGGCTCGAGGCTGGCTGTCGGCGACCGGCAGCAGCGCCGGCTCTGTGTATGTTCCCGACGCTTTCGCCACTGCGCCGGTATCGCCGTAAAGCGCCAGGCTGTCCAGCATGGTCTGGAAATCGCCGTTTGAATCGACAAAGGCGATGCCCAGCGCCTCGACGCCGGCATCCGGCCTCAATCCGAGAAAACTGGCCCGCACATTGCGTCCGGCGACATAGGGCTGGACCACGACATCGTCGCGATAGGCGGCGAAGACGCGCCGGCTAAGCTCCAGCGCATGGCCGAGATGGTGGCAATGCGAATCCGGCCAGATGCCAATCTTGGCGCCGAGCCGGTTCGGCTTGACAAACCAGCCGGCGGGCGAGGCCGGTGGCGCGACCAGCCAGGCACCGTCACGGGCAAGGCCCGCCTGCGGCACCGGCAGGCCGAGCGCGCCGAGCACGGCGCCGGACCGGAACTTGTCCTGACAGAGCGCGAACAACGCATCGTCGGCACCGATCGCCTTCAGGCCATTCAGCCGTGCCAGAGCTGGTGCCGCGCCGCCACGGAAATAGGCAATGCCGTCGGTCAGCGTCCAGACAAGCGTGGCCTTCGGAACTTCGCTGGCGAGAACGGTCGCGGCATCGTCGAGCGCCACCGGCGCGAAGGTCAGGCCGCGCTTCTGGCAAGCGGCTGCAAGTGCGTCGAATTCAGCAGCGATGTCGGTCGATTGCGCCAGATAGGAGGCGATTTCGGCGGCACGCTCCGGCACGTGGTTATCGGCGACCAGCCGGTCGAAGCAGGCCTTTTCCGGCTCATAAACCAGGATCAGTTTCGGCTTGCGGGTTGACATGGGTGGAACGGCTCCTGGCGGCACGATTGCCTAGCATCGCACAGCGAGCGTATTCGGCTTTCGCGCAACCGACGTCAGCCGGACGCCAGCACGACAGCAAGTGCACCATCTCTTGTTTGACCATGATCTTTCCCGAACCAAAGGTTCGCGATCATGGTCAGCCAATCAGCACGCGTGGCTCGAAGCGACCATTGACCGGAATGTCGAGCATGAATGTCATGCCGGCTTGCGGGTCGAGCAGGCGCTGCTTCTCGCTCTTGCCCGACCAGGCGGAGGTGACCGCGATCCGGTCGGCACTCCCGCGGACAAAAGCCGGACAGGACGGTTGCGTGACCGGCATCGCCACCGAACGGACAAGCTTGCCGTCGGGTCCATAGGCTTCGACGACGCTGCCGCCCCAGCAAGCGTTCCACAATATGCCGTCGCGGTCGAGCACCGAACCATCGATATAGCCCTTGGCCGAGCGGTGGTCGACGAAGACCTTCGGTTCGCCAACCGGCAGGCCGGTCGCCGGATCGCAGCCGACGCGCATCAACAGGCCGGTGCTGGTGTCGGTGTAATAGGCGATCGACCCATCTTCGGAAAAACAGATCGAATTGGGCACCGTGATATCCGCATAGAGCCGGCGCAGCTCGCCCTTGAAGAACCAGTAGATCGAACCGGCGCCCTTCTCCTCGCCCTTGCCCATTGTGCCGACCCAGAGGGCGCCGCAAGGGTGAACGCGTGAATCGTTCGAGCGGGTGACCGCATTGTCGGCCTCGATGGGTGTATGCAGCGTCAGCTTGCCGGTCGCGACGTCGCGGACATGCAGGCCGGTCTCGGTGGCGATCAGCTGACGCTGGTCGTCGATGATTGCGATGGCGCTGGCCATCTGGGCGAGCTCGTGGATGTTGACCGCACCGCCGGACAGACGCTTTTCCAGGAGCTGGCCGTTGACGATGTCGAACCAGTAGAGCGTGTCGGTGGCAGGGTCATAGGTTGGTCCCTCGCCCAATTGGCAGACATGGTCGGAAAAAACCGAAACGATTGTCTCGCTCATCATGCCACTCCAAACGCCGCGTCCCAGGCTTGAACTGCGGCCTTCGCCCGTGCTGCCACTTCGTCGACGCCCATGCCCGGCTTGAACAGGCTGGAGCCAAGACCGAAGACGCTGACGCCGGCTGCCTTGTAGCCGGCAAAATCCTTATCTGAAACGCCGCCGACGGCGCCGACCAGCACATTGGCCGGCAGCACCGCGCGCATCGCCGAAATGCCCGCCGCGCCAAGCACGCTCGCCGGGAAGAATTTCAGTGCCGAAGCGCCGAGCCGGATTGCCTGAAATGCCTCGGTCGGCGTGAACACGCCGGGCATCGTCACCATGCCGTACTGCATGGCACGGCCCATGACCTCGGCATCGATATTGGGGCTGACCAGCAGCCGCCCGCCGGCCCTGTGCAAGCCGTCGACATCGGCGGCGGTGAGCACCGTGCCGGCGCCGACCAGCGCTGTCGGAGGAAGCGCTTCGACAATGCTGGCAATCGAGTCAAAGGGCTCGGGCGAATTGAGCGGCACCTCGATCGCTTCGATGCCGGCGCCGAAGATCGCCTGGCCGATCGCCACCGCCTCGCTTGGCTTGAGGCCGCGCAGGATCGCGACCAGACCCCGCTCGAGCTTTGGAAAAGGTGCAGTTTCGGTCATACGGCAACTCCATTTTTGGCGATCATGCCATTTTCGCGGGCGGCCTCGGCAAGGCCGGCACGCACCGCCTCGTCGGCGTCGACCGCCCTGAAAGCGAGCCCGGCAAGGCCGAGCGCCTCGGCATAGAGCGTACCAAGTGCGCCCGACGCGATCAGCACGACGGGCACGGAACTTGCCCCATAGCGGCGATGTGCCGAAGCGATCTCGCCGCCGATCAGCAGGCCGGACAGGCAGGCGGCGGCATCTTCGGGCTTCAGATCCTGCAACAGGCTGGCGGCGCGGATCGAGAACAGTCTTGAGACGATGTCACCGCCTTCGGCCAACGCCTTCAGGCACCGGTCCCGGAAAAACGGACTTTCGGCGGCAACCGGCTTCGGCGGCTCGCCCAGCGAATGGCGCAGGATCGAGTGCGCGGCCAGCACCGAAAACAGCTCGCCGGTCGGCCAGGTGCCGAAGCCGGCAACCGAGCCGTCCTCGACCAGCACCCATTTCGAATGGGTGCCGGGCATGCAGACGAGGTGGCGTCCCTTTGCCGGCAAACCGGCGCCGGCAAGCTGCGTCTCCTCGCCGCGCATGACGTCAGGTGCATCGGCAAGATGTTGGGCAAGGCCGGGCACGATGCGGATGTCGCGGCGCTGGCCAGGGATGGGGGCAGCGCCGGCGAGGATAGCGCCGATCGGCGTGGGAACGCTGACATAGGGTGCCTCCAGCCAACCCTGGCGCGAACCAGCCATGCCGCAAATGATGACCGGCAGCGCCTCGGGAGCACTCATAGCGTCGAGATGCCCTTCGAGAACGGACGAAAATCCCTTAGCCTGGGCGGTGATCAGCCCGTCGTCGCCGCGCCGCTCGGCGAGAACCTTGCCGGTGCCGTCGAGCAGCCAGACCCTCATGCGGGTGGTGCCCCAGTCGACGGCCGCGACCGACGCTGCCTTGCTCGGTGAGATCACAGGAACCCTCCGTCGACGATCAGCATCTGCGCGGTCAGCATGCGTGAGGCATCCGACGCCAGGAACAGCACGGTGCCGACAATGTCTTCAGGTTGCATGACCTCTTTGATGCACTGCTTGGCGACGTGGGCGGCGAGCGCTTGTTCGGTAACCCAGAGCTTTCTCTGCCGTTCGGTGATCACCCAGCCGGGCGCGATCGCGTTGACGCGGATGCCGTCGACGCCGAGCTTGCCGGCAAGACCTTTGGTGAGGCCGACGATGCCGGCCTTGGCGGCGGTGTAGGCCGGCATATCGGGATGGTTGATGAGAAACGACGTCGAGGTGAAATTGATGATCGAGCCGCCGCCGGCCCGCTTCATGCCCGGCGCCACCGCCTGTGCGCTGAAGAAATGCGGGCGCAGGTTGATGGCATGGTTGTTGTCCCAGAACTCCACCGTGACATCTTCGACGGCATGACGCTCATCCTGCGCGGCATTGTTGACCAGCACGGTCACGTCACCATGCGCCTCGGCTGCCTTGGCGACCGATGCCCGCAAGGCCTCGATGTCGCGTATGTCGGTCTTGAGATAGAGCGGCCGCCGGCCGAGTTCCTTGTCCATGCGATCGGCCAGCGCCAGGCTCGGACGGTCGGCGATATCGATGAAGGCGACCTTTGCCCCCTGGCGGACAAAACCTTCGGTCAAGGCAGCACCAATGCCGGAGCCGCCGCCGGTGATCAGCACCGAAACGCCTTCGAGGTCGGCAAAGCGTGCCGATGGCATCATGAATTCTCTCCCGGTCCAATGTTCTCGGTCTGGCCGGCGCGCATCCTATCCAGCCGTGTCGGGCGGGCAAGGGCGAAAGAGTGGATTGTCAGGACTTATGTCCGACAAAAGGCCGCACGGCCGCCGATCGATCAGCCGCCCAGCCGGACGCGGTACAATTCGACGCCGGCTGCGCTGGTCCCGGCAACCGGCTCAAGCCATTGCGGCACGCTGCCGCGCATCAGCCCGGCAAGAAAGCCTGCCGGCGCCTTGGCGGCGAGGAGCCTGCTTTCGGCGCTGCCGGGGCACAGCGCGACGAGGCGGACGTGATGGTCCGCCAGGATCGTCCTGGCATCGGCCTCGGACCCAAGGAAGGCATCGAGCGCCAGCAGGTTGCCGGCGACGTTGCGATGATAAGGCCCGGCGAAGACGCGATGTCCGGAATAGGCCAGGATCGGCGATCCGAGATTGGAAATTGCCAGCACGCTGGTGGCGGGCAGGCGGCCGAGTGCCGCAAAGGACGCCATGCGCTGGCAAGCGCCGTCGGCGCCATTATCGGCCGCGGTGTTGCTGTCGTCGAAGGCTACCGAGGTCGCCGCGGCAGCCCCAGTCCACACCGCATTCACCGAAACCAGCCAGACGGCAGCCATACGCAACGCCACACCGCGCGACCGGCTGGCCTCGGCCCGTTGACGCCATTTGGCAATCCAGGCGGCAAGCGGGATAACGGCGAAGGCGATCGAGAATGTCGAACCGCGTACCTGCCAGGCGCTGACGATGAAGGCCACGACAAGCAGCGCGCCGACAAGGCTGTCCTGCCGCCGCCAGCCACCGCGGCCAAGGCGAAGCCCCATCAGCACGAGCGCAATGAGCGGTGTGGCATAGCGCGCCACCACCCCGGCCGGATCCTCGGCGAGCAGCTTGAACAGCGATTGCGCCTCGTCGATGTGGTCAAGCAATAGCTCCTTGAGGCGCGGATCCAGGTTGGCATAGGGCGCTGCCAGGCATTGCGGAAACAAAAGGACGACGACAGTGCCCAATGCCAGTGCAAGCAGGCCAAGCGAGGCGAACCGCCGCCCGCGCGTGCGACCGGCGGGCTCGATCGACGCTATCGCCGCAAGGCCGGTTCCGGCAATCGCTGCGACGACGAACTGCACCGTCGAAAAGGCGTCGCATTGCGCTTGACCCCACGCGGATGGCGCAATGGTGGCGACAAAGACCAGGGCGGAGACGCCGGCAAAGCCGAGGCCGAAATCCCTGGCGATCAGCCTCTCGCCATTGGCGTCGAGGGCAAACAGCATCGCGACTGAGGCACCGATGGTGGCGACATAAGGGGCAGTTTCCATGCCGACAGCCAGCATCAGCGCGGCGCACACCCCGGAGAACAGCGCGGCCGGCCCGCGCGTAGGGGCTTCAAGCAGCAGGCTGAGGCTGGCCATGGTCAGCATCAGCTGGACATTGTGGTGATCGAGCGCGCCGGGCGAAAAAATGCCGAGGAAATGCAGTGCGGCGGCGCCGACGACGACAGCCGGCAGCACAGCGCCGTCACCGGCAAAGCTGCGTGCGGCGCGGGCGGTGAAAAATACGGTCAGGCAGAAGAGCAGCGCCGGCCACAGCACTTGAGCGACATTCTCGGCGAGAGCCATGCTGCCGGTCAGGGCCGATACGGCCATGATGATGGCGGCGATCGGAGCGTCGACCAGCCGCGACCAATGCATGACGAAGCCGCCTTCAGGCCCCATCCGGTACTGATGCAGATCGAACCAGCCCTGTCCGGCCAGCATGTCGCGAACCTCGACCAGACGCAGCAGACTGTCGTTGTCGCCGTGGGCGTTGGCCAGTTCCGGAAACCCGGCCCAGGCGTTGACGGCAAACGCCACCAGCGCGGCGATGAGCGCAAGCGCGAGGTCGTTGCGCCATAACGGGCGTGGCGTGGCCATCATGGCATCGACAGGAGTCACGGGACGGCCTTTGGTTGCTCTCATTCGTGAAAGGAAACCTAGCGCGAACTCACTGCGCAAACCTTAAGCCGTTGCGAAAGGCAATCCATGTTGCGAAACGCTTTGTTTGCCATTCACAGATATGTTCCCGAAAGTAGACAATGAATAGGCAATTCGGTCCTGGCATGAGTGTTGTGGCGGTCGAAAAAAAGATACTGAACGCGGTCCACAGCCGGGCAGTGTTTCAACGCCGCATCCGGGTCCTCTCGGAACATATCGGCGTCATGCTGGGCGCCGACGGCACCGTTCTCGATCTCGGCTGCGGCGATGGCTCGCTCGCCAAGGCGGTGATGGACAGGAAACCCGGGCTGACTTTTCGCGGCATTGATGTTTTTGTCCGTCCGAGAACGGCCATCCCCGTCGAAATTTTCGACGGCGTTACGATTCCGGCCGCTTCCGGGTCGTTCGACTGGGTGACCATAGTCGACGTTCTCCACCACACTGACAATCCCGGCCATCTTGTCGCCGAAGCCACAAGGGTCGCCCGGAAGGGCGTTGTAATTAAGGACCATCTGCGGGACGGGCCCTTCGCCTACGGCACACTCAGGTTCATGGACTGGGTGGGAAACAAGGGCCACGATGTGAGGCTGCCCTACAACTATTTGTCCAGACAGGAATGGGCAGCGATTTTCGGCCAGGTCGGGCTCAAAGCCCAAAGCTGGCGCGAAAACCTGTCGCTATATCCCTTTCCGGCGAACCTCCTGTTCGACAAGGGTCTGCACTTCGTCGCATCGCTTCGGTAACCGGCGGGCTGCGGTCGTACGCCTTCACGCCGCTCTTTGATCGTCGCGAAACACCCAGACCGATGAAAGCACATAGCTCGCCGCGCCTGCGGCGACCGTGATGATGGCTGACATGACCAGCGGCGACGCAGAAAATATCGACACCGCGACATGGGCGGACAGGCCGGCAAAGACTGCGCATACTAGCTGGGTGACGAGATAACGTGGCAACGCACGGCCATGATCGTGCTGTCCCTCGAACGTCCAGCCGCGCTGTGCCGAATACGCCACTACGAACGCCAGCACATAGGCGATGACGCTTCCGGCAAACGGCGGCAAGCCGGCCGAAACCAAGGCCCACGACAGTACGAAGAACAGCAGCGCCGCGCCAATGCCGACCATAGCGAACCGAATAAGCCGTACCGCGGCGAAGTTTCGCGCAAGCCCGCTCATCTTTCAGCAGGCGCGACGGATTCGGCTGATTGGCTGGCCTGGCCTGCTTTCAGCCGTTTCACCGGTATGTCCAGGACCCCGAGCAGAAATGCCGAGAAGAATGCCTGGAGTGAAATGACGATCAGGCTCAAACCCAACACCACGATGCGGGGGAGTTCGGAATCATCCAGCGGGCCGAAACCGAGATGTGCCCAGCGCAAAACGGCATAGCCGAAAAACAGCACGCCGCCGGTAAAGCAGATACCGGCGTTGGCGACGAGACGGTCGGTGCTGATGGTTTTGGTCAACCAGCCGGAACTACGACTCCGCGGCAGGATGCCGGTTATCTCGGCATAGTAGCGCGAAATGGCGCCAAAGGTGATGAGTTGGACGCCGGTTACCACCATGAAACAGGCGGCGACGAAGGTGTTCAGGTCGAGCGACAGATTATCGATTACTCTAAGCGGCCCGAACACAAGCAGCGCCGCAAACAGCGTGCCAAAACCGCACAGAACCATGCCCGGAATGAAGAACATCCAGCGCGGATTGTACACCAGCAGAAACTTCAGATGCCGCCAGCCGTCGCGCCAGGTTCTGAGATGCGGCGGCCGGCTGCGACCGTCAGGCCTGAGTGTGATCGGCACTTCCTCGATGCGCAGGCCCGCAAGAGCGCCGCGCACCACCATCTCGCTCGCGAATTCCATGCCGGTCGTCTGCAGGTCGAGCTTTCTGATGCTCTCGGCATTGAACCCACGCAGGCCGCAGTGGAAATCACCTGTCTTGACGCGGAAGAACAGGCGGCCAACGAAACTGAGCACCGGATTGCCAAGATAGCGGTGCAGCGGCGGCATGGCGCCGATCTCGATGCCGCCCTGGAAACGATTTCCCATGACCAGATCGGCGCCGTCACGCAGGCGCGAAACGAACGCTTCCAGCGCGCTGAAATCATAGCTGTCGTCGGCATCGCCCATGATGATAAAGCGGCCTCTAGCGGCAGCGATGCCGCCCAGAAGTGCGGCGCCATAACCCTTCCGTGCCACAGACACGACACGGGCACCTCTTGCCGCTGCGATCTGCTGCGACCCGTCGGTGCTACCATTGTCGGCGATCAGCACCTCGCCTGAGACGTGCGCCTTGTCGAGGAAGGCCCTGGCCTTGCCAATGCAGATGGCAAGCGTCTCGGCCTCGTTGAGGCATGGCATGAGAATGGTGAGCTCGAGCGGTCTGGTCGAGGCGGCGCGGATAGCGGTGACGGCGTTCATCGTTGTTCCATCAGGAGCCCTCGTGCGGCATCTGTCCGGCCGGAGAGCATTGGCGCCTACCCTTGCACGACAAGACTTAAGAAAACGATGACGCACAGCCTTGCTTTGTCTCCAACTGACCGGCAGGCGCCCAGCTTGTAGCAGTTCTGATCCCGTTCCTCAAAATGTCGCGATTGGCAGATGACCGGCGAGCCTGTACAGGCAAGCAAAGCTGCCTATCCGATCCGCCGGAGATCCGCCATGCCCCTGAAAGTCGCCGTCCAGATGGACCACATCTCCACCGTCTCGATCGCCGGCGACACGTCTTTCGCGCTGTCGCTGGAAGCGCAGCGGCGCGGGCACCAGCTGTTCCACTACACGCCCGACCGGCTGTCGCTGCGCGAGGGCAAGGTGTTTGCCCGTATCGAGGCGATGCAGGTCCGCGACGAGAAGGGCAACCATTATTCGCTGGGCGAAGAAGTCCGCACCGACCTATCGGAGATGGACGTCATCCTGTTGCGTCAGGATCCGCCCTTCGACATGAACTACATCACCACCACGCATATTCTCGAGCGCATCCATCCGAAGACGCTGGTGGTCAACGACCCGGCCTGGGTGCGCAACAGCCCGGAAAAGATCTTCGTCACCGAATTTCCCGACCTGATGCCGGACACGCTGATTACCAAGGACCCGCTCGAGGTCGCTGCGTTCCGCAAGGAGTTCGGCGACATCATCGTGAAGCCGCTTTACGGCAATGGCGGCGCCGGCATCTTCCACCTGCACGAGGCCGACCGCAACCTCGCCTCGCTGCTCGAAATGTTCGGCCAGATGTTCCGCGAACCCTACATCGTGCAGCGCTACCTCAAGGAAGTGCGGGCTGGCGACAAGCGCATCATCCTGATCGACGGCGAGCCGGTCGGCGCCATCAACCGCGTGCCGGCCGAGCATGATTCGCGCTCCAACATGCATGTCGGCGGCCGCGCCGAAAAGACCGAGCTGACGGAACGCGAACGCGAGATCTGCGCCCGCATCGGCCCCTCGCTGAAGGGGCGCGGCTTCATCCTGGTCGGCATCGACGTCATCGGAGACTACATGACCGAGATAAACGTGACCTCACCGACCGGAATACGCGAAGTGCAGCGTTTTGGGGGCGCCGACATCGCCAGCCTGTTCTGGGATGCGGTGGAGGAGAAGCGGAAATAGGCTCGCCTCGGAGCGGCCGCGTTGCAAACCATTGCAGCCGTTCCGTTCAGCCGTTCCCCAAATGTTCTTGCCTTCGCCGGAAATCTGTGGTTGTCTCCGGTGACGCCGTTCGCGGCATGATCGCAAAGGCTTGGGGCAAAAGCCTGCATCCGGGGTGAAGACATGGTGGCGCGGGTTCGCACGGTTGCTTTCCAGGGCATCGAGGCCGTGCCGGTCGACGTGCAGGTGATGATCGCGCCGGGCAAGGTCAACATGCACATCGTCGGGCTGGCCGACAAGGCGGTGGCCGAAAGCCGCGAGCGGGTACAGGCAGCATTGCATGCATCGGGCCTGTCGATGCCGTCGAAGAAGGTCACCGTCAATCTGGCGCCTGCCGACCTGCCCAAGGAAGGCAGCCACTACGATCTGCCGATCGCGCTCGGGCTGATGGCGGCGCTCGGCGCCATTCCGGGCGACATGCTGGCCGGCTATGTCGTGCTTGGCGAATTATCGCTCGACGGCACCATTGCCGCTGTGGCCGGCGCGCTGCCGGCGGCGATCGGCGCCAATGCCGAGGGCAAGGGCCTGATCTGCCCGTTCGCCTGCGGCCCGGAAGCGGCGTGGGCCGGCAAGGATTTCGATATATTGGCGCCGCGCAGCCTGATCGCCATCGCCAATCATTTTCGCGGCACGCAGGTTCTGTCGCGGCCGGAAGCCGGCATCCATGCTTCGGCGCGCGACCTGCCGGATCTCGCCGACATCAAGGGCCAGGAGACCGCCAAGCGGGCGCTGGAGGTGGCGGCGGCCGGCGGCCACAATCTGCTGATGGTCGGGCCGCCGGGCTCGGGAAAGTCGATGCTGGCGCAGCGGCTGCCGTCGATCCTGCCGCCGCTGGCGCCCAGGGAATTGCTCGAAGTCTCGATGATCGCCTCTGTGGCCGGCGAGCTCGGCGAAGGAAAGCTCACCGACCGGCGGCCGTTCCGCGCGCCGCATCATTCGGCCTCGATGGCGGCGATGGTCGGCGGCGGCCTGCGCGTGCGGCCGGGCGAGGCCTCGCTTGCCCATCACGGCGTGCTGTTCCTCGACGAGTTTCCCGAATTCTCGCCGCAGGCGCTCGATGCGCTGCGCCAGCCGCTGGAGACCGGCGACTGCATGATCGCGCGGGCCAACCACCGCGTCACCTATCCGGCACGCATCCAGCTGGTCGCGGCGATGAACCCGTGCCGTTGCGGCATGGCCGGCGAACCAGGCTATCGCTGCTTGCGCGGCGACCGCTGCCGCACCGACTACCAGGCGCGCATTTCCGGCCCGCTGCTCGATCGCATCGATCTCAGGATCGAGGTGCCGGCGGTCTCGGCCAGCGATCTGATCCGGCCGGACCGGGCCGAGAAAAGTGCAGCCGTGGCACTACGCGTGGCGCGGGCGCGGACGATCCAGCGCGAGCGCTTCGAGCGGCTCGGCGCGACCTCCGCCACTACCAACGCGCATTGCTCGCCGTCGGTCATCGAGGAGATCGCCATGCCCGATGCCGCCGGCCTGTCGCTGCTCAGGGACGCCAGCGAAAAGCTCGGCTTTTCCGCACGAGCCTATCACCGCGTCTTGAAGGTGGCGCGGACTCTGGCCGATCTCGAGGCCAGCGAGACGGTCGGCCGCATCCATCTGGCCGAAGCGATTTCCTACCGGATGAGCTCGGAGCGGATGGCGCAGGCGGCGTGAGGAACGTCCCCTCCCCCTTGAGGGGAGGGTGGCCGCGAAGCGGCCGGGTGGGGTCGGCGGTGGGACCCTCGGCCTTGCTGTATTTCGATACCGATCCGCGTGCGGAGCGTTGCCGTGCTCTTCCCGAGGCGCATCGTCAGAATGGGCGTTGGCGCACTTCACGCAGGACCCTTCGGGCCACCCTCCCCTCGAGGGCGAGGGGGACGCGGCGCTACCCCGCCTGCTCTCGCGCCTTCAGCTCCAGCCGCCGCGCGTGCAGCACCGGCTCGGTGTAGCCGTTGGGCTGGACGCGGCCCTTGAAGACGAGATCGCAGGCCGCGAGGAAGGCGATGGAATTGTCGAAATCCGGCGCCATCGGCCGGTAGAGCGGATCGCCCTGGTTCTGGCGGTCGACGATCGCCGCCATGCGTTTCATCGTCTCCATCACCTGCTCGGACGTGCAGACGCCGTGGTGCAGCCAATTGGCGATGTGCTGCGAGGAAATGCGCAGCGTGGCGCGGTCCTCCATCAGGCCGACATCGTGGATGTCGGGCACCTTGGAGCAGCCGACGCCCTGGTCGATCCAGCGCACGACATAGCCCAGAATGCCTTGCGCATTGTTGTCGAGTTCCTTCTGGATGTCTTCGGGCGACCAGTTCGGCCGCCTTGCCACCGGCACCGACAGGATATCGTCGAGCCTTGCCTTGGGCCGGCTTTTCAGCGCCTTCTGCACGGCGTGGACGTCGACCTTGTGGTAGTGCACGGCGTGCAGGGTTGCCGCCGTCGGCGATGGCACCCAGGCGGTGTTGGCGCCGGCCTTGGGGTGCGCGATTTTCTCGGCCAGCATTGCCGCCATCAGGTCGGGCATCGCCCACATGCCCTTGCCGATCTGGGCGTGGCCGGCCAGCCCGCACTCGAGCCCGGTATCGACGTTCCAGGCCTCGTAGGCGGCAATCCAGGCGGCCTGCTTCATGTCGCCCTTGCGGATCATCGGGCCGGCTTCCATCGAGGTGTGGATCTCGTCGCCGGTGCGGTCGAGGAAGCCGGTGTTGATGAAGACGACGCGGTCTTTCGCGGCGCGGATCGCCTCCTTGAGGTTGACGGTGGTGCGCCGCTCCTCGTCCATGATGCCCATCTTGATGGTGTTTTTGGCCATGCCGAGCAGCGCCTCGACGCGATCGAAAATCTCGACGGCGAAAGCGACTTCGTCGGGCCCGTGCATCTTGGGTTTTACGATATACATCGAACCCGCGCGAGAATTGGCGCGGCGCCCGCGCGGGCCGATGTCGTGCAGCGCGATCAGCGCCGTCAGCGCCGCATCCATGATGCCTTCCGGCACCTCGTTGCCCTCGCGGTCCGATATCGCCGGATTGGTCATGAGGTGGCCGACATTCCTGACCAGCATCAGCGAGCGGCCGGGCAAGGTCAGCGTGCCGCCATCAGGCGCGGTATAGGCGCGGTCGGGGTTGAGCCTCCGGACAAAGCTCTTGCCGGCCTTGGTGATCTCCTCCGCCAGGTCGCCCTTCATCAGGCCGAGCCAGTTGCGGTAGACCAGCACCTTGTCCTCGGCATCGACAGCCGCGACCGAATCCTCGCAGTCCTGGATGGTGGTCAGCGCCGATTCCAGCACGACATCGGCAATGCCGGCCGGGTCGGTGCGGCCGATCTGGTTGTTGTGGTCGATGACGATTTCGATGTGCAGGCCGTTCTTGGTGAGCAGGACGGCTTCGGGGTTGGCGGCATCGCCGCGATAGCCGGCAAACTGTTTGAGGTCGGCAAGCGTGGTGGCGCCGGCACCCTCGCCCAGCCGCAACATGCCGTTGGCCACCGAAAGCCCGTTGACCCCCGCCCATTTGCCTGTCGTGAGCGGCACCGCCTCGTCGAAGAAACTTTTTACCCAGGCGACGACCCTGGCGCCGCGCGCCGGATTGAATTTGTTGCCTCGCTCGGCGCCGTCCATCTCCGGGATGGCATCGGTGCCGTAGAGCGCATCGTACAGCGAGCCCCAGCGCGCATTGGCGGCATTCAGCGCATAACGCGCGTTCATCACCGGCACCACCAGCTGCGGGCCGGCGACCAAAGCGATTTCCGGGTCGACATTTTCGGTAGCTACGCCGAACGCCGGCCCCTCGGGCAGGAGGTAGCCGATCTCGCGGAGGAAGCTCTTGTAGGCCTCCATGTCGAGCGGCGCGCCATTGTCGCGATACCAGCGGTCGAGCTTCTCCTGCATGACATCGCGCTTTTCGAGCAGCGCCCGGTTTTTTGGCGAGAGATCATGGACGATGGCTGAAAAACCGCTCCAGAATGCCTCCGCCTCGATGCCGGTGCCCGGCAGCGCCTCGTTGACGACGAAATCATGAAGCTCACGGGCAATCCGCAATCCGGCGATCTCGACGCGATCGGTCATCAGGCTTCTCCAAGGCTTTGGCCGGGTTGCCGGCACCGGCCGTTTGACATGCCATGGCTACAGGGTCAATTCGCTTGGGCCGAAGGTAGGCATTTTCGCTGCCGATCTCCCCCCTCGAGGGGGAGATGGCCGCGAAGCGGCCAGAGGGGGTCGGTCCGACCGGGCCCGGCGTTCTGCGACAGAAGAAAGTCGCGCTTCATGCGCGGCGACCCCCTCTGTCGCCTTCGGCGACATCTCCCCCTCAAGGGGGGAGATTACGCGCTCATACCGCAATCCTTGGCCGTCCCGACGCCACCGCCACGACATGCGCCTCGATGAACATGCGCTGGCCCTCGACGGTGGAGACGCGGAATTCGCTGGCGATTTCGATCTCGGCGCTGTCGGTGCCGGCGTCCTTCGCCCGCCCGGCGGCGATGGCGCGCACGTCTTTCTCCGCCGCGGCGATCGCCGCTCCTTCGTCGTTGAAATCGCGCACGCTTTCGCCGGAGGCGACGCGGAACAGCCCTTCCTTGGGCTGGCTGACCCGCGCCTCGGCCGAAACCCGGACCTGGCCGACGACGGCGCCGAGCGCGTTGGCGACATCGGTATCTTCGGGCACTACGCAGTTATTGCCGACCAGCTCGGCCAGCCCTGCATAGTGCAGCGGCGCCGAGGCGCCGAGGCCGATGACCGGACGGTCGAGCGCGACGCTGAGGCGGGCGATGCCGGGATGCGCGTCGACGGCGCGCTGGACCAGCGCGTGGGCGACGGTTGCCGCGCCATCCAGCCCATCCTCGGCGAAGGCGGTTTCGAGGATGACTTCCGCCGACAGGCGGGTCAGCGCGGTCAGCACCCGCTCCGAGATCGCTTCCGGCGAGGCGGCGATGAACTGGCCGCGGCCGTCACGCCTGCGTGCGAACAGCTCGGCACCCAGACGCGCCGCGGCCCGATCCCAATTGGCCTGCTTGCCCAGCACATGCGCCGCGTCCGACGGCGTGAAGCCGGCAATATGCACCAGTCCGCGCGACACCAGCCGGTTCAAGGTGGCGTTCTGGGCGTTCGAGGTCAGCAATCTGTCGAGAGCCAGCGGCACGGCACCGATCAGCTCATAGAGTTTCGCCTCTGCGCCGGTCAGGCCAGCCGCCAGCCGCTCCGGCACGCCGGTCCGGACCGCGAGGCGGCCGTCCATGCGGCCAGGGTTGGGAGCCCGCAGCTGGCGTTCCAGCTCCGATGTGACGGCTTCGCCATGGATCATGCCGGCCAGCGCCAGCGGCACCAGGCGGCGCGGTCCGAGCAGGATCTTCGGGCTGAGCGCGCCGTCCTCCAGCGCCACTTCGGAATCGCCGCCCAGCCCAAAAGTGCGCATGGCGACGGCCTCGACCATGGTGCGGAAGCCGCCGACGGTGGCGCCTTCCGGATCGAGCCGCGGCCGGCCCTTGTCGAGCACGGCGACGTCGGTGGTGGTGCCGCCGATATCGGAGACCACGGCATCGTCGAGGCCGGTCATGTGGCGGGCGCCGACCAGGCTGGCGGCCGGGCCGGACAGGATGGTCTCGATCGGCCGCTGGCGGGCAAAGGCGGCCGAAACCAATGCGCCGTCGCCGCGCACCACCATCAGCGGGGCGGCAATCTTGCGCGCGGCCAAAAAGCCTTCGGTTGCCGCGACCAGCCGGTCGATCATCGAGATCAGCCTGGCATTGAGCAATGTCGTCAGCGCCCGGCGCGGGCCGCCGAGCTTGGCCGAAAGTTCATGGCTGGCGGTGACCGGCAGGCCGGTCCTGTCGCGGATCAAATCGCGGGCGGCAAGCTCGTGCGCCGGATTGCGGGTGGCGAAATAGGCGCAGACGGCAAAGCCGGACACCGACTTTTCCAATTCCGGCAAAGCTGCCTCCAGCCCGGAAAGATCGAGCTTTGCCGCATTGCCGTGCACATCGTGGCCGCCGGGGCAGAACACCACCGGGTCAGTGCCGAGCGCCGTCTTCAGCCCGTCGCGGGCAAGGTCGCCTTCGGCAAAGCCGATCATCACCAGTGCTACCCGCCCGCCCTGGCCCTCGACCAGCGCATTGGTGGCGAGCGTCGTCGACATCGACACCAGTTTTATCGCTGTCGGGTCGGTGCCGGCTTTTTGCAGCACCGCATCGACCGCGCCCGATATGCCGACCGCCAGGTCATGGCGCGTCGTCAGCGCCTTGGCCTTGGCCAGCACTTGTCCGCCGGGGCCGCCGGCTTCCGACCACAGCACCGCGTCGGTGTAGGTGCCGCCGGTGTCGATGCCGAGGAACAGGGGGGAGGGTTTGGCGGTCATTGGCGGGTCCGGAGAATTCGTCTCCGCCCCTTAGCGGATACCGGCCGATCGATAAAGCCGTGATGGCTGGGCCACGGGCGATGATCGTGGTGACGGCCAATCTCCCCCCTCGTGGGGAGATGTCCGGCAGGACAGAGGGGGGCGCTGTCCCGCCGACTTCGCGGTTGCAGCCTGCTACGGTTCAGGACGCGCTCCCAAGCCCAGCCGCAATCACAATATGCTGGCAGACATTGTCTATGTCGCCGACGATGTCATCGTTCCAGAAACGCAGGACGGTCCAGCCGTCCTGTTCCAGACGCACTGTCCTTGCATCGTCGCTGGCGACAGCATCGGCTTCGGTATGCTGGGAGCCGTCGGCTTCGACGACGAGTTTCTTGTCCGGGCAAGCGAAGTCGACGATGTAACCTGCGATTGGGAATTGACGCCGGAAGCCAAGTCCCATCAGCCGGTGCGCGCGAAGCTCGTTCCAGAGCTTCAATTCAGCTGATGTCATGACCTTACGCATCGATCGCGCATTTGCGCGGTGTTTTGGAGGCAATGGCGTATGAGGCATTATCCCCTTTGCTCGGTGGCTAGTGAAGTTGGCACTCTACGGCGCCCCCCTCTGTCCTGCCGGACATCTCCCCCACGAGGGGGGAGATTGGCAGCTTGGCCGCCCAGCCCTCCTACCCGACAAACCCCACCTTCTTGTGCGAGCCATCGCAGAACGGCTTGTTGGCCGAATGGCCGCAGCGGCAGAGGAAGGCGCGTTGGGTCCGGTCGACCGTGTGGCCGGTGCCGGTGACGATTTCGACATTGCCTTCGAGCTTGAGCGGGCCGTTGGTCGTCGGCGTGACGGTGAGCGGGCCATCCCGCGCTTCCAGCGCCGGCGTCTCCTTCAGCGGCGGTTCGCCGGTGGCGGTGAAGCCTGCTTTGGCGTGGCTGCCGTCGCAGAACGGCTTGTTTTCCGAGGCGCCGCAGCGGCAGAGCGTGGCGCGGAAAAACGTTTCGCCGCCCAGCACGATCTCGGCATGGACGGCCAGCGGGCCGTTTTCCCTTATGCGCACGGTGTTGACCACAGGCGGCTGTTCCTGTGGCCCGCCATCCTTGCGGACATAGGTGATAGCGCCGGACGGGCAGGCTTCGGCGAGCGCCACGATCTTCTCGACGCTGGCCGCCTCGGGGTGGATCCACTGGCCGGGCGCATTGGGCATGAAGACATGCGGATCACCAAGCACGCAATTGCGCGAATGGATGCAGCGGCGCCCGGAAAAGCCGATATCGATCTTCTCGCCTTCGACCATGCCGGCCATGGGTGCATCTCCCTGATGCCTCACGCTATGGCGGCGGCCCGGACGGCGTCAAGGCAGCCTCTCTAGGATCGGGGGCAAAGCGCGGGCGGGGAAGGGAATTCGCATTTTTTTGCCGCCGCGCCACATTTTGTTCTTGCTTTGTGCCGGCAGCTATGCTACTAATCTGGGTATGGTGCCAATTGGCTCCAACGACCCGCCCGCCGAGGCGGGTTTTTTGTTTCAGCTTTGAATTCCGGCGTTGCCGGCCGAGATTGGCGGGGCGGCGCTCTCCCCCCTCGAGGAGGAGATGTGGCCGAAGGCGACAGAGGGGGTCGTTGCGCGTGGAGCGCCGGCATCTTCTGTCCGCGATGGGACGTCGCATCAGGACGTACCGACCCCCTCTGGCCTGCCGGCCATCTCCCCTCACGGGGAGATCTGCCACGTCACGGAACCAGATCGATTTCCTCGGTCTCGCCGCCGCTGCAGGTGTAGCAGCAATCGTCGCATTTTTCCGTGTTGCCGGGGCCGACGCCCCAATAGGCATTTTCGTCGCCGTCGACCCAGGCGCCGTAGCAGATCGATTCGCCGTCATTGCAGGACAGCGGGATCGACTTGGTCTCGCCGTCATTGAGATAATAATCCTGATTGTTGCCCGGCCAGACATGATCGCGCTCCTGGCTGTAGAGCTCGACGCGCATGGCGTTGGGATGGCTGTTCCTGATCTCGAAAGTGACATTGCCGGCATGCGCGACGGGCACGAACAACGCGACAAGGCAAAGCGCCGCGGCAGCGCGACGCGCGAAAGCGTAGGACATGATGATTCCCCCCGGAATGAAACGGCCTGCCCGGCCACGCGGGGGAACATGGCATGGCGGGGAGATGGGTGGAATGGGGTGCGCCATTTGCGCATCCCGAAAGGCGCAGCGTTGCCAAGGAAGACCCCTCTCCGGTTTGCTTCGCAAACCACCTCTCCCCATTTTGTGGGGCGAGGAACCCAAGTCTTGCGAGGGCGCAGCTTCGGCGATTGGCGTTTCCTCGCCCCCATTCTTGATGGGGGAGGGGTGGGCGCGAAGCGGCCGGAGAGGGGGCGGGGCGCCCCGGCGCCACGATCAGGCGTGAGCAGCGGCCAGAAACAGCCGCGGAATGTGAGCACCAGGAAGGGATT